>JBFXFO010000247.1:0-2885 GCA_050178915.1 Rhizobiaceae bacterium | reverse complement strand
CGCCCGCGACCTCGGCATCGAGGTCTTGATGCTCGAACGGCCGAACCTGCCGCTCGTCGATGCGGTGGCGAGCGTGGACGCTGCCGAACGGCGCATCCATCAACTGCTCTCCCGGGCATAGCGCGGCGAGTAGACCAGCGGCTGCATGCCCGGTCGCTCGATCACGCGCGTCTCGGCTGAACCGATGATCACGCAGGTTGCCATGTCGGCCCGGCTGGCATCGGCATGGCCAAGCCGTGCGATCTCCATGCGTTCGTCGGGACGCCCGGCTGCGCGTCCGAAGATGACCGGCGTCGCGGCGGGCAGGATTTTCGCAAGTCGCTCGAACGCGCTGGCGAGCTGCCACGGCCGCGCCTTGCTGATCGGATTGTAGAGCGCGATCACGAAACCGGCCTGCGCGGCGAGGTCGAGACGCTTCTCGATCAGCGGCCATGGCTTGAGATTGTCGGAGAGCGAGATGGCGCAGAAATCATGCCCGAGCGGGGCACCAGCACGCGCCGCCACTGCCAGCATCGCGGTGACGCCCGGTACGATCGTCATCTCAATGCCGCGCCATTCGGGCGGGCCGGCCTCAATCGCCTCGCACATCGCGGCGGCCATGGCGAAGACGCCTGGGTCGCCGCCCGAGACGACGGCAACCGCAACGCCTGCCGCCGCGCGCTCCAGCGCTGCCCGGGCGCGGGAAAGCTCCTCGCGGTTGTCGGAAGCGATACGCTTCTGATCGGGGCGCAGCGTCAGCCGGTCGAGATAAGGGCCGTAGCCGAAGAACTCCTGCGCCGACGCGGCCGCAGAGAGCGCCTCCGGCGTCATCTGCTCAGGCGAGCCCGGCCCGGTGCCGATGACGAACAGCCGGCCGCTCACCGGCGTTCACTCCAGCCGGGGACGAGCACGATGGCGAAGTAAGGCGCGGTGTCGTCAGCCTTGTCGGCGAGCCGCGCGGTCTGCGTGTTCGGCATGGTGCCGCGCTCGACATAGGTCGCCAGTTCGAGCTTTCCGGCGCGGACAAGGGCGCGCCGGATCTTGGCGAGGTTGCGGCCCACCTTCATGATCACCGCCGCCTGGCTGTCGGAGAGACGACGCACCAGCTCGTCCTCGTCCAGCGTGCCCGGCAGCACCGACAGCACGTCGTCGCCCTGTGTGATCGGAACGCCGGCCTGCGACCAGCAGCCGGACATCGCCGTCACACCAGCGATCACCTCGGTCGGGTAGCGGTGCGCCAAGCGGACATGCAGGTGCATGTAGGAACCGTAGAAGAGCGGGTCGCCCTCGGACAGCACCGCGACGGTGCGACCCTGATCGAGATGCTCCGCCAGGCGCGCGGCCGACGTCTCGTAGAAGCCGGCGATGGGACCGCGATAATCGTCGTGATGGCGCTCGACCTCGGTGGTGACCGGGTAGAGCAGCGGCAGCTCGATCCAGTCCGGCCGCGCATGCGCCTCGACGATGCGGCGTGCATTGCTGGCATTTCCGGCCTTGGCGAAATGCGCCACGACATGCGCTTCCGACAGCACGCGGGCGGCTTTGAGCGTCAGCAGTTCCGGATCGCCCGGCCCGGTGCCGACGCCATAAAGCTTACCGGTCGCGGGAGGGGTCACAGGCCTGGCCTCGCCAGCGAATTGAGCGCGGCGGCGGTCATCGCGCTACCACCCATACGGCCGCGCACGATGGCGAAAGGAATGCCAAAATTGCTCGCGGCAAGCGCATCCTTCGATTCCGCCGCGCCCACGAAACCGACCGGCATGCCGACGATGGCGGCCGGACGCGGGGCGCCTGATGAGATCATATCCAAAAGATAAAACAATGCAGTAGGTGCATTTCCTATCGCAACGATTGAGCCGTGCAAGCGGTCGCGCCACAGCTCCAGCGCCGCCGCAGAGCGTGTGTTCCCGAGCTTCTTTGCCATCTCCGGCGTGCGCGGATCACGCAGCGTGCAGATGACATCGTTGTTGGCGGGGAGCCGCGCACGGGTCACACCGTGGGCCACCATCTCGGCATCGCAGAAGATCGGAGCGCCGGCCTGCAGAGCCGTCCTGGCCGAGCTGACGAAGTCGGGTGAGAAGACGAAATGCTGCGCAGCTTCGACGAGTCCGCAGGCATGGATCATGCGTACTGCGACGTCGGCCTCATCGACGCTGAAACGCGACAGGTCGGTCTCGGCGCGGATGATCGCGAAGGAGCGTTCGTAGATCGTGTCGCCGTCGCGAATGTAGTCGTGTGCACTCATGCGGCCTGTCCTTGCAGGCGCGAAAGCGCCGCTTCGAGCCCACCGACGACAGCCTGCGGCGCATCGCCGGCGCGACCGTTGCGGATGATTGCCAGTCCGGTCGCCGTGCCGGTCAGCACGAAATCCGCCGGCGACGGGTGCGCGCAGCCCTTGGCGCAGCCGGAGACGTGGATCGAGCCGGGCAGGCGGCCGGCCACCAGCGCCCCGATCTGCCGCGCCGGGATGTACGCCGAGGCACAGGAAGGCGCGCCGGCACAGGCTGAAACAGCCCGGCGCGGATCGTCGGCATCGACTACGAAGGCGTGCTTGCGGGCGACGGCGAGGGCCGCGTCGGCGCAAGCCCGAGCTCCGCAGAGCAGCAGCAGCGAGTGGTGTGGGGCAAGACGAACATCGGTTGCATCGACGTCACTGATGAAGCCGATGAGATCGCGAGCGTGGACCTTGCCGAAGGGCAGGGCGGTGCGTGCAGCGAACTGGCCCGACCCGAGAGCGAGGATCGTCCGTGACAGCTCCACGCGGTCAGGCGTGGGTAGGGCGGCCGTAGCACATGGCCGCAGCATCGCCGGCAGTTCGTCCGCGCTCAGATCCCGCGCGCGCGCCTGCCTGCCACGAGAGGCAATGGTCTCCAGCAACGACACGGCAGCAATGACAGCGTCATTCG
>JBFXFO010000246.1:0-2919 GCA_050178915.1 Rhizobiaceae bacterium | reverse complement strand
ATGGCCGCGAATACGTGCTGGTCTACGTCGATGAGCAGAATTACGACCGCGGCTTCCGCGACCCCGGCCGCGACCTGCCGCCCATGCGCCTGACCATTCCGGTCGAGGACTACATTCTCGACGCCCGCAGCATCGACGACGAGGACGAGTACTATTCCTTCCTCGACCGTCCGCCGGTGGAACGCGTCGAGCGCCTTTACTCGATCGACGAGGTGAAGCGTTCGGCCCGCGTTCGCGACAAGACGCGCCGCATCGATCTCGATACGATCACCTTCGAGTTCGGCAAGGCGAGCATCGCGGAGGATGAGGTCGAGAAGCTGCAGGGCATCGCCGATGGCATGCTGAAGCTGCTCGACAAGAACCCGGCGGAAACCTTCCTGATCGAAGGCCATACTGACGCGGTCGGCTCGAACCTCGCCAACCTCGATCTGTCGGACCGTCGCGCCGAGGCGGTCGCTTCGGCCCTCACCGACGTGTTCGGTGTCCCGCCGGAAAATCTGGCCACCCAGGGCTATGGCGAGCGCTACCTCAAGGTGCGCACGGAAAAGCCGGAGCAGGCGAACCGCCGCGTTTCGGTCCGCCGCGTCACCGCTCTGGTCGCGCCGGTCGCCGACGCCAACTGACGGTTGCCGCAAGGCAGCATGAAATGCCCGGACCGCGAGGTCCGGGCATTTCCCGTTCATTGCCCCTCTTGCAAACCGCCGCGGCCCGGCTGAAAAAGCCGAAAACCGGAAACCCTCATGAAACGCCTCGAACTCGCCATCGAATCGATCATCCTCGCCTCGCGCTGGCTGCTGGTGATCTTCTATCTCGGCCTCGGCCTCGCACTCGCCGTCTACGCGCTGTCCTTCGCCAAGAAGCTCTACGAGTTCGTGACGCAGATCCTCACGCTGGGTGACACCGACGCCATCCTGCTGATGCTCGGCCTGATCGACGCCGCGCTGGTCGCCAGCCTCGTCGTGATGGTCATCATCTCCGGCTACGAGAACTTCGTCAGCCGTTTCGACGACCACGACGGCGAGGTCCACTGGCTGGGGACGATCGACGTCGGATCGCTGAAGATCAAGGTCGCCTCGACGATCGTGGCGATCTCCTCGATCCACCTGCTGCAGGTGTTCCTGAACTACGCGCAGTACACCACCGAATCGATCATGTGGCTGACCATCGTGCACCTCGCCTTCGTGGTGTCGGCGCTGCTGCTCGCCTACATCGATCGCCTTACCGGAATGGCCAAGGGCAGCAGGGCGAAGCCGGACGATCCGGGCCCGAGCCTCTGACGCGGCGCGATCAGCCGAGCGTCCGCACCTTCGTCGGCGTCTGCGCGAACACCTCGTCCGGCACGAAGAAGTCGCCGGCGAGCGGCCCCTTGGCGCCGGGCGCGTAGCCGTCGAAGTCGGTCACCCCGGCCTCGCGCAGCACCAGTTCGTCGATGAAGAACTGCCCGGTCGTCTCGCGCGACGGCCTGGTCAGGATGGCATGCGCCGCATCGGCCATGATCTCCGGCGAGCGGCTGACCGCGGCCACCGCCTCGCCGCCGAGCAGGTTGCGCACCGCCGCCGTGTCGATCGCCGTCAGCGGCCAGAGCGAGTTCACCGCGATGCCGTCGCGCGCGAACTCGGCGCTCATGCCGAGCGTGCACATCGACATGCCGAACTTCGCCATCGTGTAGGCGACGTGGTTCTTGAACCACTTCGCTGCCATGTCGAGCGGCGGCGCCAGGTTGAGGATATGCGGGTTGTCCGCCTTCTTCAGGTGCGGGATGCACGTCTTCGACACGAGGAACGTGCCGCGCGTGTTGATCTGGTGCATCAAATCGTAGCGCTTCATGTCGGTGGCCAGCGTGCCGGTCAGCTGGATGGCGCTCGCATTGTTCACGCAGATGTCGATGCCGCCGAACCTGGCGACGGTTTTCTCCACCGCTTCCGCCACCTGCGCTTCCTCGCGGATATCGCAGATCACCGGCAGGCCCTTGCCGCCGGCCGCGTCGATCTCCTCGACGGCCGAGTAGATCGTGCCGGGCAGCTTCGGGTGCGGTTCCGCCGTCTTGGCGGCAATCGTCACATTGGCGCCGTCGCGCGCAGCGCGCCGCGCGATCGCCAGCCCGATGCCGCGCGATCCGCCCGAAATGAACAGCGTTTTGCCCTTGAGCGACATGGTCGGCCTCCCCGCTTCTGTTGCAGCACGCTTAACCGATGCGGGCCGCGGCGCAAGCCGGTCCCTGGCCCGACCGCCATCATGCGGGCCGCGTCACCGCGCGGATCCGCTTCGGGAGACGATGGCGGAGAGACCGCGGCAGGCATTGCTTGCGGGCGGCAGCCGTTCGCGCGCCACCGCGAAGAAGCTGGCCCCGCTGGAACAGTTCCCCGTCAGGCTTGTTGATCTGGTCCCCCCTATCGGAGGCCGTGATGGAAAATGATGAAGCTGTTGCCGACATCGCCGACGCATTGTCCTAGGCATCCGAAAATCTGGCAGAGTTCACGGCTGACGAGATCTGTGTCCTGCCTTCGCAGGCCGCCGACTGCATCGACACCTTGCAAGGCGAACTCAAATCCCTTGTGGGCAAGAATGGTGGCGGAGGCCACCACGCCTGACAGTCATCGCACGGCAGCCTACCAGCGGTAGCTCAGCCTGGCGGACGCGCCGAAGCTGGAGACGTTGCGCGAGAACTCGCCGTTGAAGCTGAGCTTGGCGGCGAATCCATTGTCGAGCTGGCCTCGATGCCGAGGTCGAGCAGCGCCGAATTGCGGGCGGGACGCGCGCCGTTGACGGTGAAAGTCTGCCCGGGCAGCGCCTGGAAGGCGGCGGTGATCAGCGCGAGCACGGCGCCGGAAGCGATGGTGACGTCCGACTGGCCGCCGATGGCGTTGTCGCCGGCGCTGAACGTGGTGATCGAGCCCGCCAGGATGTTGGTCGGGCCGG
>JBFXFO010000245.1:0-2962 GCA_050178915.1 Rhizobiaceae bacterium | reverse complement strand
CGAGGAAGCGCACCGCGTTCTGCGCGTAGCCCTGCGCAAAGCGGCTGATCGCGGAAGCCCCGAAGCCGATCAGCGTATCGGAGCGATCGGTCGTGTAGCCCTGGAAGTTGCGGCGCACCGTTCCAGCGGCCAATGGATCATTGGGCTTGGCGAAGTGGTCGAGCCCCACCCGCACATAGCCCGCCGCCACGAGCTTGCGGGCGATGCGGTTGGCTTGCCCGAGCCGGTCGCCGGGCCCGGCCAGCATCGCACTGTCGATCAGCTGCTGGTGGCGGATCTTCTCCGGGAGGTGCGCATAGCCGAACACCGCGACGCGGTCCGGGTCGAGCGCCAGCACCTTGTCCACGGTGGCGGCGACGCTCGCCGCGGTCTGCCCGGGGAGGCCGTACACGAGATCGATGTTGAGCGCTGGGATGCCGGCCTCGCAGAGGAGCGCCACCACCTGCGACGTCTGCTCGTAGGACTGATGACGGTTGATGGCCGCCTGCACCTTGGGATCGAAGTCCTGCACACCGAGCGACACGCGGTTGACGCCGGCGTCGGCGAAGGCATTGGCCCGCTCGGCGTCCATGAACCGCGGGTCGATCTCGACCGCGAACTCGGCGCCGTCCGCGACATGGAAGAGGTCGTATGTCCGCGCCGCAAGATTGCGGATTTCGGAGGGCGACAGGATGTTGGGCGATCCGCCGCCCCAATGCAGATGCGAGACGCGGCAGGACGCCGGCAGCAGCGATGCGGCATGCCCCATCTCGCTGTCGAGGGAGGCGAGGAACGCCGAGATCGGGCCTTGTCCGTTGGCGACGGCGGTCGTGCATCCGCAGTACCAGCACAACGCGCGGCAGAAAGGGATGTGCACATAGAGCGAGAGCTCGGCACCGTCGGAGAGCGCCGACATCCAGGCGGCGGCCTGGCGAGGGCCGATCGCGCCCGTGAAATGGGGTGCGGTCGGATAGCTCGTGTAGCGCGGTACGGCGGCCGCATGCCGTTCGGCGAGAGCGCGTGGCGCAAGGGGTCTCATGAGGCTGACCGGCGTCCCTTGGTGGTGCGTCCTGTTGGCTAGCACCGTCCGTTTGGTCGCAGGTTGATCGCGATCAAGGCTCCGGGCGGCCGGCGCCCGCAGTTTCGCCGCAACAGCTTTGGCGCAGGCATGAGGGGCTCCATGAAGGCAACCAGCGAAGAGGTCATTGCGCTTTCGGGAGCGGGAGCACTTCTCGCGGCCGCGCTCGGGGTCGCCATCGGCGCGCTGCTCGGGTTCGCGGGGCACGACGAGGTGATCCGCTTCCACGGCCTCGTCTTCGCGGCGGCCAGCATCGTCGCCTGCGTCCACGTGATGTCGAACCCTCGTGAGGGCGGCCAAGCTGAGCAGGGCGCCTATTTCGACGGCCCCATCAAGTTCGCGACGCTGGCCGCCGTGTTCTGGGGCGTGGCCGGCTTCCTCGTCGGCGACATCATCGCCTGGCAGCTCGCCTTCCCGGTGCTGAATTTCGACCTGCCGTGGACCAACTTCGGCCGCCTGCGACCGTTGCATACCTCCGCCGTCATCTTCGCCTTCGGCGGCAACGTGCTGATCGCGACCTCGCTCTATGTCGTGCAGCGCACGAGCCGCGCGCGCCTCGCCGGCTACTGGACGCCCTGGTTCGTCGTCTTCGGCTACCAGGTGTTCATCGTCCTCGCGGCGACCGGTTACCTCTTGGGCTCGACGCAGGGCAAGGAGTACGCCGAGCCCGAATGGTACGTCGACCTGTGGCTCACCATCGTCTGGGTCGCCTACCTACTCGTGTTCCTCGGCACGCTCTGGAAGCGCAAGGAACCGCACATCTACGTGGCGAACTGGTTCTACCTCGCCTTCATCGTCACCATCGCGCTGCTGCACGTCGTCAACAACCTCGCGGTTCCGGTGTCGCTGCTCGGCGCCAAGAGCTATCCGCTCTTCGCCGGCGTGCAGGACGCCATGACGCAATGGTGGTACGGCCACAACGCGGTCGGCTTTTTCCTCACCGCGGGCTTCCTCGGCATCATGTACTACTTCATCCCGAAGCGGGTGGAGCGGCCGGTCTATTCCTACCGCCTCTCCATCGTGCACTTCTGGAGCCTGATCTTCCTCTACATCTGGGCCGGACCGCACCATCTCCACTACACGGCGCTGCCCGACTGGGCGCAGACGCTCGGCATGACGTTCTCGATCATGCTGTGGATGCCCTCCTGGGGCGGCATGATCAACGGCCTGATGACGCTCTCCGGCGCCTGGGACAAGCTGCGCACCGATCCCGTCATCCGCCTGCTTGTGGTGTCGGTGGCCTTCTACGGCATGTCGACCTTCGAGGGCCCGCTGATGTCCATCAAGGCGGTGAACTCGCTCAGCCACTACACGGACTGGACCATCGGGCACGTGCACTCGGGAGCGCTCGGCTGGGTCGGCATGGTGTCGTTCGGCGCCATCTACTGCCTGGTGCCGTGGCTCTGGAAGCGCGAGGGCCTCTACTCGCTGCGCCTCGTCGAATGGCACTTCTGGATCGCCACCATCGGCATCGTTCTCTACATCTCGTCGATGTGGGTGTCGGGGATCATGCAGGGCCTGATGTGGCGCGCCTACGATCACCTGGGCTTCCTCACCTACTCCTTCGTCGAGACGGTCGAGGCCATGCACTGGCCCTACATCATCCGCGCCGCGGGCGGCTCGCTGTTCGTCGTGGGCTCGCTGCTGATGGCGTGGAACGTGTGGAAGACCGTGCGCGGCGATGCCCCCGTGGACATCAAGGACCAGCCGCGCGTCGCGGCCGCCCCCGAGCTGCGCGCCGGCGTTGTCGCCGCCCCTGCCGAGTGACGGAGACCAGACACACATGAAACTTTCGCACGCGTTCTTCGAGAAGAACTCCCTGGTGCTCCTGATCGGCATCCTGATCGTGGTGTCGATCGGCGGCCTGGTCGAGATCGCCCCGCTGTTCTACATCGGCTCCACCAT
>JBFXFO010000244.1:0-3230 GCA_050178915.1 Rhizobiaceae bacterium | reverse complement strand
ACGGGTAGACGCGGCTCTCCGTCTGCGTGACGCCATCGGCATGCTGCATCTTGAAGGCATCGGCGGGCGACAGCAGGTCGAACATGCCTGCGCCCTGCCGCTTCGCCGAGGCGAAGGCGTGGTGCACGAGCAGGGTGCCGACACCTTGCTTGCGCGCGTGCGGCTCCATCGCCATCACGTGCCCGAACCCGACGCCCTTGTTGAGGAAGGAGAGGTCGATGGCGATCGGCCGGCCGTCGAGTTCGATGGCCGAGACCAGCAGCCCGCATGCGGGGTCGGCAGCCGCGCGCAGGAAGAAGCCCTCGAATGACGGCGCGGTGAGCGCCGTGGCGAAGACGCGTGCGGCCTTGAGCGAGCGGCGCTTCATGGCGATCGCCTGGCGCGCCAGTTCGACGGCTTCGTCGCCATGGGTGGCGGTCTTCCATTCGACCCGGCCGAGTTCCTCGAGCCGGCGCACGCGGCGGCGGAGATTGGAGCGGTCGCGCGGGGAGTACACCTGCTGCCCCGGCCCGTCTTCTTCAACGCGCCGCGCCAGGCAGGCGAAAGGCGATGTCGCGACCTGCGTCACCATCGCGCCCTCTCGCAGCGGCCAGAGCGGGGAGTCGGCGCGCAGGCGCGGCAGTTCGAGCAGATCGGCGCCGAGCGCCGCCACCGCATTCCACAGGGGCTCGATCGCGTCCGGCTGAGCCTCGGCGTCGACCAGCATGTCGCTGAACTGCGCCACCGGCAGGCCCATCGGCCGTAACCGGCGCACGCCGAATTTGCGCCGCTCGACAAGCGGCAGCACGGCGACCAGCCGGTCGCCGCTGGTGGCTGTCACGATGATGGTCTCGCCGGCATCCGGATGGCTTGCCTGCCAGGTGCGAAGAAACGCATGCGACTGAAAAAGCTGGTGCGGCGCGGCACTGGTATGGAACAGCCCGTCCCAGGCGTCGCGCAGGCTGTCGAAGCCGGCGCTGCCGCGCACGATCCCGATCGAGATCGCCGCGCTGGCAGGCGTTTCGGCAGCCGGCCGGATTGCCAGCGGGTGCGCGTTCAAGGGCGCCGCCTGTATTCGAGGATGCGTTTCAGACCCGCCAGCCGGAACTTCAGCAGATAGGGCGCCATCAGCAGCTTGTGGCGCGCCGCGAACGGTGCGTCCTGTTCGACCAGATGGCGGATCGCCAACACCGGCAGCGGCGCGCGCAGCGGCCGGAACTCCTGGTTCCACAGGCCGGGGGCCTCGGAGCCCGCAAACATGTAGCCGATCATGCGGAAGCGCGAGAGCGAATAGAATTTGTGCCGCCGCTGCACACGCTCCAGCATCTTCATGCCGGCCGCGTCGGAGCATTCGGGAAAGCCGACGATGATGGTGCGGAAAAGCTCCATGCCCGGCTTGCAGGGAATCTGCTCCAGTTCGGAGAAGCAGCGCCGGATCAGCGCGAAGGCTTCCTCCTCGTCGTCGGCGCCGGCGCGCGAGATGGCGAGCCTCACCGTGTCGATCTTCGCCGCCTGCTTGGTGAAGGGACAGACCGCGCCGGTGCGCCCGAGATCGGCATGCCCGCGCATCAGGTAGGATTCGACCCAGCCGCGCAGGACGTTCATCGCCGCATCGTCGGCCCAGGCTCCCTGGCGCGTTTCCTCCATCGTCAGGCGCGGCGCGCTTGAAACGGCATTCCCCGCGGCGGTGGTGTCGAGCATGGTCGCTGAGCCTCCAGCTCGCGACTTAGCAGAGTACGATTGCGGAACGGTTTACGCACCGCGCGAGCGTTGCGGTGGGGATTCCGCGCAATCGCCGAGGTTGCGGCGTAGCTGGAAACATCGGCATGCCCCCGCGGCGTGGACATAATCCTGCCGCCCGCAGAAATCGCCGAACGAAATCAACGTGCCGGGCGATTGTCGCCGTCCTTTTCTCCACGCCGGCATCCCCTGCCCCATACTTCGTGCCATCTCCTGCACGGGAACGCGGGTCGCGAACCGGGCGAGCGTGGCAGGGACGGTGCCGGATCGGCCCGCAGAGGTGCGGGCTCGCGCTCAGCAGCGAAGGTCCGGGTCCGACGGAGCCAACAGAACCGGCTGAGGCCGGCGCGCTCCGAAGGGCAGAACACCGGCGGGGCGCGGAAAACGCGCCACCTATCACTCTAGCAAGGTGCGGATCCCGCGCCCCGCTTCCCACCCGTCGCAAATGGCCAGATCGCGGGAGCGAGGCGTGGCGACGATGAAGCGCGCCTGCACGGCCTCCACCGAATGGCCGAGGACAACAGCACCAGCGAATGGCATGGTTTCTCCGAAGGGACCGAAATGCCAGCCGGAGATTTCGCCTTGCGCCACCTCGCCGTCCCCACTGTGCTGCTGACCGCCATGATGTCGACGGCGGCGCCTGCCGCGCCGCCCACCGCCGCCGGCTGCCCGGTCTTCCCTGCCGACAACATCTGGAACGTGCCGGTCGACACGCTGCCGGTCGATCCGTCATCGGACGCCTATGTCGCCTCGATCGGAGCCGACGCCTCGCTGAAACCCGATTTCGGCGCCGGTCTTTATGAAGGCCAGCCGATGGGGATCCCGTTCGTGACCGTTCCGTTCAAGCAGCCCAAGGTGGAGATCCGTTTCACCGCCTTCGACGACGAGGAGCCGGCCGTGGACGAGAGCGATGCCGGCCCCTACCCCATCCCTGCCGACGCACCGGTGGAAGGCGGGCCGGATTCGCGTGACGACCGGCATGTGCTTGTCGTGCAGGAGGGCTCCTGCACGCTGTTCGAGCTCTACAAGGGCGTGCCCAATGAAGACGGCAGCTGGGGCGCGGTCGGTGCGGCGAAGTTCGACCTCGAAGGGCACGAACTGCGCACCGATGGATGGACCAGTGCCGACGCGGCCGGTCTGCCGATCTTCCCGGGTCTTGTGCGCTACGAGGAGGTCGCGGCAGGCGAGATCGCGCATGCGCTGCGCTTCACCGCGCGCAAGACGCGCGCCGATTATGTCTGGCCGGCGAGGCACAAGGCTTCGCCGCATGACGATCCGGCACTGCCGCCTCTCGGCCAGCGCTTCCGCCTGAAGGCCGGCTTCGACATCTCGGGCTTTTCGCCGCAGAACCAGGTAATCCTGAAGGCGCTCAAGACCTACGGCATGTTCCTCGCCGACAATGGGTCGCCCTGGTATCTGAGCGGCGCGCCGAACGACGGCTGGAACAATGACGAGCTGAATGACGAACTGCGGCGCATCAAGGGTTCGGATTTCGAGGCGGTCGATTCCTC
>JBFXFO010000243.1:0-3275 GCA_050178915.1 Rhizobiaceae bacterium | reverse complement strand
GCATACTCGACGATGGTGACCGGCGCGTCCTCCTTGCCGATCGACTTCTCGGGCAGCGGGCCGGGTTGCATCAGGGCGGCAACGTCCACCGAACCCTGCGAGGGCGGTGCCGATGCGGCAGGGGCAGGCGCCGCCGGATCGGCCGGCGCCGGATCCTCGGCCTGCGCCTCGCCGCTCTCGCTGCAGGACGACAGCAGCATGGCCGCGGCCGGCGCGGCCAGCAGCGTGGAGATCACCGACCTGCGCGAGTACGTACGAAGCATTGAATCACCTTGGCTTCTGAAATGGTGCCCCAACGGGCACATGACGGCTAGAGTTGGCGCGGATTAAGGCATTTGGCGCCGCCGACCAACGCCCGGACACTAGCGGAGCGATCAACTTCACGCGAGGACAATTCGGCGTTTCAGCGCTTTGCGCGCAGAACGGACGCGCCAAGCCGCTGCAGGGCGGCGCGCAGTCCGGGGTCGTCGACGCCGGATACGGTGGCGTCCAGGCGCTGCGTTTCGGCAGGTTGCAGGGCGCGCTGCGACCGCTCGCGCGGGCGGCTGTCGCGGCTTACCGGCTTCTGCGCGATGCGGATGCGGCCGACCGCGGCAAAGCCGAGGAAGGCGTTGACGCGGCCGACGATCTCGCCTGCCTCGTGCTGCAATGTGAGCGCGGCAGCGCCTTCGCAGGCGATGTGCAGCACCGCCGGCTCGAACGGATCGTCGTCGCGCATGCGGCGCGGCCACGCGATCTTTTCAGGACGGGTGCTGGCGGCAAGCCGTGTGCCGACGATCTCTTCCCATGACTGGACGAGGCTGACCGAGATGCCGGCGCGCTTGCGCAGCACCGGGTCGAGGATCTCGCCGGCGAGGTCGCTCACGGGAACGGGATTGCCGTATCTGCCTTTCCCTGCCATGAGCCTTGCACTCTCCAATGCCGCAATCTGCGGTCCGTCCACGCCATGATACAACGAAACGAGCGCGCGCAAACGAGCACCCGAGGCTCCTTCGCCAGCCGCATGCTCGGCTGGTACGACCGCCATCACCGCGACCTGCCATGGCGGATCACGCCGGCGGCGCACGCGCGCGGCGATCGACCCGACCCCTACCGCATCTGGCTGTCGGAAGTCATGCTGCAACAGACGACTGTGGAGGCCGTGAAGCCCTATTTCCACGATTTCGTGCAGCGCTGGCCCACCGTTGCGTCACTGGCGCAAGCCGCGAGCGACGACGTGATGAAGGCTTGGGCCGGACTCGGCTACTATTCACGCGCCCGCAACCTGAAAAGATGCGCCGAGGCCGTTGCCGAGCGGCATGGCGGCACCTTCCCCGACGATGAAGCGGCGCTGCGCGAGCTGCCCGGCATCGGCCAGTACACGGCGGCGGCCATCGCCGCGATTGCCTTCGACCGGCCCTCCGCCGTGGTGGACGGCAATGTCGAGCGCGTTGTCGCCCGTCATGCCTGCATCGAGACGCCGCTGCCGGCGGCCAAGGCTGAAATCCGCGCCGTTGTGGAGCAGATCACCCCGGCAAAGCGCGCCGGCGACTTCGCGCAGGCGATGATGGACCTCGGCTCCACCATCTGCACGCCGCGCCGGCCGAGTTGCCTCGTCTGCCCGGTCAGCGAGGATTGCATCGGGCTCGCGAGCGGCGATCCCGAGCCGCTGCCGCGCAAGGCGCCAAAGTCGGAGAAACCGACGCGGCGTGGCGCGGCCTTCGTTGCCGTGCGGCCCGACGGAGCGGTGCTGGTGCGCAAGCGGCCCGAAACCGGGCTGCTCGGCGGCATGACCGAGGTGCCGACAAGCGGCTGGACTGCCCGCCTCGACGGCGACACAAGCATTGCCGCCGCACCGATTGCCGGCGACTGGAAGCTCGCCGGCAAGATCGCGCATGTGTTCACGCATTTCGCGCTCGACCTGGTCGTCTACCGCGCCGATGTCGGCATGGTCGGCGCGCCGCCCGGAACGCGCTGGGCAGCCGAGCACGAGATCGCCGGCGAGGCGTTTCCGACCGTCATCAAGAAGGCCGTCGAAGCTGCCATGCCGGGCGCCACGGCGAAGCTTCGCAAACCGCAGGAAAGATCATGATCCGCCACATCGTCTTCGACATCGGCAAGGTGCTGATCCATTACGACCCCGACCTCGCCTTCGCGGAACTGATCCCGGACGCGGCCGAGCGCCAATGGTTCTTCGACAATGTCTGCACGACGGACTGGAACATCGAGCAGGACCGCGGACGCAGCTGGGAAGACGCCGAGGCGCTGCTGATCGCCGACCACCCCGGCCACGAGGCGAACATCCGCAGCTTCCGCCGCAACTGGCACATGATGGTGCCGCACGCCTATGATGACAGCGTCGCCATCATGCTCGGCCTGATCGAACGCGGCGAGGACGTGACCATGCTCACCAACTGGGCCAAGGACACGTTCAAGGAGGCGCGCGAACGGTTTCCGTTCCTTGCGGCGCCACGTGGCGTGACCGTGTCTGGCGAGGTCGGGCTGATCAAGCCCGACCGGCGCATCTACGACAAGCACGCTGCAGATTTCGGACTGGAGCCGGCGGCGACGATCTTCATCGACGACAGCGCGAAGAATGTGCAGGCCGCGAAGGATGCCGGCTGGCAGGCAGTCCTTTTCACCGACGCGGAGACGCTGCGGCGTGACCTGAACGCTGCCGGAGTGGCAGCGTAGCCTAGCGTCCCGCGATTGCCGAAACGGTGCCGACCAGCGGCGCGCGGTGATGGGCGGTGTGCGCACCATAGGGGTCAACGAGCGTTACAACGACGTCGGCACCGATCAGCGAACGCATGGGGGACCGGGTCTCTTCGCTCGAGACCAAGTGCACCTGAGAGATGCGCGTGGACGGGTCGATCAGATTGTCGCCTTGCGCGCACAGGGCCTCGCGGAGGTGCAGGATGTAGACGTGTGCCGGTTCGTCGCCAGCACTCACATCCTCGTAGTCCGGCGGGCCCGGGAAGATGTGATAGGCAAGCAGCCCTTCAAGCTGCAGCGGCGCACCCTTCGACAGATCGATACATGCCGCCTGCGCGGTACCCGCAAACGGCAACGCGCCAAGCGCAGCCAGTGCCACCAACCATACCCATCGATGCAATCTCATGCCCTCCGCTGCGCCGGTCATGTTGACCAGCGGGCGGCGCAAAAGACAAGCGGCGGAGATTTTCTCTACGCGCCGGCGCGTTCCATGCCGACGCGGACGATGCGGCGCAGTTCGTCGATCTGCGTCAGGCCGCCATTGCGCTCATAGTGCCAGAAGGTCCAGCCATTGCAGGCGT
>JBFXFO010000242.1:0-3277 GCA_050178915.1 Rhizobiaceae bacterium | reverse complement strand
CGGCGGAGAGCGCGGCGGGAAACTGCGCCACGGTGGGATGGATGACGCCGCGCAGGTGCGTGTCGTCGAAGTCGAGCCCGTGGCAGATCAGGCCGTTGATCGTCGCCGCGTCGCGCGGCGCCCAGCGTTTCGGGAAGCCGAGCACAGGCACATCGCCGTCGCCGGACACCAGCGCCAGCCCGTCGACGGCCTTCTTCGCGTAGTCGTAGCGCGACACCGCCATGGCGATGCCGACGGCGTCCAGCACGTGGTGCAGGGCGCGCTTGCGCACCGCCGCCGGAATGTCGCTATCCCGCGTGTGGTGCGCAAAGTCGGCGAGCCTGCCGGCGATCTCTCCCGGCGCGGGCCGCGTCTGCTGCTCGCTCTTGCGTTGCACGTCCAGCATGTCGCGCTCCTCCCGCGCGGAATGATTGGCGTCAGGCGGCGTTGGCCGCGCGGTAATGTCCCATCACCTCGTCTGCGGTGCGCAGGTCGGCGTATTTCTGCGCCATGTCGAAGAGGTTGGCTTCATGCGGACCGATCGCACGGTCGCCGACGCAGTCGGTCAGCACGATGGTGCGGAAGCTGTGGCTGACGGAATCGACGACGCTGGCGCGCACGCAGCCTGACGTCGTGCAGCCGGCGATCAGAACCGTGTCGACGCCGCGATGGTGCAGCCAGCCGGCGAGTTCGGTGCCGAAGAAGGCCGACGGGTGGCGCTTGCGGACGATGTATTCGCCTGTCGCCGGCTTCAGTTCGTCGACGATCTGCGACAGCGGGCTGTCCTCGGTGAGCTTCAGCAGGCTTGGCACCTTGTGCGTGAAGGCGCCGGCGTCGCTGGCGTCATCGGCGTAGACCACGCGTGTATGCGCGACCGGCCAGCGCATGGCGCGCGCATGCGCCAGCAGGCCGACAGTCTTTTCGATCGCCGGCGCGATGTTGCCGCCGCCGAAATGCGCCGGGTCGGTGAAGCCGACGACGAAGTCGACGATCACGAGGGCAGGGGCGACGCCCCAGCCCGCCGACTGCGCGAAACCCTGGTTGCGGTAGATCTGCGTGTCGTCGCCCAATTGCCCCTCCTATTCGGCTGCCGTTGCCTGGCTCTGCGGCGCCGGCGGAAAACGTCCGGCGCGCTGCAGCATGCCGGGCGGCGAAATCTCCAGTTCCCTGCCGAGCCAGTGTGCCGTCTCGATCAGCCGGTCGAGGTCGAGCCCGGTCTCGATGCCCATGCGGTCGAGCATGTAGGCAAGGTCCTCGGTCGGAATGTTGCCGGTCGCAGCGGGCGCGAACGGGCAGCCTCCGATGCCGCCGATCGACGCGTCGAGCCGCAGCGCGCCGGCCTCGATGCCGGCCACCGCATTGGCAAGCCCGGTGTTGCGCGTGTTGTGCAGGTGCAGGCGCAGCGGCGTGGCCGTTCCGATCGCCTTTGCCACCGCTGCGACCTTGCGCTTGATGTCGGCGGGCGAGGCGCAGCCGATCGTATCGGCCAGCGCGATCTCGTGCGGACCCTCCTTTGCGATCTGCTCGGCCAGCCAGATGGTGCGCTCTACCGGCACTTCCCCCTCGAACGGGCAGCCGAACGTCGCGCCCATCGTCACGCCGGCCTTGATGCCGGCGTCGCGCGCCAGTTTCGCGATGCGCGGCCATTCGGCCAGCGTCTCGGCGACGGAGACGCCTTGGTTGCGCCGGTTGAAGGTCTCGGTCGAGACGACGACGAAGTTGATCTCCTCGATGCCGGTCGACCGCGCACGCTCGAAGCCGCGTTCGTTCATGACGAGGCCGATGTGGCTGACCCCGTTGCCGCGCGGCAGCCGGGGCACAAGCTCGTCGGCATCGGCCATCTGCGGCACGCGCTTCGGGTTGACGTAGCTCGCCACTTCCAGCCGGTGCGCGCCCGCAGCGACCGAGCGGGCGATCAGCTCGAGCTTCGTCTCGGTCGAGAGCAGCTTCTTCTCGTTCTGGATGCCATCCCGGGCCGAAACCTCGATGATGTCGACGGCGTCCGCCATTGCGCCGGGCCTTTCCTGAAATCTTCTCAGCCTGTCGAAAGTTGTCTGGACAAACTCTACGCCGCCCCGGCCCGCTTGGCAACGATTTCGCGCTGGAAGTGGCGCACGGTTACCCTTTGTCAACCATGATTGTTCACAGTTGGTCAGATGCGGCGTAAGTGTTTGGCCGCGATACCGGCCCGTTGCGACAGGAGTTCCAGTATTGATGCGCCCCGGGGAAGCGAGCGGAGCAGATCCCGCCTTCGCATTGCGCGAAGAGCTGGACGCATTGCGCGCGCAGCTCGCCGACCGCGAGCGGGCCGTCGATTCCTTCGCCGGCATCATCGAACGGCAGGTTGGCATCATAGAGCGCTACGAGGCGGTGTTCGCCGCGCCGGGCTTTGCCGGGCTGAACAGCCGCGCCGACGGTCGCCCCATCAGCGAGGCGCTCGACCGCACGCTGATGCTCTTGGAGCAGGCGGTGGCCAGCGTCGAACGGCGCAGCCGCGACGTCGCCGCGCTGGAGACGCAGCTCGACCGCGCGCTCACCCTTCTCGACCAGTCCCTGCGCAACCAGGAATCGATGCTGGCGCGCGGCTTCAGCGACGGCAATGGCGACAGCCGTGGCGTCGGCCCGGCCGTCGAGGCCACGCTGGCGCAATACGACCGCATGCTGGAGCGCTCGCTCTCGGCCCTGGAAACGGCCTACCGCGCCAGCCAGACGACGCAGCAGGAACTCGGCGACCGCGACAAGCTGCTCAGCCGCACTCTGGACCTCCTCGAGAACACGGTGGAGGCCAACGGCGCTGGTATGCGCCGTCAGAGCTTTCTCGGGCGGCTCTTCGCCTGAACCGGAAGACTAGTTCGCCCGCAGCCCCTTGAAGTAGCCGAGCGACTCTTCCAGCGTGAGGATGTCGGCATAGCGCCGGCCGACGTCGCGCAGATTGTCCTTGTGCGGGCCTTCGTCCACGTCGCCGCAGCAGGGTTCCGGCACCATCACGCGGAAGCCGTAGGAGAACGCGTCGATGACGCTGGCGCGGATGCAGCCCGAGGTCATGCAGCCGACCACGAACACCGTGTCGACCCGCTCCTTGATCAGATACTGGACCACCGCGGTCTGGAAGAAGACGGACGGGCCCGTCTTGCAGAAGATCGCGTCGTAGTCCTTGTCGTAGATGCGCGGATCGAGCTCGGTGCCCGGCTTGCCGTGATGGAAGTCCCTCACCACCGTGTCGATTTTCCAGTAGGGCGCGTCGCGCTCGCTCGAATAGGCGGTGTAGATGTTGGCGACCGGCGCGCCGACGGCGCGT
>JBFXFO010000241.1:0-3306 GCA_050178915.1 Rhizobiaceae bacterium | reverse complement strand
ATGCGGCGCGAGCACGGCAGCCGCGTCACCATGCTCGATCCCAACATCCGGCCGGGCTTCATCCCCGACAGGAACAAGCATCTCGAGCGCATGCGCCGCATGATGGCGATGGCCGACATCGTGAAACTGTCGGACGAGGACCTGGCCTGGTTCGGCGAGACGGGCACGAGCGAAGAGGTCGCGCGGCGGTGGCTTGAACGCGGTCCCCAACTGGTGATCGTCACGCGCGGTGGTGACGGCGCCACGGGCTACACGGCGCATCATGCGGTGAAGGTGCAGCCGCCGGCAGTCACGGTGGTGGACACGGTGGGCGCCGGCGATACGTTCAACGCAGGCGTGCTGTCGGCGCTGCACGATGCCGGCAAGCTGACCAAGGCGAAGATCGCCGCACTCGACGAGGAAGCGATCCGCGCGGCGCTCACGCTCGGTGCGAAGGCGGCGGCCGTGACGGTGTCGCGCGCCGGGGCGAACCCGCCCTGGCGGCGTGAACTCGGCTGAGCCCGTTCAGGCCGGCCGCGGCGCCTCGCCCTGCCCGCGCGCGATGAAGGACGGATTGGCGAAGTCCACGTCGTGCTCCTGCCTGCGCTTCCCGTAGCGCAGCGGCAAGCCGTTCGGCGTCTCGCAGTGACCGCCGGCAGCGCGCAGAACGGCGTCGCCGGCCGCAGTGTCCCACTCCATCGTGCGGCTGAAGCGCGGATAGAGGTCTGCCTCGCCGGCCGCGATCATGCAGAATTTCAGCGACGAACCGACATAGGCGATCTCGGCCGCCGGGAAGCGCATGATGAATTCTTCCGTCGCCGGGGTCAGATGCGAGCGGCTGGCGACGATGGTTGGCGGCATGCCGCATGGCCGCGCCACGATACGCTGGCGGCTGCGCACGGAAAAATCGGGGTTGAGTGCCACGATCTCGGCCACACCCGGCCGGCCGGCGTAGAGCGTCTGGCTGACCGGCGCGACAACGATGCCAAGCACCGGCACCCCGGCGCGCACCAGCGCGATGTTGACGGTGAAGTCGGCGTGCCGGTTGATGAACTCGCGGGTGCCGTCGAGCGGATCGACGAGGAAGAACTGACCATCGAGATCGCCCGGGACATGGCCGGCGGAAATCTCCTCCTCGGCGACACAGGGGATCGCCGGGAACGCTTCGCGCAGCCCGGCGACGATCAGGCGCTCGCTCGCACGGTCGGCCTCGGTGACGGGGGAATGGTCGCGCTTGTGCTCCACCGCCGCGCCGGCGGTGAAGACGTCGAGCACGATGCGGGACGCTTCGAGCGCCAGCCGCTCGCAGACGGCCAGCATGGCGATGTCGTCAGATGCCGCCGCCGCTGTCGTATTGCTGGGTTCCACCGTCGCGCTCGCGAAGCCAATCTTCCAGAGCCCCTATCATTTCCTCAGGGCTCTTGCCGAGGGTGACGAGGCGAATTTCCGGCGCTTCCGGCGGCTCATAAGGAGAATCGATGCCGGTAAAATTCTTCAGCGTGCCGCTCGCGACCTTGGCGTAGAGGCCCTTGGGGTCACGGCGCTGGCATTCGTCCAGCGGCGTATCGACGAAGACCTCTACGAATTCGCCCTCGGCGAACAGCCCGCGCGCCAGATCGCGCTCGGCCCGGAAGGGCGAGATGAACGAGACGAGCACGATCAGTCCGGCCTCGGTCATCAGCTTCGCCACCTCGGCGACGCGGCGGATGTTTTCGGCGCGGTCGGCGTCGGAGAAGCCGAGGTCGCGGTTCAGGCCATGACGGACATTGTCGCCGTCGAGCAGGAAGGTGTGGCGGCCGGCCGCATGCAGCTTCTTTTCCAGCAGATTGGCGATGGTCGACTTGCCGGAGCCGGATAGGCCGGTGAACCAGAGCACACGCGGCGTCTGGTTCTTCATCACCGCGCGGGCCTCGCGGTCGACGTCGAGCGCCTGCCAGTGGATGTCGGCGGCGCTGCGCAGCGCGCCGGTGATCATGCCGGCGGCGACGGTGGCGTTGCTGATGCGGTCGATGAGGATGAATGCGCCCGTGGCGGGGTTCTGGGCAAACGGGTCGAACACGACCGGCTGCTGTGCGAAGAGCGTGACGGCGCCGACCTCGTTCATGGCGAGCGAGGCGGCGGGCTCGGGCGTCAGTTCGGTGACGTTCAGCCGGTGGCGCAGTTCCGGCACGGTGACGTTGACCTGATCGGTCTCGGTGCGCAGCAGATAGGCGCGACCCGGCACCAGCGCGCTCTCGTCGAACCAGACGAGGTTGGCGGCGAAGCGGTCGGCGACCAGCGGACGCGCTTCGGGCGCGACCAGCATGTTGCCGCGCGAGACCTCGACCTCGTCTTCCAGCACCAGCGTGACGGCCTGTCCGGCGACGGCACGGTCGAGGTCGCCATCCTGCGTGACGATGCGCTTCACATGCGACGTGCGGCCCGACTTGGCGACCACGACGGCCTCGCCAGCGGCGATCGAGCCGGACGCGACAGTGCCGGCGAAGCCGCGGAAATCGAGATTCGGGCGGGTCACATACTGGACTGGAAAGCGGAACGGTCCAGCCGATGCGTCCTCGCCAACAGGAACGGTCTCGAGGTGCTGGAGCAGCGTCGGGCCCTTGTACCACGCCATGTTGTCGGAGCGGCGGGTGACGTTGTCGCCGTGGCGCGCCGACATCGGGATCGGGACGATGCCCTCGAAGGCGAGCTGGCCGGCGAACGCCATGTAGTCGGCGACGATCTTCTCGAAGGCCGCGCGGTCGTAATGCACAAGGTCGATCTTGTTGACCGCCAGCACGATGCGGCGGATGCCGAGCAGCGAGGCGATGACCGTGTGCCGGCGCGTCTGCGGCAGCACGCCCTGGCGCGCGTCGATGAGCACGACTGCGACGTCGGCGGTCGACGCACCGGTCGCCATGTTGCGCGTGTACTGCTCGTGGCCGGGGGTGTCGGCGACGATGAACTTGCGCTTGTCGGTGGCAAAGAAGCGGTAGGCGACGTCGATGGTGATGCCCTGCTCGCGCTCGGCCTCCAGCCCGTCAACCAGCAGTGCGAAGTCGATGTCGTCGCCATTGGTGCCGTGCTTCTTCGAGTCGCGCTCGAGCGCCGCGATCTGGTCGTCGAACAGGAGCTTGGTATCGTAGAGCAGCCGGCCGATCAGCGTCGACTTGCCATCGTCCACCGAACCGCAGGTGAGGAAGCGCAGCAACGACTTCTGCTCCTGCGCGGCGAGGTATTCGCCGATGACATTCGGCTCGTCGTCCATCCTTGCAGCGGCCTGGAGCATCAGAAATACCCCTCGGGCTTCTTCTTCTCCATCGAGCCGGCTTCGTCGCGGTCGATCAG
>JBFXFO010000240.1:0-3387 GCA_050178915.1 Rhizobiaceae bacterium | reverse complement strand
GTGGAGCCAGGGCAAGGTCGAGGTCGGCACGGTGGCGCTGGCGCTGCCGCTTGCCTGGCAGATCGTCTACTTCGCCGGCTGGGTCGCCTGGCAGATCACCTCGATCTTCGAAAACCTCGGCGTGATTCAGGAAGGCATGATGACGATCGCGCGGCCGATCACGCTGACCGACCGGGAGAACGCGCCCGACCTCGTGGTCGCACGCGGCGAGATCCGGTTCGATGACATACGCTTCGGCTATGGCCGCGAGGCACTCGCCCGCGCGGACGGCAGCCCGCGTTCGCGCGCGGTGATCGATGGGCTCACGCTGACCGTGAAGCCCGGCGAAAAGATCGGCCTGATCGGCCGTTCGGGCGCCGGCAAGTCGACGCTGGTCAACCTGCTGCTGCGGTTCTTCGACCTCGAAGGCGGCCGCATCCTGATCGACGGCCAGGACATCGCCCACGTCACGCAGGAGAGCCTGCGGGCGCAGATCTCGATGGTGACGCAGGATACGTCACTGCTGCACCGTTCGATCCGCGACAACATCCGCTACGGCCGCCCGCAGGCGACCGACGCGGAAATCGTTGAGGCGGCGAAGCTCGCCCATGCCGACGAGTTCATCCACGAGCTCGAGGACTGGAAGCAGCGCCACGGCTACGACGCCCAGGTCGGCGAACGCGGCGTGAAGCTGTCGGGCGGCCAGCGCCAGCGCGTCGCGATCGCGCGCGTCATCCTCAAGGACGCGCCGATCCTGGTGCTCGACGAGGCCACCTCGGCGCTCGACAGCGAGGTCGAGGCGGCGATCCAGTCATCGCTCGGCACGCTGATGGAAGGCAAGACGGTGATCGCGATCGCACACCGGCTGTCGACCATCGCGCGCATGGACCGGCTGATCGTGCTCGAGCACGGCCGCATCGTCGAGCAGGGCACGCATGCCGAACTGCTGGCGCACGGCGGCCACTACGCTGCGCTGTGGCGGCGGCAGTCGGGCGGCTTCCTCGAGACGCCCGACATGCAGGCGGCGGAGTAAACTCCGCCGCTTCCTTTCCGCAGAACCTTCCTCACCGCAGAACGTCCGTGTCCTATCCTATACTCCACAAATACTACGACTTCGGCAGTCGCGCGCTATCGAACATCTCGCTGCGCTCGGGCGAGCGCGTGCTGCTCTCGTTGGTGCCGCGAGGCTTTGCGCTCCGCCGGCTCTATCTGAACGGCCTCATCCCGTGGGGCTCGCTGTTCAGTGCCAACGCGCAGGACACGGCGCGCATCGCGCGCGTGCTCGCCCGCTCCAAGACCGACCTGCCGCCGCTGCCGACCGCGACACAACACCGCGACGATGCCGCGATGCTGGAGTTCATCGACGCCGCGACAATCGACCTCAAAGCCGTTGCCGAGAACAAGCCCGTTCCTGGCGCCGTCGAATCGCTGGAGGACCGTCCCGAGCGACCGCTGTCGCTGTTCAGCCGCCTCGCGCTTGCGGCGAACAATACCGACGACCTGGTGCGTCGTTTCGAGCGGACCAGCATGCTGCCGGGCTGATCCGCCGCACCTCCGCAAACGGCTTTCCTCACAAAGCCCCGGCCGGGCCGCAGTCCCGGCGCGGATCGGCCCACATTGCGTCGCTTTACGGTTCATCAATGCGCAGCCGGGGGCGGACAGGAGACGCGCATGCTCAAGCGTCCGTTCGCAGCGCCGTTCTGGTCCGACGCGCGCCACTATCAGATCGCCGCGCTCGCGACCCTCCTCGCTTACAACATCGGCTGGCTCGACTTCGGCGCACGGCCGCTCAATAGCGCACTCGCCATCGCCGCCGCGCTTGCCACCCAGGCCTTCTGCACCTGGTGGTACAAACTGCCGGCATTCGATCCGCGCTCGCCGCTGATCACTGGGTTGTCGCTGAGCCTCCTGCTGCGCGCCGAGGACCCATGGTTGCACGCGCTCGCCGGCGTCATCGCCATCGGCTCGAAATTTATCTTCCGCATCGACGGCAAGCACATCTGGAATCCGGCAGGCTTCGCCATCGTGGTGCTGCTGCTCGCCTCGAGCGGCGTCTGGATTTCGCCCGGCGCCTGGGGCTCGACCGTGTGGTTCGCGGCGCTGGTCGGTTTCTTCGCCATCCTGGTGCTGCAGGCCGCGCGCCGCTCCGACATTGCGATCTTCTTCCTCGGCAGTCACGCCGCGCTGTTGTTCGCCCGCGCCTGGTGGCTCGGCGACCCGCTGGCGATCCCGCTGCATCAGCTGCAGAGCGGAGCACTGCTGATCTTCACGTTCTTCATGATCTCCGATCCGCGCACCTCGCCGGATTCTCGCTTGGGCCGCTTCATCTTTGCGGTCTCAGTCGCCGGCCTCGCGCACTACATGGCGTTCTTCATGCAGATGCGCCCCGCGCTCTACGTCGCGCTGATCGCCCTCGCCCCGCTCGTTCTCGTCATCGACAGGATTCTGCCGGCGCAACGCTTTTCCTGGAAGCAGCCGGCTTTGCATGGAGCTCCGCAATGACCCGCCGGATTTCGTCTCGCACCAAGGCCCGCCTGCGTGCCGGTGTCGCCATGTTGGCGATTACCGCGCAGCTCGTGACGATCGCCGGGCCGGCTGCCGCGTTCTGCGGCTTCTACGTCGCCAAGGCCGACGCCAAGCTGTTCAACCAATCGTCCAAGGTGGTGCTGGCGCGCGACGGCGACACCACCGCCATCACGATGGCGAGCGACTACCAGGGCGACGTCAAGGAATTCGCCGTCGTCATCCCGGTGCCGACCTTCATCGAGAGAAAGCAGATCGGCGTAGTCGAGATGAAGACCGTCGATCACCTCGACGCCTTCACGGCGCCGCGTCTCGTCGAGTATCGCGACGAGGACCCGTGCGCACCGCTGGTGATGGCGCTGCGTCGGGGCGGCGCTCTGCCCGCCCCGAGCGCGATGACCGCCATGAAGTTCGCCGACGGCCGCTACAAGGGCGTCACCGTCGAGGCGAACTACGACGTCGGCGAGTACGACGTCTCGATCCTGTCGGCGAACGAGAGCGACGGCCTGGTCAACTATCTCACCGACAACGGTTACCGCATTCCGGCGGGCGCCGACGGCGTACTCGGCAGCTACATCAAGCAGAAGATGCGGTTCTTCGTCGCCAAGGTGAACCTCGAGCGCATGCAGGCGCTGACCGGCAGCTACCTGCGGCCGCTGCAGGTGCGCTACGAGTCGTCGAAATTCATGCTGCCGTTGCGGCTGGGCACTGTGAACGCCCACGGCCCGCAGGACCTCATCATCATGGCGCTCAGCAAGCAGGGCCGGATCGAGACCGCGAACTACCGCACCGTGAAGCTGCCGTCGAACATCGAGCTGCCGCTCTACGTCAAGCAGGACTTCGGCCGCTTCTACAAGGCGATGTTCGACCGCGCGGTCGAACGCG
>JBFXFO010000239.1:0-3470 GCA_050178915.1 Rhizobiaceae bacterium | reverse complement strand
AGACCGCTGACGAAATGCGCGATCAGGAAATATCGGCGCGTGGCGGCGACGTCGATGTCCGCGGTTTCGGCACGCTCCACGCGGCGCGCCATGATGGCGAGGCCGCAATAGAGCGCGACCGTGACGAGCGCCCATGTCAGCAGTTCGGACGCCATGCCGGCGAACAGGCCGCCAGCGACGACCAGCAGCACCAGCACGGGGATGGCCGCCGCGCTGTGGATCATCGAGCGCGCGTGCAGCTTCAGCAGTTCGCGGTCGAAGACGGGGTTGCCGACCTGCTGCGCCAGGCGGTCGCGCGTCTTGCGCACCGCCCGCGACACATCGCTGTTGCGATGCGCCTTGGTGCGGTCCACAATGAATTTGTCGGCCGTAGCCGATCGCTGCAACGGCATGAAATGCGATCTGTTTTTGCGCGAGTACCGGTGCAGCGGAGGCTAGTTGCGAATGATTAAGACTCTCTTTGCCATATGAGCCGAATTGCTTACGCAGAAGGCAGGCCGCGACGCCGGCGAAGCCGCCTCTGGCGCCTGTTGGATATCGTGTTCGTGCTGGTTCTCGGCGCTGCGGCCTTCGTCGCCGCGGCGCGTCTCGAACGCGTGTCGATGCTGCGCCCCGCGGGGGTTGCGACCATCAATGACGGCGACAGCATCACGATCGCGGGCGAGCGGATCCGGTTACGCGGCATTGACGCTCCCGAACTCGACCAGACCTGCCAGAAGGACGGCGCCGACTATGCCTGCGGCAGGCAGTCGCTGGACGCGCTCAGGGCGCTGACCGACGGCCGCAACGTCGAGTGCATCGGCTGGGAGCGCGACCGCTACCGCCGTCTGCTCGCCGTGTGCGGCGTCGGCGGCAAGGAGCTGAACGCGGCGCAGGTGGAGGCCGGCTGGGCGGTCGCCTACGGACAATACGAGGCGGAAGAGGGCCGCGCCCGCGATGCCAAGGTCGGGCTGTGGGGCGGCAGCTTCGATCCGCCGCGCGACTGGCGCGCCAGGTACGGTTCGCTGCTGGAAGGCGAGCACGATCTGGGGGCACGGCTAATCAACATGCTGCGTGAACTGTTCCGCATCTGACGACCGGAGGAGGAGAGGATGAAGCTTTTCGACGGGGGCAGGGCGCCGAACCCGCGGCGCGTGCGCATCTACCTGGCCGAGAAGGGCATCGAGGTGCCGCTGGTGCCGGTCGACATGAGTGCGCTGGAGCACAAGAAGGAACCCGTCACGACGCGCAATCCCCTGCAGCGCCTGCCGGTGCTTGAACTCGACGACGGCACCATCATCGCCGAGTCGATCGCGATATGCCGCTATTTCGAGGAGTTGCATCCGGAACCGGCGCTGTTCGGGCGCGGGGCGCTCGGCAAGGCGAGGGTCGAGATGTGGCAGCGGCGGCTGGAACTGCACCTGTTGGGCGCGGTGGCGGCCGCGTTCCGTCATATCCACCCTGCGATGAAGGAGTGGGAGGTGCCGCAGATGCCCGAATGGGGCGAGGTCAACAAGCCGAAGGCGGTGGATTTCCTCCGCATCCTCGACCGTGAGCTGGCGGGCCGCGAGTTCGTCGCGGGGGACGACTATTCGGTGGCCGACATCACCGGCCTCGTCGCCCTCGACTTCATGAAGCCGGCGCGCATCCAGGTGCCGCCGGAGCTGACCAACGTGCTGCGCTGGCATGCGCAGCTGGCGGCGCGGCCGAGCGCGGGCGCCTGATCGATTGGACGCGCTGGCGCGTCTGGCAACGCAGGTCGCGGCTTGCCGCATCTGTCGAGACGCGCCCCTTGGCAAACCGCTGTCGCACGAGCCGAGGCCGGTGCTCGTCGTCTCGGCCAAGGCGCGCATCCTTATCGCGGGGCAGGCGCCGGGCACGAAGGTGCACCTTTCCGGGCGGCCGTTCACCGACCGCTCCGGCGACCGGCTGCGCCAGTGGCTCGGCGTCAGCGAAGACGAGTTTTACGACCCGAACCGTTTCGCCATCCTGCCGATGGGCTTCTGCTTCCCCGGCCAGGACGCCAAAGGCGGAGACCTGCCGCCGCGCAGGGAATGCGCTCCGGCCTGGCGCCAGCGGCTGCTCGAGGCGATGCCGCAGATCGATCTGGTGCTGGCGATCGGGCTCTATGCGCAGGCCTTCCATCTCGGACCGCGCAACGGCGCTTCGCTGACGGAAACGGTTCGGGACTGGCGCACCCTCATCGATCTCCGGCCGGCAGTGATCCCGCTGCCGCACCCGTCGTGGCGCAACACCGGGTGGCTGAAACAGAATCCGTGGTTCGAAGTCGAACTGCTGCCATCGCTTCGCGCGGCGGTCCGGTCGCGAATGTCGACCGGCTAGGTAGAATTTTTTTCTTGCATGACGCCAAAATCGTGCGCATAGAAGGAAAAAATTCCACGGAGAGACTCAGGTGGATCGGCTGGATCGGAAGATACTTCGCCTGCTGCAGGAAGACGCGACGCTGGCCGTCGCCGATGTCGCCAAGAAGGTCGGCCTCTCCACCACGCCCTGCTGGCGGCGCATCCAGAAGCTCGAGGAAGAAGGCGTCATCAAGCGCCGCGTCGCCATCCTCGACCCCGAGAAGATCAATGCACGCGTCACTGTGTTCGTGGCCATCCGGACCAACTCGCACAGCCTCGAATGGCTGAAGCGGTTCTCCGAGGTGATCCAGGAGTTTCCCGAGGTCATCGAGTTCTACCGGATGAGCGGCGACGTCGATTACCTGCTGCGCGTGGTGGTGCCCGACATCGCTGCGTATGACGCGTTCTACAAGCGCCTGATCGCCAAGATCGAGATCCGCGACGTGTCGTCGTCCTTCGCGATGGAGCAGATCAAGTACACGACCGAGATGCCGCTCGACTATCTCGTGCTCGACAAGGAGAGCGGGTCGCACGCTGCCTGATTCAGGCGAGCGCGGCCCCTACCGACCGAGTTCCTGGTCGAGCGCGGCGATCTTTTTCGCCCAGAAGTCCTGGCCAGTGTCGCCCATGCCGTTGTCGCGATAGAGCGTGCGTGCTTCCTCGAAGGCGTCGCGGGCTGCCCTGAGCAGCGCGCGGTCGCCGGTGAGGCGGCCCATTTCGGCCAGCACTTCGCCCTGCTGCGAGCGGCCGCGCGCCCAGCCGATCGGATTGCCCATCTGGCGCACGATCTCCAGCGCCTGGTCGAGCGTCGCCATCGCCTCCTTCAGCGGCGCGGGGTCGTCGGTGCCGCGGCCAAGCGCCAGTTGGGCGCGCGCCTCGTTCAGCAGCGTCGCGACATGCGCGCCGGCATCGACCTCGATCGTCAGCACCTCGCGCGCGGCGTGGTAAGCCTCGATCGCTTTTCGGTACAGGGCCGGCTCGCCCTGCATGTCTGCAAGGTCAAGGTAAGCGGAGCCGAGATTGGTCATGTCGCTTGCCCATGAGGTGGGCTGCCGGTCGCGCGTCGTCACTTCCAGCGCGTGCTCGTGGGCTGCGATGGCCTCGCGCAGCAGGTCCGGCGACTGCTCG
>JBFXFO010000238.1:0-3775 GCA_050178915.1 Rhizobiaceae bacterium | reverse complement strand
TGGCCCTGAAGGCGGGCGCCATCGGCTAAGGCCGAAGCGTCGCGCCTTCGCCGCTTCATCGGCGTCGCTATTCCGCGCAGCAGGCGCGCAGCGCGCCGGCCGGCAGGTCGGCAAGCTGGCTGATGCGCCAACAGCAATCTCGACTGGGCCCTGTGGCTGAGGCATTTCGGCCTCGGCGAGAGCATCCTCAGCACCGGCGATACGTTCACCGACGCATCGCTCTGCCTCGACGCGGCGATCGCCGGACAGGGCGTGATGCTGGCGTGGCAGACGCTCGCGCACGATGCGCTGCGTTCCGGCATTCTGGTGGCACCGTTCGCGCAACGCGTCGACACCGGCTACGGCTACTACATCGTCACCTCGGCGAACCGGCACGAGCCGAAAAAGGTCGCCCGCTTCCGCGAATGGCTGAAGGCCGAAATCGCCGAGACCGCGAAGGTCTTCGCGCGCTGAGGCGAGACGATCGACGACATCGTCGGCAGGCTCGCTGCACCGGCGCGACGGTCACCGGAAATGCGCATACAGCCGTGTGCGGCGCATGGCCGCGAACGGCGCTGCCGCAATGCTTCCACAAAGCGCTGGATCGGCGACGGAATGTGGCGCCGGGACGCTGCCACATTTTCTTTTTCGTCTAATACCGCCGTGGAATCAAAGGCCTATTTCTACGGCGGGCCGGGAAACGCCGGCGGCCTTGAAGACCGCGACCCGACGCAACCGGACGGCCCAAGCATGGCGTGGACGCTTGTCCAGAAGGGACGGCGCCCGCACATTCACGAAGGAGTGCCGCACATGCGCACGCTTCTCATCCCGGCAGCCGCCGCTGCCATTCTCGCTACCTCCGCAATCGCCTTTGCCGCCACGCACACGACGACCGGCACCGTCAAGGCGTTCGACAGCAAGGCCATGAGCCTGTCGCTCGCCGACGGCTCCGCCTATTCGCTGCCGAAAGGCTTCAAGGACCCCGGCCTGAAGGCGGGCGAGAAGGTCAAGGTTTCGTGGGAGCAGAGCGGCTCCAAGAAGATGGCCGACAGCGTCACCATCGTGAAGTGATGCGCGTGGCAGGCGGGGCGCAATGCGCCCCGCTTTCCCGTCACGGCGAGGGGCGATATCCGGCAAGCCCTTCCGACCGCGTGATCCTGGGAGCGTAGCCGAGCTCCCGCCGCGCGGCGGCAGCGCTGGTGGTGAATTCGCGGCCGATCAGCCGCACCATCGTGCGCGACAGCGGCGGATCCGGCGGCCTCTGCGCGATGGTGCGAAAGCCCGGGCGGTCGGCCGCAAGCACCGCCGATTCACCCTGCGCCTTGCTGGCAATGTAGGCGGAAAAGCTCGACGGGAACGTTGGCGCGCCTTCGCCGGCGTTGCGGATGGGCGACCCCGCACCGTCCATGATGACCGCGGCGGCGCTGATGTACACGAACCTCGCCGCGCCCGCTTCCGCCGCTGCCTGCAGCAGCGCGCGCGTGCCATCGACATTGGTGCGGAAATAGGCGGCGCGCGGCCCGGCAAAGCGGAAATGGGCGGCGGCGTGCACCACCGCATCCAGCGGCGGCAACGCCAGCGACTGCTCGACATCGCCGCCCACCGGCTCGGCACCGAGCGCCCGCACCCTGGCGTCGGACGCGGGCGAGCGCGCCAGCGCAGGAATCTGGTGCCCGTCGCGAACAAGCTGCGGGATGAGGCTGGCGCCGAGGAAGCCGGAGCCGCCGCTGACAAGGATCTTCATCGCCTGTTCTCCTGTCTGGCGATGATCTGGCCGATCGCGCCTTCGCGCAGGGCGGCGACGACTTCCGGATCGGGTTCCCCGGTTCCGCCCAGTTCCGCCGTGTAGAGAAGCGCTGCCGCGCTGGCCGACGCCCAGACAATCTGCGCGGCAGCCTCGGGTGGCATCAGCAGCCCGCGCTCCGCCTCGAGGGCCTTGATGCGCTCCATCAGCATCGCATAGCCCTGCCGGGCGGCCGGAATGTCGACGCCCTGCAGCACGCGCGCCAGCATGGCGCTGTAGAGCCGCGGACGTGTCGCGGCGAAACGGACATAGTCGTCCCACCCCTCGCGCAGGGCCGTGAGGACGTCAGCCGATTTCACCGCCGCCTTCCTGCTGGCGATGAACTGCTCGAACGCCTCGCCGATCGCCGCGCTCAGCAGTCCGTCGGCGCTGCCGAAGTGATGGTAGAGCGTCGGCGGCGTCACCTTCGCGATGGCGCCCACGGCGCGCGTCGAGAATTGCGAAAACCCCTCGCTTTCGAGCAGTTGCAGCGCTGCCATCACCATCTTGCGTCGTGTATCCATGCCCGCTGTATAGCGCTGCTATACAAGCCTGTCTATAGCGTCGCTATAGAGCGTTTTGCGGTTGTCCAGAGGCAAGGCATCCCACTGCCACCATTGCGGGTTATGATGGTCTCCCGAACAAGGAAGGAGACGTTCCCATGAAGGAGTTCCAGTGCGGTTCCCTCGTCCCGGGTTGCGACTGGCACACGCGCCACGAGGAAGAGGCCGAGATCATGCGCCGCGCCGTCGAGCACATGCGGCAGACACATGGTGAGGAGATCATCCGCGAGACGATGGTCGATGCGATCCGGTCGCGGATCCAGAAAGTTCGCGACGCGGCCTGAGCGATCAGCCCGTTTGCACAGCGGCAGCGGCGCGCTCGAGCAGCGCGTCGCGGTCGAGGCGGAAGCCTGACTCGACCCAGGCCTTTTCCAGTTGCTTGAGCAGCGCGCCGAGCTGCGGCCCGGCGGCGACACCAAGATCGGCGAGGTCCTGCCCACGCACCGGAAGCACCGGCGCTTTCCACGCTTCCGCAACGCCAAGCAGCCGCGCAAAGGCGGCTGCCTTGCCGGCATCACGATCCCGCTCGGCGGCGAGCAGGTGGCGCAGCCTGTCGACGGTGCACTGCTGCCCGCTGGCGTAAAGCTGGCGCGCCAGATCATCATCCGACACATCAGCCTTGACGGCCGGAGCCATTGCCCAGCGCGACAGGCGGTCGGTCTCGTCATTGGAGAATTTCAGCCGCTTAGCCAGCCGCACCATGCGCTCGGCGTCGGGCGGCAGCATCGCCTGCAGCCGCAGCATGGGGTCAGGCCCCCAGCCGAGCGCGATGCCGGCATCGACCAGCGGGCGCAGGCCGTCGATGCCCCACTTCTCGCTCTCGGGCAGCACGCGCGTGAGCACGCTCGCCTGCCGCATCCAGAGGATGGCGCGTGACGGGTCGGGCGCGGAAAGCAGCTTCTTCAGTTCGGCCCAGACGCGCTCGGCCGACAGCTGGTCGAGGCCTTCCTTCAGCCGCGCGCAGGCCTTCAGCCCCTCGGCGTCGGGGCGACCGCTGCCATACCAGGCAAAGAAGCGGAAGAAGCGCAGGATGCGCAGATAGTCTTCGCGAATGCGCTGGTCGGGATCGCCGATGAAACGCAGCGTGCGCGTCCCGATGTCCTTGAGCCCGCCGACCAGATCGATGACCGTGCCGTCGGCCTCGGCGTAGAGCGCATTGACGGTGAAGTCGCGCCGCTCGGCATCGCGCTGCCAGTCGCGTCCAAAGGTCACCACGGCATGGCGGCCGTCGGTCTCGATGTCGGAACGCAGCGTCGTCACCTCGAAAGGCTGGCCGTCGGCGATGACGGTGATGGTGCCGTGCTCGGCCCCGGTCGGCACCGCCCGAAAACCTGCCGCCTCGGCACGCCGCGTCGTCTCGTCGGGTGTCGTCGTGGTGGCGATGTCGATGTCGCCGGCCTGTTCGCCAAGCAGCGTGTTGCGCACCGCGCCGCCGGCGATGCGCGCTTCC
>JBFXFO010000237.1:0-3839 GCA_050178915.1 Rhizobiaceae bacterium | reverse complement strand
CATCATGTAGGGCGGGAAGCGGCTCGTGCATCGGTTCTTCGCGCGAATAGGTGCGAACATCATCGGACTTCTTGCGGCGCTTGCCTGCGCAACCATCCCGGCAGCGGCGCGGGACCAGCCGCTGCGCGGCGTCGCGCTGGTCATCGGCAACGGCGACTATGCCCATCTCTCGCCGCTCGCCAATCCCACCCGCGACGCCGGTGACGTCGACCGGCTCTTCGCCGACCTCGGCTTCGAGACGACGCTCGCTTCCGACAGCGACGCCGCCGGCCTGCGTCAGGCGCTTGACGATTTCGCCGCGAATGCTGCCGGCGCCGATGTCGCGGTGCTCTATTACGCCGGCCACGGCATCGAGGCCGGCGGCGAGAATTTCCTCGTTCCCGTCGATGCCGATCTGGCCGCCCTCGACGCCGCCGCCGAGCGGCTCGTCCCGCTTTCCGCCATCCTCGACCGTCTCAAGGCGACGGTGCCGATCGCGATCGTCGTGCTCGATGCCTGCCGCAACAATCCCTTCCCGCCCGACGCCGTCGTACGCCTCGTCTCGGGCGGCGAACCGCTCAAGGTCGGCGAAGCGGGGCTTGGCGAGACGCGCGGCGCCGCGCCGCTGCCGCCCGCCGACGGCCAGCTGCCGGAAGTCGAGAATGTCGGCACCGTCATCGCCTTTGCCGCCGAACCCGGCCGCCCGGCACTCGACGGCGAGCCGACCGGCAACAGCCCCTACGCCGCCGCCATCCTGCGCCACCTCGCTGCCATGGACGGCGCCGAGTTCGGGCTCGTCATGCGCATGATCACCGAGGAGGTGTATCTCAAGACCAAAGGCCGCCAGCGGCCCTGGATGAATGAGAGCCTGCGCCGCCTGCTCTATTTCGGCCGTTCCGTCGCCCAGCCGGGCGGCACCGAAGGCCGCGCCATTTCCGAACGCCGCCACCTGCTCGTCACCATCGCCGACCTCGACAGCTTTGGTCGCGATCAGGTCGAACTTGTCGCCCGCCAGGCCGGCGTCGGCATGGACGCCGTCTACGCCATGGCCGATGTGCTCGCTGCCGGCGGCCCGAAAGATCCGCAGGAGCTGGAGAAGCAGCTGCGCGAGGGCGCCGACCGCCTGAAGCAGGTCGAGGCGACGCCGCTTCCCGCATCCGCCGACGCCGAGCTCGACCGCCTCACCGCGCAGGCCGCCGACGCCATGGCCGAGGGTCTGCTCGAAACCGCCGCCGCGATCAACGAGCAGGCCAAGGCGCGCGCCCGCGAGCTCTCCGGCGCCGGCAGGCGCAGCGAACTTGCGCTGGTCTTCGCCCGCAGCGCCGAGACCTACGAGCTGTCCTTCGCCTTCGACAGGGCCGCCGCCGATTTCGCCGAGGCCGCCACCATGGCCGACGGCGTCGACGCCCCGCTTGCCGGTCAGCTGCGCCTGCGCGAGGTCAAGGCGCTGATCGGCCTCGGCACGCATGCCGGCGACAATGCCGCGCTCGCCCGCGCCGCCAGCCATGCCGAAGCGCTCATCCAGTCGTTGCCCGAGCGCAGATCCGAGCTGCTCACGCTGCGCGCCTTCGCGCTGCTGACGCTGGCCTCGCGCAGCGGGGACCACGCCCAGCTCGACGAATCCGTCAGCCTCTACCGGGCCGCCGTCGAGGCGGCGCCGCGCGAGCAGGATGCCGCAGCCTGGGCGTCCGCCATGAACGGCTACGGACTGGCGCTCACCGATCTCGCCGAGCGCGATGCCGACGCCGCCCGCTACCGCGAGGCTGTCATCGCCTTTGAGGCCGCGCTCGACGCGACCCCGCGCAAGGACCGCCCGGTCGAGTGGGCGCAGACCACCGCCAATCTCGGCAACGCGCTGCAGGGCCTCGGCACGGCCGAGGACGGCAGCGACAGCCTGATCGGATCGGTCGCCGCCTACCGCGCTGCGCTGGAGGAGCGCACCCGCGCCCGCTCGCCGATCGACTGGGCCGGCCTGCAGAACAATCTCGGCGCCGCGCTCTCCCTGCTTGGCGCCCGCGAGGACGGCACGGCGCGGCTGGAGGAATCGCTGGCCGCGCATCGCGCCGCGCTGGAGATCTTTACGCGCGAACGCCTGCCCTATGCCTGGGCCGGCACCATGTTCAACCTCGCCGCCACGCAGTCCGAGATCGGCGGCAAGCAGACCGGCACGAAAGCGCTGGAGGAATCCGCCGCCAGCTATCGCGCCGCGCTGGAATTGGTGTCGCGCGAAAGCGATCCGCTGCTGTGGGCCCGCGCCAAGGGCGGCCTTGGCGGCGTGCTGCTTGCCATCGGCGCGCGCGGCGAAGGCACCGGGGAACTGCGTGAGGCAGCGCGCGAGCTGGAGCGCGCCCTCGGGGCGCTTGATCGGGACCGCCACCGCGTCGTCTGGGCCAGGGTGATGGGCAATCTCGGCTGGGCACAGTCCATCCTCGGCACGCGGCTTGGCGACAAGGCGCTGATGCACCTCGCCGTGCAGTCCATCCGCGCCTCCATCGACGTTGCCGGCCGCGCCAACGGAGCCGACCGCTGGGCGCTCATGCAGAACGTGCTTGGCACCACGCTGTTGCGCCTGACCATGGGCTCCGGGATCGACACCGAACTGACCGAAGCCATCGCCGCCTTCCGCGCCGCGCTGGAAGTGCGCAGCCAGGCCCGCAACCAGCGCGACTGGGCCGGCAGCCGCAACAACCTCGCCAATGCGCTGCAGCTGCTGGCGATGCGCAGGCAGAGTGTGGACGGGCTGGCCGAGGCCGTCGCCGCCTACCGCGATGCGCTGATCGAATTCACGCAGGTCGCCGACCCGCGCCAGTGGGCGAAGATCCAGCACAATTTGGGCGTGTCGCTGCGCATTCTGGGCGAGGACGGCAAGAAGATCGACGTGCTGAAGCAGGCGGTCGAAGCCTTCCGCGCCGCGCTCACCGAGCGCAGTGCCGCCGCCGATGGCATCGACTGGGCGATGAGCACCGGCGAGCTTGGCCGCACCCTCTATCTCATCGGCATATGGGACAATGACACGCCGGCGCTCTCCGCATCGATCCCGCTCTTCCGGGCGGCGCTGCAGATGTTCGACCCTCAGGCCAGCCGCGACGGCTGGCTCGACGCGCAGTTCCGCCTCGCCGATGCGCTGTCGCTCGTGGGCGAAACCGACGCCGCCATGCTGCGCATGAGCGCCGACGCGTTCGCCACCTTTGTCGAGACGGCCACCATGGACGATTCCGCCTATCACTGGATTGTCGCCGCCAATGGCCGCGCCTATGTGCTGGTTGCCGCCTACCGCCTCGACGGCGACGCCGACCGGCTGCCGGAAGCGGTCGACTGGGGGCGCCGCGCGGTGAAGGCCGCGACCAAGGTCAACGACGCGGAGAACGCAGCCTACAGCGCCGACACGCTGTGCGACGCGCTGGTCGAGCTTGGCACGCTGCAGCGCGACCGCGGCATGGCCGAGGAAGCCGTGCAGGCCTGCTCATGGGCGCTGCAGGTCATGGAAACCATGAAGCTCGAAAGCACCATCCCGATCACGCAGAAGAATCTCGAACGCGCCCAGTCGCTGCTTGCGGAGCTGGACTGACGCCGTTCCGCAGGGCGGCAGCGACACGCCGCTGGACAAATCAAAAGGGAGAGCGGTGTTGCCGCTCTCCCATTTTGCGATCCGGTGGCGGATGCGAGATCAGTCGGTGTGCTTGAACGACACCCAGGCGCTGCACTGCGAGCTGGAGAAGACCGTGCCCTTGTTGCAGGCCTGGATCTTGTAGCGGTAGCTCGCCGGGTCGGAGCCGCGCAGCTTGTACACGCGGAAGGAACGCTCGTTGCGGCCGAGCTCGATCTGCTCCCTGCCGTTGAAGACGTTGAAGTGCGTGTAG
>JBFXFO010000236.1:0-3875 GCA_050178915.1 Rhizobiaceae bacterium | reverse complement strand
ATCACCGGCGACACCAAGCGCTTCATCGAGATTCTGAGCGACGGCATCATGGAGGGCGTCGAGTAGGCGGACTGCATCTATCTCGACAGTGCCCTGACCTACGACGGCTCGCCCACGACGACGATCACCGGCCTCTGGCACCTCGAAGGGCAGACGGTGGACGCGCTGGCCGATGGGTACAAGGTCTCGAACCTCGCGGTCACGAACGGCTCGATCTCGCTCGACGAGGCCGCGTCGCTGGTCCATGTCGGCCTCAAGTACAAGACGATCATCGAATCTCTCGACTTCGAAGCTGGCGCCGCTGCAGGCACGGCCAAGAGCCGCAAGAAGCGCATCACCAACGTGTTCCTCGACGTCTATCGATCGCTGGGTGGCAAGTACGGGTACAGCGAGGCCAAACAGTACGACATCCTCTACCGCGTGCCCGGCGACCTTGTGGGCTCCTCTCCCGACCTCAAGACCGGCCTTGTGCGGTGCTCATTCCCCAATCGCTGGGAGCGCAACGCCAAGGTGCGCGTCGAGCACGACGACCCTTACCCTTTCACGCTTCTCGGCCTCGTGGCCGAAATGACAACGACGGGATAGCGCCATGTGCTTCGATCCGGTGACACTCCTGACGGCCGCAGGGCTTTCCTCGCAGGCAGCGAACACGGCTGCCATCGCTGGCACCGCGCTGTCGGCGGCGGGCACGTTCGCTCAAATTCAGGGCCAGGCGGCGGCCGCGAAAGCCTCGGCCGCGGCGGCGGACGAGAATGCGAAGGCGGCGATGGCCAAGGGCAACGCGGAAGCCGACCGCATCGAGGACAAGTACCAGCGCCTCCGGGCAACGGGACGCACCTCTGCGGCCAAGGCTGGCGTGAACCCTGACGTTGGGTCGGCGGGCCTCATCAACGAGGAGACGTCGGCGAACCAGTTCCTCGACACCGCGACCACCATCTGGAACGCGCGCACCGAGGCGAGCGCGTACGGCTACCAGGCCAAGGTCGATCGAGCGAACGCGAAGGCGCTCAAGACCTCGGCGCCGATCGCTGCCGGCGGCACATTCCTGACCGGGGTGGGCTCTCTGCCGCGTTCAGGAGTGCGGCTGGACTGATTTTGCGTAACGCCAGGGTAGACCCTGGCGACACTGCCTGCGTGACGTGGTGGAGCGCGTCACATCAGGATCGAAAACAACCAATGTGACGGACGGGTCCACCCTTGACCCTGATGTTACAGAAGGGTGACCAGGGAATGCCTATCATTCCTCGCTCCGAGCGCAGCGTTGCGCTGAACCCGGCCGCGACTCCGGGCGTCTCAACGGCGCCAGGTGAAATCATGGGCCGTGCGCTGTCTCAGGCGGGCCAGGGCCTTCAGGGCATCGCCGCGAGCGTCATGCGCGACCGCGCCGACCTCGACGACTTCCAGACCAAGATGGCGCTGACGCGCTTCTCTGGGCAGCAGGACATCCGCCAGCGCGAGTACGACGCCAACGTGGCCGGCGATGGCCGCGATCACACGGCGAACCGCCTGGGTGAGTTCGACGCCTCGGCGAAGGTGGTGCTCGATAGCCTGCCGAACAACCCCGACAAGCGCCGCCAAGCCATGCTGACGGTCGAAGGGATGCGCGCCCGGTACGGCGAGCAGAGCTATCACGCCCAGACGCAGCACGTCAGCCAGTACAAGGTCAACGAGATCACGGACCTTGCGGCCGGTCAGATCGTGCCGCAGATCACGGGCGACCCCAATTCCGTTCGCGCCGCCATGTCGCAGTTCGAGACGATCCTCGGCGGCACCGATGGGGTGAGCGACGCACAGAAGGACGTGATGCGCCGCGGCGTCGCTCAGTTGATGGTCGAGCGCTGGGTCGAGCAGGCCGGTCCCGATGCGAAGGACCAGGCCGAGGCGTTCATCACCGAGTTCGGCGCCTCCATCCCGAAGCACGCTGACAGCCCGCCGGTCCCGCAGTTCTCCGGTCGCGCGAGCGTCGGGTCCTGGGGCGATGATCCGACGTGGCGCTCTATGGACAAGTACCAGAAGGCCGCGGCCATGGCGCTCCTTGAGGCCGATGCACGCGGCGGCAGGCCGGACATCACCTCGGCCAAGAACGCGCTCGGCAGCATGTTGAACCGCGCCGATCAGGAAGGTGTCGATCTCGGGGAGCATGTCTCGGGGAAGATTTACCAGCCGACGATCGAGCCGGCGCAGTACGCCCGCCTGGCCCGCCTTGTCGGCACCGACGACTTCCAGGTGCTCGTGCAGCTCGCGAAGGACCGCGAGGCTGGGCTGGTGGGCGACTGGGTGAACGGAGCGACGCACTTCCTCGCCTCCGAAAAGACGATGCTCGCCCTTGAGCGGCAGAACCCGCGCAAGTACCGCTCGTGGCGCTCGTGGACGAGCTTCGACCCCGAGACGGGCTATGCCGGCGTCATCATGCGCGACGGTAGCCACGCCTTCCTCGCGCCGAATGGCCGTCACAGCGCCAACTTCATGCCGACCGATCCCCGGCTCGCCGAGGCCGAGGGCACCGACATCGCGACTGATGTCGAGCCGCAGCCGCGCGCCGGCCAGATCGACGGCTATGTGGTGCGCACCATCCTCGCGAACCTGCCGCAGATCACCGAGAGGTCGCGCAAGCACCAGGAGGAGATCGCAGCCACCGAGTTCGTCAAGAATGCCATCGAGGGCGTTGTGCCCTTCAACGGCTTCGACGAAGACCAGCGCAAGCTGGTGAACAAGGCGTTCGAGAAGTCGGACGTCGCCCGGCTCCTGTTCGACGGCGACGAGCCCGCCATGATGCGCGCGGTCGAGATCAGCCAGACCTTGAACTATGTGCCGACGCCGGTCATGGCGGCGATCCAGGGCCTCGTCAACAGCAAGGATGAGGGAAAGCTCACGCTCGGCCTGCGGGCCGCTGCCGCCATCATCGGCAAGCAGCCGAACGCCTTCGAGGCGGTGCCAGGCGGAAAGGAGATCAAGAAGGCGGCCGAGGACTACGCGGCCCTGACGGGTGTGCGCGGGCTCACGCCGCAGGAAGCCATCACGCGCATTCGCGAGATGCAGACTCCGGAATGGGAGGCGCAGGCATCGGCGCGCAAGAAGGAGGCCGACGAGTTCGTGGGTGAGCTGAGCGCTGACGAGCTGGCCTCCGCCTTCGACATCTCCTATTTGCCGTTCTCCGATCCCTCAATGCCGGGTGGGCAGGCGCTCGCGGTGCAGATGCTTGCCGATTTCAAGGCGGCGGCGCGCGAGGAGTACATCCGTCACGGCGATTCGGCGGTGGCCAAGACGCTCGCCCTGGGCCAGCTCAAGCGCACCTGGGGCGTGTCGAGCGTGACCGGCTCAAGCGTGGTCATGAAGTACCCGCCCGAAGCCGTGTACCCCAAGGTGGGCGACAGCCAGGAGTACATCGCGGAGAGCCTGACGGCCGACCTCAAGGAGATCGTCGGTAAGGACGTGGACCTCGATCGCGTGGTGTTGCGCGCCGACACGCAGACTCAGCGTGAGATCGCCAAGGACCTCAAGTCGGCCCGGTACGTCGTCGAGTACAAGGACGACAACGGCATCTGGCAGCGCCTTCCCGGCCGCTGGGCGCCTGACCTCGTCACGGCCGAAGCGGCCTTCAAGGAGCGATTTGAGACCGAGCGCGCGGAGGCCGTGAAGCGGGCCGAAGCGGCGGAGGCCAACCGCAAGGCTCTTGAGGCGTACAAGCCGGACGTCCTTCTCCGCCGCAGTGCCGGCGCCGTCTTCGACTGGATCAAGGGCAAGGGCGATACAGAGGACTCCAAGCCGTCGGCTGAGCCCGGCAGACTGGTGGTGCCCTGATGCCCTTCTACCGTGACAACGAAGCTCTGGGGTACGTCGAGCCAGGCCACCCGCAAAATATCACGATCACGCCC
>JBFXFO010000235.1:0-3880 GCA_050178915.1 Rhizobiaceae bacterium | reverse complement strand
TCGGGTCCCGGCGCCGGCGGCAACGCGACGGCTTCGGCCGTGGTGGGCGATATCGCCGACATCGCCAAAAGCCGGCCGGGCTTCCAGCACGGACCGGTGTTCGGGCGGCCGGCGAAGGAGCTGAAGCCCTACAAGCAGGCGAAAATCCGCAGCCATGCCGGCGGCTATTTCATACGACTGACCGTGCACGACCGCACCGGCGTCTTCGCGTCCATCGCCAAGCGCATGGCCGACAACGAGATCTCGCTGGAATCGATCGTGCAGCGTGCAGCGACCGACGACCAGCACAAGACCGTCATCCTGGTGACGCACGAGACCACGGAAGCGGCCGTGCGCAAGGCCGTCGAAGGCATCACCAAGGACGGCCACCTCGTGGACAAGCCGCAGGTCATCCGCATCGAACGCGCCGAGTAGGCAAATGACGTCCGCGACCGACACCGACATCGCGATCCACCGTCTCGACGCGGCAGAGGCCGACCGGCGGCTGGACGAGCTGGCTGACATGCTGGTCGATGCGGTGGCGCATGGTGCGGCGGTACATTTCCTGCCCGGCGTGACGCAGGATGACGGCCGCGACTTCTGGCGGGCTCAGCTCGGCGGGATCGGCAGCGGCGACGGCAACCTCTACGTCGCCGAACGGAACGGACGCGTGATCGGCACCGTGATGGTGTTCCTGATGCCGCAGCCGAACCAGCAGCATCGCGCCGAGATCGGCAAGATGCTGGTGCATTCGTCGGCGCGACGGCAGGGGCTCGGGCGGCTTCTGCTCGCTCATGCCGAACGGCAGGCGCGGGCGGCCGGCCGCACGTTGCTGATGCTCGATACGGAAGCCGACGGCGCCGGCCACATGCTCTATCGCGCGGGCGGCTGGATCGAATACGGACGCGTGCCGAGCCACTACGTCCGCCACGACGGGCAGCTCGGCGAGACCAGTTTCTTCTACAAGCTGCTCGGCTGACAGGCCCCTGAAATTTCAATCGATTCTAACTTGGACAGGGTCGCTTCGCGGTCTTGCGGGCATCCGCCTGCTTTGACATCAAGGGCGCGCCTGCCGGTTCCGGCGCGGCTCTTCACCGAAGCGGAGTTCATCCACATGGCCAAGGGCGCAGCTGCCGGTCTCGATCGTATCCTCACCCTCGAACTGGTGCGCGTCACCGAACGCGCCGCCGTGGCCGCAGCCAGGCTGCGCGGACGCGGCGACGAAAAGGCGGCCGACCAGGTTGCCGTCGATGCCATGCGCTCGGAGCTCAACCGTCTGGCGATCAAGGGCACCGTCGTGATCGGCGAGGGCGAGCGCGACGAGGCGCCGATGCTCTACATCGGCGAGGAAGTGGGCAGCGGCAAAGGCCCGGTGGTGGACATCGCGCTCGACCCGCTCGAAGGCACCACGATCTGCGCCAAGAATCTGCCGAACTCGCTGGCGGTGATCGCCATCGCGGAGAAGGGCAGCCTGCTGTTCGCTCCCGACGTCTACATGGAGAAGATCGCCATCGGGCCGGGCTATCCGGCGGGCGTGGTCGACATCGACGCGCCGGCGATCGAGAACATCGGCAATCTTGCGAAGGCGAAGGGTGTGCCGGTTTCGGAGATCACCGCCTGCATCCTCGACCGTCCGCGTCATGCAAGGCTGATCGAAGAGGTGCGCGGCACGGGTGCCGCAATCCGCCTGATCGGTGATGGCGACGTGGCCGGCGTGATCCACACCACCGACCCGGACGAGACCGGCATCGACATCTACATCGGCAGCGGCGGCGCGCCGGAAGGCGTGCTGGCGGCAGCGGCGCTGCGCTGCACCGGCGGACAGATGCAGGGCCGCCTGAAGCTCGACAGCGACGAGAAGGTGGCGCGCGCCGCGACGATGGGTATCGCGGACCCGAACCGCGTCTACCGCATCGAGGATATGGCGCGCGGCGACGTTCTGTTCGCGGCGACCGGCGTGACCGATGGCAACATGCTGTCGGGCGTGAAGTTCGGCCGCACGTCGATCCAGACGCACACGATTGTCATGCGCTCCTCGTCGAAGACGGTCCGCGAGATCAAGGCGCGGCACCAGGACATGGACAAGTTCTGAACCGTTTCTTTTCGCGGCGGGCTGCCGATGGCGGCCCGGGCTCACTATGTTGGGCCGGCAAAAGGAAACGAATCTGCTGACGACACTTCCCAAACGCCAGTTCCTCGGAGTGCGGCGCTCGGCGACCGGGCTGTCGTGGGAGCACCGGCTGTCCGAGCGGCAGGAAGCGATCGCGATGGCGATCGCGCAGGGTCACGGCACCGGCGATCTGGTGGCGCGCGTGCTCGCCGGGCGCGGCGTGTTGCCGGAGGAGACCGAGCGCTTCCTCGATCCGACGATCCGCGACCTGCTGCCGAATCCGTCGTCGCTGACCGACATGGATGTGGCAGCAGAGCGCATCGCGGATGCGGTGATGCGGCGCGAGCGGGTCGCGATCTTCGGCGACTATGACGTCGACGGCGCGGCCTCGTCAGCGCTGATGAAACGGTTCCTCGGCCATTTCGGCGTGGCGAGCGAGATCTACATCCCGGATCGTATCTTCGAGGGTTATGGGCCTAACCCGGATGCGATGCGCGACCTCGCAGCGCGCGGCGCCCGGCTGATCGTCACCGTCGATTGCGGGACCAACAGCGCGGCAGCCATCGAGGCCGCACGCGAGGCCGGCGCGGACGTGGTGGTGCTCGACCATCATCAGGTGGGCGGAGCGCTGCCGCAGGGCGTGCCGGTCGTGAATCCCAACCGTGAGGACGACCTCTCCGGGCAAGGGCATCTGTGCGCCGCCGGCGTGACCTTCCTGACGCTGGTGCGCACGGCGGCGCTGCTGCGCCAGCGCGGCCAGACCCCGCCCGACCTGCTGCAACTGCTCGACCTCGTGGCGCTGGCGACCGTGTGCGACGTCGTCCCGCTGACCGGCATCAACCGCGCCTTCGTGGTGAAGGGGCTGATCGTGGCGCGGCAGCTTTCCAACCCCGGCATCCAGGCGCTGGCGCGGGTTTCACGCATCGGCGAGCCGATCAACAACTTCCACCTCTCGTTCCTCATCGGGCCGCGGATCAATGCGGGCGGACGCATCGGCGACGCCGCTCTGGGCAGCCGGCTGCTGGCGACCGACGACCCGGTCGAGGCAACGACGATCGCCGAAACGCTCGATCGCCTGAACCAGGAGCGGCAGGCGATGGAGCAGGAGATGCTGGCGCAGGCGCGCGCCGAGGCCGACGCCGAGATCGGAGGCGGGGTCGGGCCGGCTGTGCTGGTGACGGCCAGCGACCGCTGGCATCCGGGCGTCGTCGGTCTGATCGCGGCGCGGCTGAAGGAACACACGCGCCGCCCGGCCTTCGCCATCGCCTTCAACCCATCAGGGCAGGGGACCGGTTCAGGCCGGTCGGTGACCGGCTTCGACCTCGGCCGGCTGGTGCGCGAGGCGCTTGCCGAGGGGCTGCTGAAGAAGGGCGGTGGCCACGCCATGGCTGCCGGCATCACCGTCGAGCGGGAGCGCCTTGGCGATCTGCGGGGCTTCTTCGAGGCGCGCGCGGCGGCAGAGGTGGCGCGTCTGCGCGACGAGGAAAGGCTGCTGATCGACGCGGCGGTGACGGCGGAAGGCGTGACGCTGAAACTGGTGGAGGAACTCGAGCAAGCCGGGCCGTTCGGCGCCGGCTATCCCGCGCCGCTGTTCGCGCTGCCGCGCCACCGCATCGCGGATGCCTCGGTGGTGGGTGTCGGCGGGCATGTGCGGGTCAATCTGCGGTCGGAAGCCGGCGGTCTGGTCTCTGCGATGGCTTTCCGCGCAGCCGAAAGCGACCTCGGCCGCTTCCTGCTCGGCCGGCGCGGCGCCACCATCCATGCTGCCGGCTCGATCTCGGCGAGATCGGA
>JBFXFO010000234.1:0-4057 GCA_050178915.1 Rhizobiaceae bacterium | reverse complement strand
CGCGCGCAAAGACATAACCGATGCGCGCCATCAGCGTGCGGCCCATGGCAGCGCGCAGATAGCCGGCGATCTGCCGCGCCGTTCCCTCCGCCGTCTTGAGCGCGATGTTGCCGGCAAAACCCTCGGTAACCACCACGTCGACCGTGCCCTTGCCGATATCGTCGCCCTCGACGAAGCCGTGATAGTTGAGCGAGGCGAGATCGGCCTCGCGCAGCACGCGCCCGGCCTCTTTGACCTGCTCCTGCCCCTTGATCTCCTCGACGCCTACATTGAGCAGACCGACGCTCGGCCGGTTGTTCTCGTGCAGGGCGCGCGCCATCGCCGCGCCGAGAATGGCGAAGTCGATCAACTGGCGCGCATCGGCACCGATCGTGGCGCCGACATCGAGCACGACGCTCTCACCACGCGTGGTCGGCCACAGCGCGGCGATTGCCGGGCGGTCGATGTTCGCCATGGTGCGAAGGCAGAACTTAGACATGGCCATCAGCGCGCCGGTGTTGCCGGCGGATACGGCGACGTCGGCCTGACCGTTCTTTACGGCCTCGATGGCCTTCCACATGGACGACTTCCAGCGGCCCTGGCGCAAAGCCTGGCTCGGTTTGTCGTCCATGCGCACCGCGATCTCGCAATGCGTGAATTCGCAGACCTCCGCGAGCCGCGGATACTTCGCCAGCCAAGGGCGCACATCGGCTTCGCGGCCGAACACCAGAAACCTGATGTCGGTCCGGCGCTCCGCCGCTCGGGCCAGCGCCGGCACGATGATCTTGGGGCCGTGGTCGCCGCCCATGGCGTCAATCGAGATGCGAATCAAGCGAGCTCACATTTCGCCGCGGGGCGGCCGGATCGAAACGGGGGCGAAAATAGCGGTTTTGCTCCGCCTTACAACCACTTCCCGCTAGTACAAGATGCTTTTCAGGGTTTGCGGCGCAAAGCCTCGAGTTTGGCGAAGGCCGAAGGCTTCTCGGGCTCTTCGGCCGGCGCGGTCGCTTCAGCAGAAACGCCCGCCTTGCGCGGATACGGCTCGATTGCCAGGGCGAAGAACTCTTCCGCCAAAGCGCCAACGTCGATCGTGTCGCCGGTGAAGGTCTCCGGCGCGTCAGGCCCGTCGGGATCGAGAATGATCTCGCCGGCATGTTCGAAGCCACCGCGGCCGATGCGCGAATCTTCCGGGAAGAAGAGGCCGGAGACCTCCTCCTCGATATGCTGTTCGACGGGAGCAAGTGTGACGACGCAGGCCTGCGTGATGTCGGCCTCGACCTTACCCGTCACCGAAACGCCATTGCGCTTCCAGGCGGTTGCCAGCAGGTCGATGTGGTAACGCTCGACCGACAGCAGTCCGTGCGCGCGGGCAAGCGCTTCGCGCTGCTCGCTGTTGGCATCCATCACCACCGGCAAGCCGGCGCGCGGCATGCGCGTGACATGCGCGCGGAAGGAAACGGGGCTGGCTTCGTCGGGCTTCACGATGCTTGCGCCACCGCGGTTTCGGGTTGCGGGAACTCGATCGTGCCGGCAAGAAATCCGGCAATGCCCTGCCGTTGCAGTGCCTGATACGCCGCCTCGACGTAGTCGGCCAACGGGCCGACCTGAGGCCACTCGGCCACATCCGGGCGCACGTTGCGCCGGAGGGCCTCGACCAGTGCCGGCCGGTCGCGCTTGTCGAGCGCTTCGCCGTAGGCAGTGGCGCGGCCATAGAACATGCGCGCCAGCTTCTTCATGCGCTTAGGCACGCCCGCGTCACCGACGCCCAATTCACGGATCGAATGGTCGAGATCCTCGAACAGACGGTCGGTGAGTTCCTGCGCAAGCGACGCGATCTGCCCCTGCTGGCCGCGCACGCGGTGAAGGAAAAGAAAGAGATGCAGCGCTATCATCTCGTACCGGCCAAGCGGGGTGTCCGGCACGTCCCAGTCGGCATAGAGCGTCGGCTGGCGCGCCGCCGCCACGATTTGACCGTAAATTGCGTCGACCAAAGGATCGGATTTTTCGCGGCCGTACAGGCGCTTGAACATATGGTGGCGCCTCCTCAAGGCGTGGGCGGCAGGGTTGCGATGGCCGGAAAGCTGGTCTAACGGGTTTCCAGATCGATGGAAACCTCGGGCGGCCCAGAGTTCGAGTGCCGGGGTTTGAAGGGGAAGTGTTGTTGGCTAGAAGCGATTTCAAGAGCACTGGGACGCCGATGCGCAGCCTGATGCTGGGTGGCGCGGCGCTGGCAGTGCTCGTTTCGGGCTGCAGCGTCAGCGAGAGCATGAACCCCAGGCAGACGCTCACGCAGGGCTATGTCGCCGACCCGAAGGCCATCGAGCTTGTGCCGGTCGGTTCAAGCCGCGAACAGGTGCTGCTGGCACTGGGCAGCCCGTCCACCACCGCGACATTCGACAACGAAGTCTTCTACTACATCTCGCAGACACGCGTGCGCCCCGTGGCGTTCATGAACGCGCGGGTCGTCGACCAGCGCGTTCTTGCCGTCTACTTCGGCGATGACGGGCGCGTCACCAACATCGCGAATTACGGACTGCAGGACGGCAAGGTGTTCGACTTCATCTCGCGCACCACGCCGACGGGCGGCAAGGACCAGACCTTCATCGGCCAGGTGCTGTCGGGCCTTTCGAGCGGCGGCGCGAACGCTGCCAAGAGCGTGCTCGGCGGCGGCAGCTAAGACGCGCACCGGCCCCGCGCAGGGCCGGCTGTCTGCTTCAGCTCAGAACGACGACGGCGCTGCGCCGACCCGTTGCAGGCGCCCGTGCTTCACCTGGTATAGGGCAAGCAGTCGCTGCACCGAACCGTCCGGCATCAGCCTGAACACGCCGGTGGTCGACCGGAAGCCCCCGAATATTGTTATTATACCGCAAGAAGGCTGCGGCGCCTTGTTTCCATGGGCGGCAAATTCAAAGCCGCTGATTGTTCAGCATATCCCGCTATACTCGAGCTGCCGAGCCTGCCTGATCGTATGCAGGGTTCGCTCGCGTCCCCGGCGATTCTTGAGGATATTGCCGCGCCGTGCGCAGGCGGGCAGCCAATCTGCCTGACGCCCAGACAGCAAGCCGCCCTGACGGCCAGCAGGAAAGCAAAAGGCCCGCGGGATCGCTCCTGCGGGCCTTTCATTGGGTTATGAGGCTTGCGTCAGCCGCCGTGAGCCAGCACGGCGAGCAGCAGCAGAGCGACGATATTGGTGATCTTGATCGCCGGGTTCACGGCCGGACCGGCGGTGTCCTTGTAGGGATCGCCGACCGTGTCGCCCGTGACCGAAGCCTTGTGGGCATCGGAGCCCTTCAGGTGCTTCACGCCGTCCTTGTCGACGAAACCGTCTTCGAAGGATTTCTTGGCATTGTCCCACGCGCCGCCGCCCGAGGTCATCGAGATGGCGACGAACAGGCCGTTGACGATCACGCCGAGCAGCGAGGCTCCGAGCGCCGCGAACGCCGACGCCTTCGAGCCCGAGATCAGCAGGACGCCGAAGTAGACGACCAGCGGAGCCAGGACCGGCAGCAGCGACGGGATGATCATTTCCCGGATCGCAGCCTTGGTCAGCAGATCGACCGCGCGGGCGTAGTTCGGCTTGGCGGTGCCCTGCATGATGCCGGGGTTCTCGCGGAACTGCTTGCGCACTTCCTCGACGATGGCGCCGGCCGCACGACCCACCGCCGTCATGGCGATGCCGCCGAACAGGTACGGGATGAGGCCGCCGAAGATCAGGCCGGCAACCACGTACGGGTTCGACAGGTCGAAGGAGACAGTGCCGAGATCGGCGAAGTACGGGTACTGCGCCGCATTCTGCGCGAAGTAGCTCAGATCGTAGCTGTAGGCTGCGAACAGCACCAGCGCGCCGAGGCCGGCCGAACCGATGGCGTAGCCCTTGGTCACGGCCTTGGTGGTGTTGCCCACCGCGTCGAGCGCGTCGGTCGAGTGACGCACTTCCTTCGGCAGGCCCGACATCTCGGCAATGCCGCCGGCATTGTCGGTGACGGGGCCGAAGGCGTCGAGCGCGACGATCATGCCGGCGAGGCCGAGCATGGTGGTCACCGCGATCGCCGTACCGAAAAGGCCGGCGAGCTGGAAC
>JBFXFO010000233.1:0-4061 GCA_050178915.1 Rhizobiaceae bacterium | reverse complement strand
GCGGCAAGCCGTGCAACGGCGCGTCGGTATCGACGATCGTCAATATCGACGGTGAGTTGCTCATCTCCGGCATCAAGTCCGTGAGCGGGTGCTGACCAATGTCGCCCGCGCATGCGGGCGACATTGGTCAGGAGCTAGTTGAAGATCTCGAACAGGCCGGCTGCGCCCATGCCGCCGCCGACACACATGGTGACGACGCCGTAGCGCGCGCCGCGACGGCGGCCTTCGAGCAGGAGGTGGCCGGTCATGCGTGCGCCCGACATGCCGTAGGGATGGCCGATGGCAATGGCGCCGCCATCGACGTTGAGCTTCTCGTCCGGGATGCCGAGGCGGTCCTGGCAGTAGAGCACCTGGCAGGCGAAAGCCTCGTTCAGTTCCCACAGATCGATGTCGTCCACCGTCAGGCCGTGCTGCTTGAGCAGCTTCGGCACCGCGAAGACCGGGCCGATGCCCATCTCGTCCGGCTCGCAGCCGGCGACCGCCATGCCGCGATAGGCGCCGAGCGGCGTCAGCCCGCGGCGCTTGGCCTCCATCGCTTCCATCAGGATGACGGCGGAGGCGCCGTCGGAGAGCTGGCTGGCGTTGCCCGCCGTGATGGTGCCGCCGGCCTCCAAGGTCATGCCGCCCTTGAAGGCGGGCTTCAGCATGGCGAGGTCGTCGGCCGTGGTCTGCGGCCGCGCGCCCTCGTCGCGCTCCAGCGTCACCTCGCGCTCGCCGGCCGGCTTGCCCTCCTTGTCGAGCAGCGCCATGCTGGTCGGCATCGGCACGATCTCGGCGTCGAAGCGGCCGGCTGCGGCGGCCTCGCCGTTGCGCTGCTGCGAGCGCAGGCCGAAGGCGTCCTGCCTCTCGCGCGAGATGCCGTAGCGCCGCGCCACCGTCTCGGCGGTCTCCAGCATGGTCATGTAGATCGCAGGCACCTTCGCCACCAGGTCGCGGTCGACGGCGCGAAAGGTGTTGGCGTGCGCATTCTGCACCAGCGAGATGGATTCGACTCCACCCGCCGCGACGACCGACATGCCGTCGGTGATGATCTGCTTGGCGCCGGTGGCGATCGCCATCAGCCCCGACGCGCACTGGCGGTCGAGGCTCATGCCGGCGACGCTGGTCGGGAAGCCGGCGCTGAGCAGGCCCTGTCGCGCGATGTTGGCGCTGGTCGAGCCCTGCTGCATGGCAGCGCCCATGACGACGTCGTCAATGTCCTGCGGGTCGACGGAAGCGCGCGCCGCGGCGTGCTTCAGCACGTGCCCGGCCATCGCCTGCGGCTGCGTGTTGTTGAAGGAGCCGCGATAGGCTTTGCCGATCGGCGTGCGGGCGGTCGAAACGATAACGGCTTCGCGCATGGTCAATCCTCATCCTCGAAACTGGTTTGCCGCGGCGCGGCGGGTGCAAAGATCGAATCCGGCGCATCGTCGAGGGCGTCGAGCGTGCGCTGCATGTGCTGGCGGCCGGCCTTCTCGGCGGCCGCCGGGTTGCCCGCGAGAATGGCCTCGGCCATCGCGCGGTAGTCGGCGAAGCGGTCTCGCCGTGGCATCTTCAGATGGGTACGGATCAGGTGCACGCTGAAGCTCGGCAGCAGGCGTTCCAGCTCGCGGTTGCCGCCGGTGCGGGCCATCGCGCGGTAGAAGCGGTTGCGCGCGCGCACCAGCTCGAACGAATCCGCCGCCTCGGCAAAGCCGGTCAGCGTCTCATACGCCTGCAGGAACGGTTCGCGCATGCCGTCTTTGTTGATGTTCTCGGCGGCGAGCCGCGCGGCGAGCCCGATGGTGACTTCGAGCAGTTGCAGCACGTCGCGCGCATCCTGCCGCGAAAGGTGGCGCACCTGCGCGCCGCGAAACGCCGTCTGCGTCACCGCGCCTTCGGCGGTCAGCTGCTTGATCGCCTCGCGCACCGTGCTGCGGCTGACATTGTAGAGACGCATCAGGTCGGGCTCGATCAGCCGCTGCCCGGCGACGAAGCGCCCCTCGTAGAGGCCGCGGACGATGTCGCGCACGAGATGGTCGGACGAGGAAAGCCGCGCCCTGTCCTGAACCGGTGCGACCGCCGCGCGCTTGCTCACCTGCGCCAGCCCCTGCGGCCGCGCCCGCCGACATAACCGGCCTGCACGCGCGCCTTGAGCAGCGGTCGCGGACGGAAGCGCTCGCCATAGGCGTCGAACATGATCTGCTGCGCCTGCAGGCAGAGGCTCGACGTCGTCGCGTCCATCAGTTCGAACGGCCCCATCGGGTGGCCGAGGCCGAGCTTGCAGGCGAGATCGATGTCTTCCGGCGAGCACACGCCTTCCTCGACCAGGCGCACCGCCTCGATCAGCATTACATGCAGCAGACGGTTGACGGCGAAGCCGGTGACATCCTTGACGCGGATCGGCTGCTTGCCGACCGAGGCGCACAGCGCCATCGCCTCGTCCATCGTGGCGTCGGACGTTTCCGCGCCCGGAATGACCTCGACCAGCTTCATGCGCGAGACCGGTGAGAAGTAGTGCGTCCCCACGAAGCGCGGGCGCCGCGCCTCGCTGACATGCGATGCCAGCACCGTGATCGGAATGGTCGAGGTGTTGGAGGCGATCAGGCAGCCGTCGCGGCAGACGCCGTCGAGCGTGCGCAGCACCTCGGCCTTGACGTCCTCCCTCTCGAACACCGCCTCGACGACCACGTCGCGGTCGGCAAAGGCGGCAAGGTCGGTGGTGGTGCGGATGGCGCCGATGACGGCATCCTTGGCGGTCGCCTCGTAGACGCCGCGCTGGGCACCCTTGTCGTAGATCGTGGCGAGGCGTGCGACAGCGCCTGCGAGCGCCTCGTCGCTGCGGTCTGCGAGCAGCACGTCATGGCCCTGCAGCGCGTGCACGAACGCGATCTCCGCGCCCATCAGCCCGGCGCCGATGACCCCGACCTTTGCCTTTCGCGACATGCCGTCCTCCACGTTCCGTCACCCAAGCGCATGCAAAGCCGTGTGGCAAGCATCCTGCGAGTAGAGCCGGCAAAGCCGGTATGTCAACGAACATCGTCTGACGATCTCGTCAGACCTGAATCTCTTCGCTATAAGCAGGTGCATGCCACGGCGCGCCCGCCGCGCGCCCCATATGGAGACCGAGATGTTTGAGAAATCGCCGCGCGTGCTGGAGCTCGAAGAGAAGCTCACCCAGTTCATGGAAGAGCACATCTATCCGAACGAGGCGCGCTACTACCGCGAGTCGGAGGATGTCGGGCCGTGGGGCGTGCAGCCGGTGGTCGAGGAGCTGAAGCCGAAGGCGAAGGCGGCCGGCCTGTGGAACCTGTTCCTGCCGGAATCCGAGCATGGCGCCGGGCTGAAGAACCTCGAATACGCGTCGCTCTGCGAGATCATGGGACGCTCGCATCTGGCCCCGGAAATCTTCAACTGCTCGGCCCCCGACACCGGCAACATGGAGGTGCTGGCGCGCTACGGCACGCCGGAGCACCAGCAGAAATGGCTGAAGCCGCTGCTGGCGGGAGAGATACGCTCGGCCTTCGCAATGACCGAGCCGGCTGTGGCCTCGAGTGACGCCACCAACATCGAGAGCGAGATCCGCGCCGATGGCGACGACTACGTCATCAATGGCCACAAATGGTACACGACCAACGCCACCGATCCGCGCTGCAAGATCATCATCTTCATGGGCAAGACCGACCCGGGCAATCCGGATCGCCACCTGCAGCAGTCGATGATCCTGGTGCCGCGCGACACCCCCGGCGTCGAGGTGGTGCGCTCGCTGCCGATCTTCGGCTTCTACGGCGTGCCGGACCGCGCCTCGGAAGTGATCTTCCGCAATGTTCGCGTGCCGAAATCGAACCTGCTGCTGGGCGAGGGGCGCGGCTTCGAGATCGCGCAGGGCCGGCTTGGGCCGGGACGCATCCACCACTGCATGCGGCTGATCGGACTGGCCGAGCGCACGCTGGAGAAGATGTGCCTGCGTGCGAAAGAGCGTGTCACCTTCGGCAAGGCGGTCGCCGACCAGTCGGTGACGCGCGAACGCATCGCCGAAGCGCGCATCATGATCGAGCAGTCACGGCTGCTGACGCTGAAGGCAGCGCACATGATGGACACGG
>JBFXFO010000232.1:0-4095 GCA_050178915.1 Rhizobiaceae bacterium | reverse complement strand
TCGCGCTCGTAGAAAGGCGAACGCTTGATGTTGCGGCCGGTGGCGTAGGGTTCGCGCGTATGGACGGCGGGGTAGTAGATCTTCTGCGCCGCTTCACGCGTGCGGCCTTCGATGAAGTCCTCGGTCAGCTGGTGCGGGTAGAAGCGCGAATAGTCGATCGAGTTGTGATCGATTGCGGTGCGCCCGTCGGTCATCCAGTCGGCGATCAGCTTGCCGTAGCCGGGACCGTCCTTGACCCAGATGGCGACGCAGTACCAGAGCCCGCGCACCTTCTGGCTTTCGCCGCAGGAAGGGCCGCCTGCCGCGGACACCTGCAGCAACCCGTTGAAGGAATGGCTTTCGTTGTAGCCGATCTCGCCAAGGATCGGCGTCAGTTCCATGGCGCGCTCCAGCGGCGCCATGATCTGCTCCATGTCGAGGTCGCGCTGCGACGGAGACAGGCGGGACTCGTGCTTTTCGAGGATCTCGCGCGGGTGGCAGAGGCGCGGATTGTCCGTCTCGTAATAGCCCCACTCGATCTGACCGCCCTCGGTCGTCTTCGGATCGCCGGTGTCGCGCATGTAGGCGGAGTTGCCCTGGTCGCGCAGCAGCGGGTATCCGATTTCCTTGCCGGTGCCGGCGAACTCTTCGTAGGGACCGAAGAAGGTCAGCGGGTGATCGACCGGCATGACCGGCAGATCCTCGCCCACCATCTCTGCAATCAGGCGGCCCCAGATGCCGGCGCAGACCACGACGTGGTCGGCCATGATCGTCCCCCGATGCGTGACCACGCCCTTGATCCGGCCCTTCTCGACGATAAGGGAGGTCGCCGGCGTGTTCGAAAATACCTTGAGCTTGCCCGACTTCTCGGCAGCGTCGACCAGCTTGCCGGCAACGGTCTGGCTGCGCGGAATGACGAGGCCGGCGTCCGGATCGAACATGCCGCCCATCACCTGATCTTCCTCGATCAGCGGGAACAGCTTCTTGATCTCGGCCGGCGGGACATAGTGGGCGCGGGTGCCGAACGCCTTGGCCGACGACAGCTTGCGCCGGATCTCCTCCATCCAGACGTCGTGCCCGGTGCGCGCGACCTCAAGGCCGCCGATGCGCGCGTAGTGGCCCATCTTCTCGTAGAAATCGATGGAGTACTGCGTCGTCCAGACGGACAGGTAGTCGTGGCTGGTCGTGTAGCAGAAGTCGGAGGCGTGTGCGGTCGAGCCGATGTCGGTCGGAATGCCCGACTTGTCGATGCCGACGATGTCGTCCCAGCCGCGCTCGACCAGATGATGCGCGATCGACGCGCCGACGATGCCGCCCAGCCCGATGATGACGACCTTCGCCTTTTCCGGAAACGCTGCCATGCCGATGCTCCGAGCTCGATTTCGCGCGCGACTATAGGTCGGCCACAGGTCGCAGATGAAGCCTGTTTGCGACATCGTCAACGGGCCGCGCGACCAAGCCGGGCGGCGCGATGGCAGGACGGCAGCCCGACAGGCTCATGCCGGCAACGGTCCTGACCGAAATGTTTACCTCCAGGCGCTAACATAACCGCGATCGTGCCGCCTGCTCCGACCATTCCGGTCGCGCCTGACTTTGCCGTGGCCGCGCCTGAGGCGGCGCGTGAGCTTCGCGTTGGGAGAATGACGCTGACCAAGGATCGCAAGGCTTCCGCCAGGCAGGCCTCGTGGCTGACCTCGCCGCTGACACTGCTCGCCGCCGCCCTGGTGCTGGTGGCTCTCCTGCTGTCCGTCCCGCTCTGGCTGCCTGTCGGCCCGATGTACTGGGACGTCATGATCTACTATGACGCGGCCAACCGCATCTTCGACGGCCAGGTGCCGATCAACGACTTCTTCGCGCCAGTCGGACCGATCGGCTACTACCTCTTTGCCGGCTGGCTGGCCGTATTCCCGGATGCGCATCCGACGCTGATCGCCCACTGGTCGCTGCTCGCGATAACCGCGCCGCTGATGGCGCTGGTGGTGTGGGAGATCGACCGCCGGTCACGCGTGACCGCCTTCGGCGTGTTGATCCCCTTCCTGATATTCGCGCTGCTGCCGTTCAACACGCACGATTTCTATCCCTTCCCGGGTTCCGACGGGTTCGGCATCTACAACCGCCAGTGCTGCCAGCTGCTCTACGTGCTCGTGGCGGCGCTGGTGTTTGTGCGCGACCAGCGCGTCCTCGGCTTCATCGTCGCGGCGTCGATGCTGTCGCTGTTCTTCCTCAAGATCACCGGCTTCGTTGCCGCTCTGATCGTCTGCCTGTTCGGCTTCGTCGCCGGGCGCCTGCATCTGCGCGCCGCCATCCTGTCAGCCGTCGCATTCTTCGTGGTGCTCGGCGCGGCGCAGGCCTGGAATGGCATCGTCACGCACTACATCGACGACATCGTCGCGCTCGCCTCGAAGAATGACGAGACCATCCTTCCCCGCTTCCTGCAGGCGGCGTCGATCAATTTCGGCGTGGTGCTGACCATCGGCCTGCTGATCCTCGTGCTTGGCTGGGCCGAGCGCCGCAAGATCGCCAGGCGCTGGGCCGAGGCGCGGTCAGCCAGGCGCATCGGTGCCTTCGCGCGTGTCCTCGACGTCGACGCACTGTGGCTCGCCGTCGTGCTCTTCGCCGGCATCGCCTTCGAAACTCAGAACACCGGCAGCCAGGCGATGATCTTCCTCTGGCCGGTGGTGCTGGCGATCCTGCTGCGCGCCACCTCGCTGATGGCGACGCCGAAGCTGATGATCGCGACGGTGGTGCTGGCGCTGGCCGCCATCCTGCCGATCGGTGTGAACACCATCGAGCGCGCGGCGCGCACCTATGTCGGCGGGCTGAAGAACGAGCGGATGCCGAACGGCAATCTGAAGCAGCTCGGCGCGCTGACCATGCGTTCCGACGTGCTGCGCCGCTCCAACAACATGATCGCCTTCTACGGCGCGCATCAGAACGAGTTCGAGGATTTGGTGCGGGTCGGCGAGTTGCCGACGCCAGTGCTCTATTCGGACTTCGACTTCCAGGTCGTGCACCTGATGGCCATCGACCGCGCCATAGCGTCGATCCGCAAGCTGGAGGCAAAGAAAGACATCCGCTTCGACACCATCATGTCGCTGAACTTCGTCAACCCTCTGCCCTACCTGATGGACCGCAGCGCGCCAAAACACATCGCCATCGGCGCCGACCCGTCGCGTGCCGTGCCGCGTCCGGGCGACAGCGTGACGAAGGCGGTCGAAGGTACAGACCTCGTGCTCTACCCGACCTGCCCGCTGACCACGGCGAATGCGCATCTCTACGAGATCTACGCACCGATGCTGAGCAAGCACCTCCGCATCCATCTGGATGAATGCTACGACGCCTTCGTCCACCCGCGCTTCGCCGAAAAGCTGGCCGCCACTCAGCCGGACAGCTTCGCGTCAGTGAGCGCGAAATCATTGCCCTTGTAGAGGATCGGCGACCCCGCCCGCTGCGCACAGGCGTAGCTGAGGCAGTCGGCAAGATTCAGCTGTGCCGGGTGGCGTCCCCTCGCCGTAGGTGGCGAAGGCCTGCATGGCGAGGACAGCGTGCTCGGCCTCGATCGGCGTGATTTCGACGTGCGCGCTTTTCAGCAGATCTATCAGATGCGCAAATGCAGTCTGCGGCTCGACCTGCAATCTCGAACTCAGCACCATCTTCGCTTCAAGAATGACAAGCGGTGCCGTGAACTTCGCATCTTCTCGCGCGAGTGCGGCGATGTAGTTTTCGCGATCCGGCTCCCGGGCAATGATTGCGACGAGAGCCGACGTGTCCACGAACACTATTCGTGGCCCCACATCCGGTCGATCTCGTCCTTCGTCATCTCGCGACCATTCGGGCCTCTCTTCGCCCACAGATCGTCAGCAATCTTGCGCACACGGTCCGCGATTGCTTCCAGTTCGGACTCGTCCTTCCGGAGTGTGCTTTCGAGCGCCTCGATGATTGCTTCATCGACCGAGATGTTGCGCTTCGCCGCCAGTTGCTTGGCGAGTTCGTAGGCGCGAGGATTGTCAGTGTGGAGGTTCATGGCGTTCGTCCTGCATGCCGAACATAGCTCTTCGGGCGCCCAGAATCCATTCCGCACAACGAGAAACGGCCGGGACAAGCCCGGCCGTTCTC
>JBFXFO010000231.1:0-4100 GCA_050178915.1 Rhizobiaceae bacterium | reverse complement strand
CCGACATCCTGCAACGCATCGAGGCCTACAAGCGCGACGAGATCGCCGCCGCCAAGGCGCGCACGCCGCAGCGCGAGCTGGAGGCGCGGGCGAAAGACGTCGAGGCGCCGCGCGGCTTCCTGCGCGCGCTCGAGGCAAGGCGCGCCGCCGGCCGCTTCGCGCTGATCGCCGAGATCAAGAAGGCTAGCCCTTCGAAGGGACTGATCCGCGCCGAATTCGATCCGCCGGATTTGGCTCGCGCCTATGCCGACGGTGGTGCCGCCTGCCTGTCCGTGCTCACCGACACGCCGTCCTTCCTGGGCGCGCCGGTGTTTCTGACGCGCGCCCGCGCCGAGGTGAAGCTGCCGGCGCTGCGCAAGGACTTCATGTTCGAGACCTATCAGGTGCATGAGGCGCGCGCCTGGGGCGCCGACGCCATTCTGATCATCATGGCGAGCCTCTCCGACGATGACGCCCGCCGTCTCGAAGACGAGGCCACCGCGCTCGGCATGGATTCCCTGATCGAGGTTCACGACGAGGAAGAACTCGACCGCGCGCTGAAGCTGTCGTCGCGGCTGATCGGCATCAACAACCGCAATCTGCGCACTTTCGAGGTCACGCTGGCCACGTCCGAGCGTCTCGCGGCGCGCGTACCGGATGACCGCCTGCTGGTCAGCGAAAGCGGCATCTTCACGCACGCCGATTGCACGCGCCTCGAACGCCACGGCATCGGCACCTTCCTTGTCGGCGAAAGCCTGATGCGGCAGAACGACGTGACAGTCGCCACGCGCGCGCTCTTGGAAGGCGCGCCGGCGCAGGCCGCAGCGGGCTGACCCTTGCCCCCTCGCCTCACCCATCTCGGTGCGTCCGGCGAGGCCAACATGGTCGATGTCGGCGACAAGGACGAGACGCTGCGCACGGCCGTCGCCGAAGGCAGCGTGACGATGCGGCCGGAAACGCTGCAGCTCATCATCGACGGCAATGCCAAGAAGGGCGACGTCATCGGCACCGCGCGCATCGCCGGCATCATGGCGGCCAAGAAGGCGCATGAGCTGATCCCGCTCTGCCATCCGCTGCTGCTCACCAAGGTCGCCGTCGACATCGTGCCGGACGAGGCGCTGCCCGGACTGCGCGTGACCGCGCTCGCGCGCGTCACCGGCAAGACCGGCGTCGAGATGGAGGCGCTGACCGCAGCGTCGGTCGCGTGCCTGACCATCTACGACATGGCCAAGGCTGTCGATCGCGGAATGGTCATCGGCGAGATACGGGTGGTCGAGAAGACCGGCGGAAAGTCCGGCGACTTCCAGGCAGAGCGCTGACATGGCGCTGCTCCCCGTCGACGACGCGCTTGCAAAGCTGCTGGTCGACGCCGCCCCGCTCGAAGCCGAGACCGTCGGTATCGGCGAAGCAGCCGGCCGCATTCTCGCGGCTCCTGTCACCGCGCTGCGCACGCAGCCTCCCTTCGACGCTTCGGCGATGGATGGTTATGCCATCCGCGCGCAGGACGTTGCCGCCCTTCCGGCAACGCTCTCGGTCATCGGCGAATCCGCGGCCGGCCGTCGCTTCAACGGCATGGTCGGCGCCGGCGAGGCGGCGCGCATCTTCACCGGCGCGCCCGTGCCCGACGGCGCCGACTCCATCCTCCTGCAGGAGAATGTGCGGGTGCTCGGCGCCGGTCGCATCGAGGCGTTCGACGGCACGCAAGCCGGCCGCCACATCCGCCGCGCCGGAGTGGACTTTCGCGAGGGCGAGCGGCTGCTCGAAGCGGGCCGCATGCTCGACCCGGTTGCGCTCTCGCTTGCTGCCGCCGCGAACCATCCGACCCTGCCGCTGGTTCGCCGGCCGCTTGTGGCCGTGCTCGCCACCGGCGATGAGCTGCTTCTGCCCGGTTCGCGCCCGAATGCCGACCAGATCATTGCCTCGAACACGTTTGGCGTCGCTGCGATCGTGCGCGACGCTGGCGGCACCGTGCTCGACCTCGGCATCGCGCCCGACGACAGGGGCAAGATCGCCGGCGCCGTGCATCACGCTCTGGCTGCCGGCGCAGACATCCTGGTGACGATTGGCGGCGCGTCGGTGGGCGACCACGATCTGGTGCGCGGGGTGCTCGAAGGCGAAGGCATGGAACTCGCCTTCTGGAAGATCGCGATGCGCCCCGGCAAACCCCTGATGTTCGGGCGGCTGGAGAAGCTGCGCGTCCTTGGCCTGCCGGGCAATCCGGTGTCGAGCATCGTTTGCAGCCATCTGTTCCTGCGCCCGCTGGTCTCGCGACTCGCCGGCCGGGCGCTTGTGGATCCGCTGCGCGATGCGCGGCTCGGCGCCGACATGGCCGGCAACGACGTGCGTCAGGATTATGTGCGCGCCAGCCTCGAACAGACCGCCGACGGCCTCGTTGCGACACCGTTCAGCGTGCAGGACTCCGCCATGCTGAAGACCTTCGCCACCGCTGGCGCGCTGATCGTGCGACCACCCTTCGCGCCGGCCGCGCTGGCCGGCGATCGCTGCCGCGTTCTGCCGCTGCGCTGACCGACCTCAAGAGACCGCGCGGCCGATCCCGCTGTAGCGGAAGCCGGCGGCGCGCATGTCGTGGGCACGGTAAAGGTTGCGCATATCGACGAACGCATCGCCACGCATGGCCGCGCGCAACCGGCGGACGTCGAGCGCACGGAACTCGTTCCATTCGGTAACCAGAGCCAGGCAATCGGCACCCTCGGCAACCTCGTATCCGTCGCCGCAATAAGTCGCCTCGGGGATCAGCGGCTGCGCGATGTCCATGCCTGCAGGGTCGAAGACGCGGAGCGTCGCGCCGGCCTCGCGCAGCGTCTGCGTGATCACGATGGACGGCGCGTCGCGCATGTCGTCCGTGTTCGGCTTGAAGGTCAGGCCGAGCAGGCCGATCGTCTTGCCGGCGACGCTGCCGCCGCAGGCCGCGATGATGCGCTCGGCCATCGCCCGCTTGCGCTCGTCGTTGATCGCAACCGTCGTCTCGACCAGCCGTACCGGCGCACCGTGATCGCGCGCGGTCTTCACCAGCGCCAGCGTGTCCTTCGGGAAACAAGAGCCGCCATACCCCGGCCCGGCGTTGAGGAATTTCGGTCCGATGCGCGTGTCGAGGCCGATGCCGCGCGCCAGATCCTGCACGTCGACGCCGGTCTTTTCGCAGAGGTCGGCGATCTCGTTGATGAAGGTCACTTTCATCGCGAGGAACGCGTTCGACGCATACTTCGTCAGTTCCGCGGTGCGGCGGCTGACGAACAGGATCGGCACCTGCTCCGCCTGCATTGGCCGATACACCGCCTCCATCACCTCGCGTGCGCGCACATCCTCGACGCCGATCAGCACGCGGTCGGGGTGCTTGAAGTCCTCGATCGCCGACCCTTCGCGCAGGAATTCCGGATTGGATGCCATGGCGACATCGGCGTCGGGATTCGTCTCGCGCAGGATCCGCAGGATTTCGTCGCTGGTGCCGACCGGCACCGTCGACTTGGTTACCACCACCGTGAATTCCTGCAGCGATCTGGCGATCGACACCGCCGCGGCGCGCACGTGGCTCAGGTCGGCGTGGCCGTCGCCGGGCAGCGTCGGCGTTCCCACGGCGATGAAGACGGCGTCGGCCTGAGCAACGGCAGGTCCGATCTCGGTGGTGAAGGCGAGGCGCCCGGCGCGCACCCCGGACGCGACCAGCTCGTCCAGCCCCGGCTCATAGATCGGCATCACGCCTTCCCGCAGCGCGGCGATCTTGTGCTCGGCGGAATCGACGCAGGTGACGGTGTGGCCAAGCTCGGCGAAGCAGGCGCCGCTCACCAGCCCGACATATCCCGTTCCGACGACAGCAATGCGCATGCAGCCCTACCTCGGCCGCGCGGAAAGGAATCGTTTCGGCCGGCCTTCCAATGGCTGCCTAGCAGAGCGGAATCAAGCGAAGATGACAGCCTCGGGTGTCGCGATGAGGCACGGGCGGAACTCGCTCAGCCGCCGCATCGGCGCGCATCGAGCGTTTTGTTACCAATGTGTTCTCGCTTTCACTAAAATTTAAACGGTTGCGGAACAAGACTGGAACATATAGTGATTGTTCTGGTTTTGTTTGACTGATTCCGCAGGGACCAGCCGATGCTCACGCG
>JBFXFO010000230.1:0-4296 GCA_050178915.1 Rhizobiaceae bacterium | reverse complement strand
CCCGGGAAGGATCGGAACGGGCGAATCTATGCCCGGAGCGGATAGGCGACGCAACCCAAGATGCCGTCGCGTCAGGAATGTGTGCCGGGCAATGCCGGTCAATCTGGGGCGGAAAACGAACTTTTCGGCGGCGGTCGGCCTTTCGGTCGCCGCGATTGACGGCTCGGCTTCTTGAGCGTTTCAGGCAGGGAACACGTCTGCACAAAAAAAAGCAAGGCCGAAGCCTTGCAATCTAAACGCGTCCGATCCGTTTCCGGTTTCCGGCGGCAGCGGCTTGCCGCGCCAAGATCGCATCCTCCCAAGACTTTGACCGCGCAAAGGGAGCAGATTGGTTTACTGCCCTCTCGATTATGCGGGGCACACTAAACCAACGCTGCGGAAATTGTCACGTGGATTTTTTCTTTGGCGGGGCGTCGGCTTTGTTGCGCTGCACAACGAGGCGGCAGCGACTGCCCGCGTTTCGCCCAGTGGGCGCCGGCTGCATATGGCGGTCGGGTTTCCATCGCGTCATGAAATGGCTATGAAGCGCGACCAGTTTCGACTGTTCCGCGTCGCCGATTCCCTGCCTTTTCCATCCATTCTTCCACCGGATTCCTGCATGCGTCTGTCCCGATACTTCCTGCCGATCCTCAAGGAGAATCCGCGCGAGGCCGAAATCGTCTCGCACCGGCTCATGCTGCGCGCCGGCATGATCCGCCAGCAGGGGCAGGGGTCGTTCACGATGCTGCCGCTCGGCAAGCGCGTGCTCGACAGGATCAACCAGATCATCCGCGAGGAGCAGAACCGCGCCGGCGCGCTCGAAATCCTGATGCCGACCATCCAGTCGGCCGAGTTGTGGAAGGAGAGCGGGCGCTACAACGACTACGGCAAGGAGATGCTGCGCATCAAGGACAGGCAGGATCGCGACCTTCTTTACGGCCCGACCAACGAGGAGATGGTGACGGAAATCTTCCGCGCCTACGTGAAGTCCTACAAGGATCTGCCGCTCAATCTCTACCACATCCAGTGGAAGTTCCGCGACGAGGTGCGTCCGCGCTTCGGTGTGATGCGCGGCCGCGAATTCCTGATGAAGGACGCCTATTCCTTCGACCTCGACTATGAAGGCGCCCGCGCCGCCTACAACCGCATGTTCGTCGCCTATCTGCGCACCTTCACCCGCATGGGCCTGAAGGCGATCCCGATGCGCGCCGACACTGGTCCGATCGGCGGCGATCTCTCCCACGAATTCATCATCCTTGCCGAAACCGGTGAGAGCCAGGTGTTCTGCCACAGGGACTTTCTCGACCTGGCGGTGCCCGGCGAGAGCGTCGACTTCGGCAGTGACGAAGAGATCGGCGGCATTGTGCGGCAGTGGACGACGCCCTACGCGGCGACCGATGAGATGCATGACGAAGCCGCGTGGAACGGCATCGCCGAGGGCGAAAGACTGTCCGCGCGTGGCATCGAGGTCGGCCACATCTTCCACTTCGGCGAGAAGTATTCCAAGCCGATGAACGCCAAGGTGCAGGGGCCTGACGGCAAGGAACACTTCGTCTCGATGGGTTCCTACGGCATCGGCCCGACGCGCCTGATGGCGGCGATCATCGAGGCCTCGCATGACGAGAACGGCATCATCTGGCCGGAATCGGTGGCGCCCTTCGACGTCGTCATCATCAACATGAAAGCCGGCGACGCCGAATGCGACCGCGTCTGCGAACAACTCTACGACGCGCACACCGCGGCAGGGCTGGACGTCCTGTATGACGACACCGACAACCGCGCCGGCGGCAAGTTTGCCACGGCCGATCTGATCGGCGTGCCGTGGCAGGTGATTGTCGGCCCGCGCGGCGTCGCTGCCGGCGAGGTCGAGGTGAAGCGTCGCTCCACCGGCGAGCGCGACGTCAAGAAGATCGAGACGCTGCTGGCAGGACTCGGGCAGAAGGCATGAGCGCAACGACGGCAGACGCAGCCGGGAAGACCGTTCCGAAACGCCCTGCCGGCGCCGGTCCGTTCTCCGCCTTCGAGCGCCTCGTCGCATGGCGTTATCTGCGCGCGCGGCGCAAGGAAGCGTTCATCTCGGTCATCGCCATCATCTCCTTCGTCGGCATCATGCTCGGCGTTGCTACTCTGATCACTGTCATGGCGGTGATGAACGGCTTTCGCGCCGAGCTTCTGACCCGCATCCTCGGCGTCAACGGCCATGTGATCGTGCAGCCGATCGATGCGCCTCTCGACGACTACACCGAGGTTGCGGCGCGGCTGCTGCAGGTGCAGGGCGTGACCGCCGCGATCCCGCTGATCGACGGGCAGGCGCTCGCCTCTGGCCGCATCGGCGTCGGTACGGGCGCGCTGGTGCGCGGCATACGCGGTGAGGATCTCGGCCGCATGGAGATCGTCGCCAACAACATCAAGCAGGGCTCGCTGGTTGGCTTCGATGGCTCCGAGACCGTCGCCATCGGATCGCGGCTGGCGGAAAATCTCGGGCTCGTTCTGGGCGATTCCATCACGCTGATATCGCCCGACGGAGACGTGACGCCGCTCGGCACGACACCGCGCGTCAAGGCCTATCCCATCTCGGCGATCTTCGAGGTTGGCATGTCGGAGTATGACGCGTCCGTCGTCTACATGCCGCTGGCCGAAGCGCAGCTCTACTTCAACATGGAAAACCGCGTGCAGCTCATCGAGCTGTTCGTCGCTGACCCCGACAACATCGATGCGCTCAAGCCGGCAATCGAGACGGCGGCGCAGCGACCGATCTTCCTCAGCGACTGGCGGCAGCGCAACCAGACATTCTTCTCGGCGCTGCAGGTCGAGCGCAACGTCATGTTCATGATCCTGACGCTGATCGTGCTGGTGGCGGCGCTGAACATCATCTCCGGCCTGATCATGCTGGTGAAGGACAAGTCGCACGACATCGCCATCCTGCGCACGATGGGGGCGACGCGCGGCTCGATCCTGCGCATCTTCCTGATGACGGGGGCGGCGATCGGCGTGGTCGGGACGCTTGCCGGGGTGGCGCTCGGGCTGCTGCTCTGCCTCAACGCCGAATCGATCCGGCAGTTCTTTTCCTGGCTCTCCGGCACGACGCTGTTTGATCCGGAACTCTATTTCCTCAGTCAACTGCCGGCGAAGCTGGACCCCGGCGAGACGATCTCGGTCATCGTCATGGCGCTGGTGCTCTCCTTCGTTGCCACGCTGTTTCCCGCTTGGCGTGCCGCCCGGCTCGATCCCGTCGAAGCGCTGAGGTACGAGTGAGCGCGCCGGTCATCAGGCTCGACAAGGTCGAGCGCCACTACGTTCAGGGCGAACGCAAGCTCACCATCCTCAACCAGGCGGATTTCCAGCTTGTGCGCGGAGAGATGGTGGCGCTGGTGGCGCCGTCGGGCGCCGGCAAGTCGACGCTGCTGCACATGGCCGGACTGCTTGAGCGGCCTGATGCCGGCGAGGTGATGATCGGCGGCAGGCTGTGCGGCAAGCTCGGTGACGAGGAGCGCACGGCCATCCGCCGAAACGACATCGGCTTCGTCTATCAGTTCCATCATCTGCTGCCGGAGTTCACGGCGCTCGAGAACATCGTGATGCCGCAGATCATCAAGGGGCTCTCGCGCGCCGAAGCGCGGACCCGTGCCGAGCAGCTGCTCGACTACATGAAGATCGGCAAGCGGGGGCACCATCGCCCGTCCGAGCTGTCGGGCGGCGAACAGCAGCGCGTGGCGATTGCCCGCGCCGTCGCCAACGCGCCGATCCTGCTGCTGGCCGACGAGCCGACCGGCAATCTCGACCCAAACACGGCGATCTACGTGTTCGAGGCGCTTGAGGCGCTGGTGCGCCAGTCGGGGCTGGCGGCGCTGATCGCCACGCACAATCACGAACTCGCGGGCCGCATGGACCGGCGTGTGACGCTGGCGGAAGGCAAGGTCGTTCCCCTGTGAGCGTGGCGTCGGCGTAGCCCTCGCCGAGGCGATCGCCGGTTGCCCGCGCCGGCGGAGCCGGTGTCGTTCGAGACCGCGTGGCGATGCCGGCAACGGGCGAGCAAGCGTTGGGTCATCTCCAGGTCGGCTAGCCGGCGACCGGCCGGGCACGCCATTTCCATCAGCGGATCGAACAGCAACTTTTCCCCGAACGCCTGGAACTCTTAACCTCCTGCTAACCCTTGCTGCCGCCGGGAACGGCGGCAAATCACTTGCGCTTGACGTGAACAAAAATAGAACATAGAACGAACATCCGGGAAAACGGAGGGTCACATGACCGAAATCTTCCAGGATGTTGTCTCGCTCGTCTGCATGAGCACCTTCGTCGTGTGCATGGCGATTTGGA
>JBFXFO010000229.1:0-4435 GCA_050178915.1 Rhizobiaceae bacterium | reverse complement strand
CGCCCGCGACGCCTGGCCGTTGGGCGGCGCGCTGACGGTGCGCACGCGCAACGTATCCGCCGAAGAGACCAAGAGCCTGCTCTACAAGGAACTGGCCGCTGCCGACTATGTGCTGGTCGAGGTGGAAGACAATGGCACCGGCATCGATCCGGAACACCTGAAGAAGATCTTCGAGCCATTCTTCACCACCAAGGAAGTGGGCAAGGGCACCGGCCTCGGCCTTTCGATGGTCTACGGCATCGTGAAGCAGACCGGCGGCTACATCTACTGCGACTCGCAGGTCGGCAAGGGCACGACCTTCCTGATTTTCCTGCCGCGCCACGTGCCGGAAGTGAAGGCGGTGCCGGAGGGCGCTCCCGCCGATGCCACGCAGCCGGCCGTCGCCAGGCCGGCCGACGCCGCGAAAGACCTGTCCGGGTCTGCCACCGTGCTGCTGGTCGAGGACGAGGACGCGGTCCGCATGGGCGGATTGCGTGCGCTGACATCTCGCGGCTACACGGTCCACGAGGCCTCTTCCGGCGTCGAGGCGCTGGAAAAATACGACGAACTGGGCGGCCAGATCGACATTGTCGTCTCGGACGTTGTCATGCCGGAGATGGACGGCCCCACGCTGCTCGGCGAGTTGCGCAAGCGCCGGCCGGACATCAAGTTCATCTTCGTCTCCGGCTACGCAGAGGATGCCTTCGCGAAGAACCTGCCGCCGGACGCCAAGTTTGGTTTCCTGCCGAAGCCGTTCTCGCTGAAGCAGCTGGCGACCGTGGTCAAGGAAGTGCTGGAAGGCGACTAGGCAGTCGAGCCTCAGTGGAGACGCGGAGCCAGGCGATGACCCCACACAACGAGGCCGGAAAGGGCGATTACGCCGAGATCGTGCTGCTGCCCGGCGACCCGGACCGCGCCGCCTGGATCGCCGGCACATATCTCGATGGCGTTCGCACCGTGAACCGCATCCGCGGCGCTCTCGGCTTCACCGGCACCTTCCAGGGCAGGCCCGTGAGCGTGCAGGCCACCGGCATGGGGCAGCCGTCGCTCGCCATCTACGTGCACGAGCTGATCAACGTCTATGGCGTGAAGACGATGATCCGCACCGGCTCGTGCGGGGGCCTGAGCGAACGGCTCAGTTTGCGCGATCTGGTGGTATCGACCTCGGTTGCGTCCGACAGCGGCATGTATCGCGACCAGATCCTGCCCTTCGTGCCGGCGGGCGCACCCGACTTCGGCCTTGCAAGACTGGCCGCAGCGATTCAGGCGCCAGAGGGTGTCGGCGTGCATTTCGGGCCGACGGCGTCCAGCGACGACTTCTACTATCACGACGCGCCGGGCCGCTACGCGCGCCTGCGCAACGCCGGGGTCATTGCAATCGACATGGAAACCGCTGGCCTCTACGCGCTGGCGGCGCATTTCGGCGTGCGTGCGCTGTCGGTGTGCACCGTCGTCGATGCATGTTGACCGGCGAAGAGACGGCTCATTCCGAACGGCAGGCACTTTTCGGCCCGCTGGCGAGCTTCGCGCTGTCAATTGCGGCAGCTGCCTGACTTCGATCAGTCTGCCTTATTTTTCACCAGTTTTAACGACTGCACAAATTGCGTGCGCGATCTATTTTGCAGTGCGCAAAAATCCCTCAGCAAATCCTTAGGCGCCAGAGGTTCGTTGCGTCGTCTCGTTGAGTGCGGCGTCGCAATCTGTCGAAAAATCAACCTCTTGTTAGAAGCTCAGAGCCCGTTTGCGGCAACTGGCACGGCGGTTGCATTTCTTGTTGCGGTGCAAACAAGAACCCATGGAGGTTTGGCATGAGGGGTAATCTGGGGTGGTCGGTGAAGGGCGTTCTGTCCGCCGCCGCGCTGGCGATTGGCGTCAGCACTTCCGCAATGGCGCAGGAAGACACGATCAAGGTCGGCATCCTGCACTCGCTCTCGGGCACGATGGCGATTTCCGAAACGACGCTGAAGGACACGATGCTGTTCCTCATCGACGAGCAGAACAAGAAGGGTGGTCTGCTCGGCAAGAAGCTGGAGGCGGTCGTGGTAGATCCGGCTTCGGACTGGCCGCTCTTCGCCGAAAAGGCGCGTGAGCTGATCACCGTCAACAAGGTCGCCGCGGTCTTCGGCTGCTGGACCTCGGTGTCGCGCAAGTCGGTGCTGCCAGTGTTCGAAGAGCTGAACAGTCTGCTCTTCTACCCCGTCCAGTACGAGGGCGAGGAGAGCCAGCGCAACGTGCGGGCGCGGCGCCGAACCAGCAGGCGATCCCCGCGGTCGACTACCTGATGAGCGACGAAGGCGGCGCGGTGAAGCGCTGGGTGCTCGCCGGCACCGACTACGTCTATCCGCAGACCACCAACAAGATCCTGCAGGCCTACCTCGAAGCCAAGGGCGTGGCCAAGGAAGACATCATGATCAACTACACGCCGTTCGGCCATTCCGACTGGCAGACGATCGTGACCGACATCAAGAATTTCGGCTCGGCCGGCAAGAAGACCGCCGTGGTCTCGACCATCAACGGCGACGCCAACGTGCCGTTCTACAAGGAACTCGCCAATCAGGGCATCAAGGCCGAGGACATTCCGGTCGTCGCCTTCTCGGTCGGCGAGGAAGAGCTGGCCGGCCTCGACACGGCTCCGCTGGTCGGTCACCTGACGGCCTGGAACTACTTCCAGTCGGTCGATACGCCCGAGAACGCCGACTTCATCGCCAAATGGCGCGCCTTCATCAAGAACGACAAGCGCGTCACCAACGACCCGATGGAAGCGCATGTGATCGGCTTCAACATGTGGGTGAAAGCGGTTGAGAAGGCCGGCACCACCGATCCGGACGCCGTCATCGACGCCATCATCGGTGTGTCGGTGCCGAACCTGTCGGGCGGCTATTCGAGCATGATGCCGAACCACCACATCACCAAGCCCGTCCTGATCGGCGAGATCCAGGCGGACGGCCAGATGCAGACCGTGTGGGAGACCCCCGGACTGGTGGTGGGCGACGAGTGGTCCGACTACCTGCCGGACTCCAAGGACCTCATTGCTGACTGGCGTGCACCGCTGTCGTGCGGAAACTTCAACGTCGCGACCGGCAAGTGCGGCGGCAAGGGCGTCAACTAAGCGAAGCCTCCCAAGCGTCGCGTACTCCCGGGCGGGCGTCCTCCTCCCGCCCGCCCGGGGCAAGATTGAAACTCCTGCCCCCAGGATGCTCATGCCGCTTCTCCGTGCCGTCGCCTTTGCGCTTGCCGCGCTGCTGTTGTCGATCGGAACTGCCGGCGCCGACGAGGTCGCGCTGCGCGGCATCATCGCAAAGTTCGCAGACGCCAGGAATTTCGCCGCGACCGAAGCGGTCGTGCGCGAGCTGGCGGCGACAGGCGACCCCGCGGTAGAGCGCCCGCTGCTCGGGCTGGCCGACGGCAATCTCCTCTTCCGCAAGGCCGACAAGGCCGTCTTCATCGGCAAGGAAAGCGGCCAGAGCGTTGCCCTGCTCGACCCGCTCAGCGGGGAGAGCACGGGCGAGGCGGCGAAGGCCGAGATCACCAAGATCAAGGTCAACAACGGGCTGCGCCGCGTCATCCGCGATTTGCTCGGCGGGCTGACGCTCGGCTCGCCCGACCCGGCGGTGCGCCGCGCCGCCGCCGAGACGATGTTCCGCAATCCCGATCCCGCCACGATCGACGTGCTGGCAGCGGCGATCGAGAAGGAGACGGATGCCGGTGTGAAAACGCTGCTGGTGCAGGCGCGCGCCGCGGCGGTGCTGAAGTCCGACCGTCCCGAAGCCGAAAAGCTCGAGGCTGTCGCCGTGATCGCCGATCGTGGAGATCGCGACGCACTGGCGCTGCTCACATCGTTCGCCGCAGCCGCCGAGGGTGCGCCGAAAGAAGCCGCGGCGAGCGCGGCCGCGAAGATCGAGGGCAAGATGCAGGTTTGGGCAGCCGGCCAGAACGTCTGGTACGGCATCTCGCTCGGCTCGGTGCTGCTGCTCGCAGCCATCGGCCTCGCCATCACCTTCGGCGTGATGGGAGTCATCAACATGGCGCATGGCGAGATGGTGATGCTCGGCGCCTATACCACCTTCGTCGTGCAGAACGTCATCCGGACAAGCTTCCCCGGCCTGTTCGACTGGTCGCTGGCGATCGCCCTGCCGCTCGCCTTCCTCGTCGCCGGAGCCGTCGGCTTCGCCATCGAGCGCGCCATCATCCGCTTCCTCTACGGCCGGCCGCTGGAAACCCTGCTCGCCACCTGGGGCGTGTCGCTCATCCTGCAGCAGGCGGTGCGCACCATCTTCGGGCCGACCAACCGCGAGGTCGGCAACCCGTCATGGATGTCGGGCGGCTTCCAGATCGGCGAACTGGCCTTCACCTGGAACCGCTTCTGGATCGTGATCTTCGCGCTCGTCGTCTTCGCCGTGCTGCTCTACGTCATGAGGCGCACTGCGTGGGGCCTGCAGATGCGCGCCGTGACCGC
>JBFXFO010000228.1:0-4454 GCA_050178915.1 Rhizobiaceae bacterium | reverse complement strand
GCGTCGTTGACGGTGCCGCCCAGCCCCCTGCATTCCTGCGCGGTCAGCGCCGACGTTCCGGCGACCGTGCCGCCGGTCGTGGCCCCGACCACACCTTTTGCCTTCTTCGCCTTGGCAGTCCTGGTGGCCACCGTCTTGTCGATGGCGTAGGCGCCGGTCGCGCCGGCAGCGGTGAAGGCCAGGGCGAAGCCAAGTGCGGCAAGTCTGATCATTCGCATGACGCGATCCCCTCAGGTTACTGCGCGACTTCGATGCAGACGCGATGACGATTGCCGTTCTCGTCAGTGGTGCCGCAATATTTGTCGCTCTTGCAGAAGCCTCCGCCCTCGTAGACCGTGCCGCCGAGCGTCGTGCATTCCGCTGCCGTCAGCTGGGTGGACATCGTACCGGTCGTCGCGCCGGCGCCCGCCGTGACGCCGTTCTTCACGATCTTCTTGGCCTTGCTCTTGGCTGGCTGGCCGGAGGTCGCGGCAGTGGCGTCCGAGCCGGCAGCATACGCGTCCGGAGCGGCGGCCAGAACGGCAAGCAAGCTGGCAACGAGGATGATGGTCCGCATCAAAGTCCCTCCGGTCGGTCGCCGGCGTGCCGGCTTCGATCGGAGGCTAGGAGCGACCCGAGTGGCATACATCCCCCGTGCGGGGGATGCATGAAACTTGGCGGCTCAGCCTGTCTTGCGTCGGATGCCGATGGAGCGGCCGACGCGCTCGGGGCGCGGCAGCACGGCGTGGGCGGCGCGCATCGCCTCGATCTTGTGCAGCACATCGGCAGGGTAGGGCGCGACCTTCGGGCCGGTCATGTCGACGTGCAGCGCCAGCACCTCCGAGGTGGCGGCGAGCCAGCCGTCGGAGTGGATGATCTCCTGGTAGAAGTGCGTGCGCTTCTCGTCATTATCGACGAACAGGGTGGTTACAGTCACCGTGTCGCCGAGATGCAGCTCGCGCACGTAGCAGACGTGAATTTCCGCCGTGTAGGTGGTGAGCCTGCGCTCCTTGGCGTAGTCCGGTCCCATGCCGAGCAGTGCGAAGGCCTCGTCTGCGCCACGGTCGAAGATGACGTTGTAATAGGCCATGTTGAGGTGGCCATTGTAGTCGATCCACTCCTTCTCGACGGGCATCGGACGCGAGACGATGGGGGAAGGCTGGCTCATTGCAAAGGCGCTCCGGGGAGGTTTCGTGGACCGCAAGCGGGGCGGCCGCGCTTGCGCGACACTAGTGAAACGATAGAAGACGGCAAGGCCGGGATTGGCCATCGGGGGAGGAAAGCATGGCGCTCAGCCATTTGATCGAGGTGCCACGCAACGAGGGCGGCATCGCCACGGTGCTGGGCATCCTCAAGCAGCAGCTCGGCGAGCGCTTCCAGACCGGCCAGGCGATCCGCGAGCAGCACGGCCACACGACAACCTATATCCCGACGCAGGCGCCGGATGGCGTTGCCTTCGTCGAGAGCCATGCCGAGGTCGAGGCGATCGTGCGCGCCTGCGGGGAACATCGCGTGCCGGTGATCCCGTTCGGTGCGGGCACCTCGCTCGAAGGGCACGTCAACGCGCCGGGCGGCGGCGTCTCGATCGACCTGACGCGGATGAACCGCATCCTCTCGGTGAACCCGGAAGACCTCGACTGCACGATCGAGCCAGGTGTCACGCGCATCGACCTCAACACGCATCTGCGCGACACCGGCCTGTTCTTCCCCATCGATCCCGGCGCCAACGCGACGCTCGGCGGCATGGCGGCGACGCGCGCCTCGGGCACCAACGCCGTGCGCTACGGCACGATGCGCGAGAATGTCATCGCCCTGACGGCGGTGATGGCCGACGGACAGACCGTGACGACGGCGCAGCGCGCCAGGAAGACCTCAGCCGGCTACGACCTTACCCGCCTGCTGGTCGGCTCGGAGGGCACGCTCGGCGTCATCACCTCGCTGACGCTGAAGCTCTACGGCATCCCGCAGGCGATTTCCGGCGGCGTCTGCCCGTTCCCGAGCGTCGAGGACGCGTGCAACGCGGTGATCATGACGATCCAGTCCGGCATCCCGGTGGCGCGCATCGAACTGGTCAACGGACTTCAGATGCGGGCGCTCAACGCCTACTCCAAGCTCAACTATCCGGAAGGGCCGTGCCTGTTTGTCGAGTTCCACGGCAGCGAGGCCGGCGTGAAGGAGCAGGCCGAGACGTTCGGAGAGATCGTCGCCGAGTTCGGCGGCGGTCCGTTCCAGTGGACTTCGATCGAGGAGGAGCGCACGAAGCTCTGGAAGGCGCGGCACGATTCCTACTGGGCGTCGCATACGCTGCGGCCCGGCGCGAAGGGCCTCTCTACAGACGTGTGCGTGCCGATCTCGCGGCTTGCCGAGTGCATCGCGGAGACCGAGGCCGACATCGCCTCCATGGGACTGATCGCGCCAATCGTCGGGCATGTCGGCGACGGGAATTTCCACGTGCTGGTGCTGATGGACATGCAGGACAAGGGCGAGATCGCGCGGACGGAGGAGTTCGTGGCGCGGCTCAATCTGCGCGCCATCGCCATGGACGGCACCTGCACGGGCGAACACGGCATCGGGCAGGGCAAGACCGGCTTCCTCGACCGCGAGCACGGGCACGGCGTTGCGGTGATGCGCAGCATCAAGCAGGCGCTGGATCCGCACAACATCATGAACCCCGGGAAGATCTTCGCATTCGGCTAACGCAGGCCCGCAAACGGCAGGGTTCTGCCCGGCCGGGCTCATGTGTCATAGACTGCGCTTGAGTCAACGAAACCTGCCGCTTTTGGCTCGGTCCGACCTGAATTCAGCGCCTGCTCCGGCGGGCAAACTTGCCACTTTATCGACACGCTGATGCGGGTAAAGTACAGCCCCCAGGTTCCAGCCAAAGCGGAGGATCGATTCTGGCCCGGCTGTTCGTCATCATCGGCGGCCTTCTCGTTCTGGTGCTCACCGCTGCGCTCGTCGTTCCGCTGGTGATCGACTGGTCCGGCTACCGCGCCGATTTCGAACGCGAAGCGACCGCCATCCTGGGACGCAGGGTTACCGTGCAGGGTGAGGCGACAGCGCGGCTGCTGCCATTTCCGTCGGTGACATTCTCCGATGTCTCGGTTGCCGGCGGGCCGAATGGCGAACCGGCGATGACCGTCGAGACCTTCGCCATGGACGCCGAACTGGCGCCGCTGATGAGCGGGCAGATCCGCATCTTCGACATGCGACTGGTTCGTCCGAAGGCTATTCTCACCGTCGCCGACAGCGGCACGATCGACTGGGCGGTGCGCCCGTCAGTGCCGTTCGACGCCGCGCACATCGTGCTGGAGAAACTGACCGTCACCGAAGGGCAGGTGGTGATCCGGCACAAGGCGAGCGGACGTGACCACGTGCTCTCCGAGATCAACACCGACATTTCGGCAAAGTCCCTCGCCGGCCCGTGGCGCATCGACGGGGCGATGCGCATCGACGGCGCGCGCACGGCCGTGCATGTCTCCACCGGCAAGGTCGACGAGACTGGTGCGATGCGCGTGCGCGTCACCGCCGATCCGGCCGTCTATCCCTTCTATGTCGAGGCCGATGGCGGCGTGACCATGAAGGATGGTGCGCTCGTCTATGCCGGCACGTTCAAGCTCGACGCGCGCAGCATCTCGAAGGACGACCTGCGCGGTACCGGCGGGCAGACCTTTGCGCTGAAGGATGACGGGCAGGGGAAGCCGCTGCCGCCGGCCTATCGCCTGAAGGGCAAGTTCGCCTTCGACCACGCGAGGCTGGAGATCGCCGAATTCCGCATGGAAACAGGCTCGCTCGAAGATCCGTACACGGCCGATGGCAGCGCCCTGATCGAGCTTGGCGCGCAGCCGCGCTTCGACATCGTCGCGAAGGGCGCGCAGGTTCGCTTCGACCAGAATGTCGCCGACGCGCCGGAGGGCAGAAAGCTTTCGGTCAGCGAGCGCATCGCCGCGCTGGAAGCTGTGCTCATCGACCTGCCGAAACCGACCATCCCCGGCACGGTCGAGGTCAATCTGCCGGCCGTCGTGGCCGGCGACACGACGATCCGCGATGTGAAGATTTCCGCCGAGCCGGCGCCGCCGCGCGGGTGGAACGTCAAGGAGTTCCACGCTTCGCTGCCGGGCCGCACCACGCTGGAAGGCTCCGGCCTGCTGGCGGCCGAGACGACGCTCGGCTTTACGGGCCGCCTGACGCTCGCCGTCGGCCAGCCTTCCGGCTTCGCCGCCTGGGTGTCCGAGGACGTTGACGAGGCGATCCGCCGGCTTCCCAACGCAGGCATTGACGCGCAGGTCGATCTGACGCGGCAGCGGCAGCAGTTCAGCAACATGGAGCTGATCCTCGGGGGCGCAAAATTCCGTGGCACGCTCGACCGCAAGACCCCGGAGAGCGCGCGCGAAACGCTTGCCTTCAATCTCGACGGGGGCGCGCTCGACCTCGAAGGGCTGTCGGCCTTCGCCTCGCTGTTCGTCAGCGACGGT
>JBFXFO010000227.1:0-4482 GCA_050178915.1 Rhizobiaceae bacterium | reverse complement strand
CACGCGGCTGCTACGGGGCGGCCCGGCGTCAATCTGGACAGCTGGGCGATGGCGCCGGATCTGCTGGAGGCGCTGTTGGCGCAGACCGCGCGCGACGCCGATCTGGTTGTGGTCGAAAGCGCCATGGGGCTGTTCGACGGCATTGCGGGCGAACCGGGCCGTTCCGGTGCGGCGGCCGACCTCGCCCGCCTCTACGGCCTGCCGACCGTCCTGGTGCTGGATGTGTCCGGCCAGTCGCAGACGGCTGCGGCGATCGCCAAAGGCTTCCAGGCCTATGATCCGCGGGTTTCCATCGCCGGCGTCATCCTCAACCGCGTGGCCAGCGAACGGCACCGGCGCATGTGCGCCGACGCCATCGAGGCGCTTGGCCTGCCCGTCCTCGGCGCGGTCATGCGCGACCCGGCGCTGGCTCTGCCGGAGCGCCATCTCGGGCTTGTGCAGGCGAGCGAGCACGTCGCGCTGGAAGCCTTCATCGGGAAGATGGCGGACACCATCGCCGCTTCGGTCGATCTCGACCGCCTGCTCTCCCTGGCCACGCCCATCGACGCTGCCAACGGCGGCCATGGTTTCGCGCTGCCGCCGCCGGGCCAGCGCATCGCACTCGCCGAAGACGCCGCTTTCACCTTTCTCTACCCGCACCACAAGGCGCACTGGCACGCCGCCGGCGCCGAGATCGTGCCGTTCTCGCCACTCGCCGACGAGGCGCCACGCGCCGATTGTGACGTCTGCTGGCTGCCGGGCGGCTATCCGGAGCTGCATGCCGGACGGCTGGCTGCGGCGAGCATGTTCCAGTCCGGCATCACACGCTTCGCGGTAACCCGCCCCGTGCATGGCGAGTGCGGCGGCTACATGGTGCTCGGCGAAACGCTGGAGGACGCGGATGGCGGGACGCATCGCATGCTTGGACTGCTGTCGCATGCCACCAGCTTTGCCCGCCGCAAGATGAACCTCGGCTATCGGCGCGCCACGCTCGTCGCCGCCTCCCCGCTCGGAAAGGCGGGGGAAGCTGTGCGTGGTCACGAATTCCACTATGCGACCGTCACTTCTCCGGGCAACGATGCGCCGCTGGCGGAGTTGGCCGATGGGCAGGGAAATCGGCTCGGCCCATCCGGCGGTCGGCGCGGCAACGTGTCCGGCTCGTTCTTCCACGCGATTGCGAGGGGCTGAGCATGTTTCCACCCGTCACCACGCTGGTGCACGATCTGATCGCATCGATCGTTTTCTTCACCCGCCTGCCGATGCCACGCAGCGAGGACGAGACGCGCTCCTTTGCCAGCTCACTGTGGGCCGCTCCGCTGGCCGGTCTGCTGGTCGGCCTCATCGGCGGGCTGGTCTATGTTCTCGCGGCGCGCATGGGCATCCCGATGCTGCCGGCAGCGGCGCTTGCCCTTGCGGCGACGCTGATCGTCTCAGGCTGCCTGCACGAGGATGGCCTTTCCGACACTGCCGACGGTTTCGGCGGCGGCAAGACGCGCGAGCGCAAGCTTGAGATCATGCACGACAGCCGCATCGGCGCCTTTGGCGCCAGCGCGCTCATGGTATCGCTTCTGGTCCGCTGGAGCGCGGTGGCCTCGATTGTCGGCGCATGGGACACGCTGCTCGTGCTGATGGCCGCGCACATCGCATCGCGTGCGGTCATCCCGGCCTTCATGCACGCCGTGCCGAACGCGCGGAGCGAGGGCTTGTCGGCCAAGGTCGGTCCCGTGCCCTTCGAAGCAGCCTGTGTCGCGGCGCTGATCGGAATTGCCGGTCTGCTGCCGCTCGGTATCTCGACCGCTCTCGCCGTCGCGATCGCCCTTGTGGCCTGGCTGGTCTTCTTCCGCTGGCTGGCGCTGCGCCAGATCGGTGGACAGACCGGCGATGTCGTTGGCGCGATGCAGCAGGGCGCGGAGATGATCGTGCTGGTGATCGCCGCCGCGGCATATTCGAGCCCCTGAAGTCCGGAGTAGTTTTCCATGCCATTTGCTACGCTCGATGCGCTGCGCGCTGCCTGCACGACCTTGCCCGCTGGCGACGATGCCGCCGCGGCGGCGGTAGCGGCCCGCCAGGACACGCTGACCAAACCGCAGGGGAGCCTTGGCCGGCTGGAATCGCTCGCCGCGTGGCTGGGGCGCTGGCAGGGGCGCGCCATGCCGAAGCTCGACAAGGTAGAGGTGATCGTCTTCGCCGGCTCGCATGGCGTGACGGCGCAGGGCGTCTCCGCCTTCCCGCCCGACGTGACCGCGCAGATGGTTGCCAACTTCGCGGGTGGTGGCGCCGCGATCAACCAGATTTCGCGCAGCGTCGGGGCTGGCCTGCGGGTGATACCGCTGCAGGTCGAGACCCCTACCCGCGATTTCACCACCGGTCCGGCGCTGGATGAGGCTGGCTTCCTCGCCGCCGTGTCGGCCGGCTATGACGCCGTCGCCGATGGCACCGACCTGCTCTGCCTCGGCGAGATGGGAATCGGCAACACGACGCCGGCCGCAGCCATTTCCGCAGCCCTTGTCGGCGGCGATCCGGCGGCTTGGACCGGGCGCGGCACCGGGGTCGACGATGCCGGCCTGTCACGCAAGGCGATCGCGATCCGCAAGGGTTTTGAGGTGAACCGCGCAGCCCTGTCCGACCCGCTCGGCGTCGCCGCCTCGCTCGGGGGGCGGGAACTCGCGGCGATACTTGGCGCCACACTTGCCGCTCGCCACAAACAGATCCCGGTGCTGCTCGATGGCTTTGTCTGCACGGCCGCAGCGGCTCCGCTGGCACGCCTCGCCATGGGCGGGCTGGCGCACTGCCAGGCGGCGCATGTCTCGGCCGAATACGGACATCGGGCACTGCTCATGGCGCTCGGTCTGTCTCCGATCCTCGATCTGGGAATGCGCCTCGGCGAAGGGTCCGGCGCGGCGCTGGCGGTCGGCGTTATGCGCGGCGCGCTTGCATGTCACACCGGCATGGCGAGTTTTGCCGAGGCGGGGGTCTCGGATAAGAGCTGAGCATGAAACCTTCCCGCGACATTTCCCGACTCATCGAGATCATGGCGGCGCTGCGCACGCCGGTCACCGGCTGCCCCTGGGATCTGGAGCAGGATTTCGCGTCCATTGCGCCCTACACGCTTGAGGAAGCCTACGAGGTGGCCGACGCGATCGAGCGCGGCGATCTCTCCGACCTGCGCGATGAACTCGGCGATCTGCTGCTGCAGGTTGTCTACCACGCACAGATGGCGCAGGAGGAGAACGCCTTTTCCTTTCCCGACGTGGTCGAGGCGATCACCACCAAGATGATCCGTCGCCACCCGCACGTCTTCGGCGACGAGGCGGCTCGCTCCGCTGGCGCCGCCAAGGGCCAGTGGGACCGCATCAAGGCCGAGGAGAAGGAAGCGCGGCGACAGGAGCGTGTGTCGCGCGGGCTGCCGTCCGAGGATCGCGGAAGCGGCTATCTCGACGGTGTGCCGCTCAACCTGCCGGCGCTGACGCGGGCGCTCAAATTGCAGGAGAAGGCCGCCAAGGTCGGCTTTGACTGGAAGGAGGCGCGGCCCATCCTCGACAAGATCGAGGAGGAGATCGGCGAACTGAAGCGTGCCATGGAAAGCGGCGAGACCGCCGCCGTCGCTGACGAGTTTGGTGACGTGCTTTTCGCCCTGGTAAATTTCGGGCGGCATCTGCAGATCGACGCCGAAAGCGCGCTGCGCGGCACCAACGACAAGTTCCGCACCCGCCTGCATTTCGTCGAGCGTTCGCTCGCCGCGCAGGGCCGCACGCTCGCGCAATCGACGCTGGATGAGATGGAAGCGCTCTGGCAGCAGTCGAAGGCGGCGGAATAACCCGCTACTGACGCCGGGCCAGCCGCCCGCGGATTTCGTCCGCCGCCTGGCTCGTTGCGCGCAGCGAAAGCGCCACGCCGCCGTCCTCGCGGTCCTTGCGTGCGACCACGTCGGCGTGTTCATAGACCCATCCGATCAAGCCCAGCTGCTCGGGCGGCAGAACGATGTCGAGGCTCTGGATGCGGCCGGCGACTTTCTGCTCGATCAGCGAAAGCAGCGCATCGAGGCCCTCGCCGGTCACGGCGGAAACCGGCACAGGCGGCAGCTTCTCGCGATTGCCTGCTTCGTGCAGGAGCCGTTCGCGATTGCCCTCGTCGAGCAGGTCGATCTTGTTCCAGACCTCGACGACGCGGTTGGTGTCGGAGGCATCGACTCCGAGATCGGCGAGGATGCGCTCGACGTCGTCCGCCTGCGCCGCCGTGTCGGGGTCGGAGATGTCGCGAACATGCATCACCAGGTCGGCCTCCACCACCTCTTCCAGCGTGGCACGGAAGGCGGCGACCAGATGCGTCGGAAGGTTGGAGATGAAGCCCACCGTGTCCGACAGGATCACGATCGTGCCGTGTGGGAGCTTCACGCGCCGCAGCGTCGGGTCGAGCGTGGCGAACAGCATGTCCTCGGCCAGCACGGCTGCGCCGGTCAGCCGGTTGAACAGCGTCGACTTGCCGGCGTTCGTGTAGCCGACG
>JBFXFO010000226.1:0-4512 GCA_050178915.1 Rhizobiaceae bacterium | reverse complement strand
AGAAAAGCGCCGCCCTTTTGAGGGGGCGGCGCAGGATGGGCGGACGAGCCACGGGGTGGGGGAGGGGACGGCCCGTCCGACATGAAAATGCGCGGGTCAGACAAAGGTTCCGGCCTCGGACGCAAAATTACAAGACAAGACGCATCTTTCGCGTAACCGGCTGAAATCGCTGAATTAAATCTTAAGAAAAACGGAGGACCGGCGGAAGCGGTGGCAGCTCAGCCGGCCCGGCGGCTGCGCAGCCGCTCGCCGCCCACCATCAGCAGGCCCGCAAGCGCGATAAGGATCGCGCCCATGAACACCTCGTCGCGGGGGATGTCGCTCCAGATCAGATAGCCGAGCAGGAAAGCCCAGACGAGCGAGGTGTATTCGAAGGTCGCTGCGACCGAGGCGGGAGCCCGCTTCATGCCCTCGAAGAGCGTAAACTGGGCCAGACCGGCGAGAATGCCCAGGCCGACCAGCATGGCCAGATCCTGCCAGCTCGGGCTCACCCAGACAAAGGCGAGCGGAACGAGCGAGATGACGAGCAGGAAGGCGTTGTTCAGCACCAGCTGGATGATCGTGCGCTCCTGCAGCGCGATCTTGCGCATGAGCACGATCGCGATGGCCCAGAAGAGCGCGGCGAGCAGGACGAGGAGGACCGGCTGCGAGAAGCCAAGATTGGCCGGGTCGCAGGCAATGAACACGCCGACGAAGCCGATGATGACCGCCAGCCAGCGATAGGCGGGAACCTGTTCGCCGAGGATGACGATGGATAGCGCTGTCACGATGAGCGGCGCGGCGAAGTAGATCGTCGTGAGTTCGGCAAGCTGCAGGTCGCGGGCGGCGGTGTAGTAGCAAAGCCATGCCGCCAGGATCAGCAGCGAGCGCAGCATCATCGGCTTCACCGTGTGCGAGCGCGCCGTGTCGGCGACCAGCCTGCGTCCGCCGATGAGGAAGCAGCCGACGAGGATGACGACGCTGCGGAAGAACAGGATCTGCCAGACGGCATAGCTGGCGACGAGCAGCTTGATGGCCGCGTCCTGCACCGAGAAGATCGCATAGGCGACAATGGTCAGCAGAATGCCGGCAAACACGCGGTCACGTGTTTCGGGAAGAGCGGCGTCTGACATGCGGGCTTCCTGCGATCCGCGCGGTGGCAAGCTGCCACCGGCCGGATCGTGTCACCATCGCATGCAGGCGGTGAGCGAAGCAGCGCCAACGCCCTCAAAGCGTTGGCGCACCAGCGAAAAGGCCGCCGCGACAGCTCCGCGACGGCCTCTGTCGATCAGCCCGTCCTAGTTGGTGGCGAAGCAATAGAACTTGCCCGCGCCGCCGGTGCCCTTCAGCGCATCCATCGAGCAGCCACCGCGCGAGGCGTGCGAGGAGTTCCAAGACTTGGCCGGGGGAGAATCGTCGAGGCCCATGCGGTCTGAATGGCCGAGCATCGCGGCACCCTCGGCGCCGGACATCGTCCAGTCACCGCAGGTCTGGTCGGCGGCCTTGGTGCCGTCAGGCAGGGTCCCGGTCAGGATGTCGTGCTCGTTCGGAGTGTCGCCACGTCCGTTGACCACATCGCCCTTCTCGGTGAGGGCGGTTTCCTTGGTGATGCCGTTGGCATCGCCGTGCAGGGAGGCAACGTCATCGGCGATCTTCGTGCCCTTGGCGTTGTACCAGGGACCCGCGCCGATGCGATCCCTGGCATCGGTGTCGCTGGACGACAGGTAGGCATGCCACGTCTTGCCTGTGGAGCCCGCAGCTTCCGCCAGCGACTGGCAATGAGCGTCGGCGCCGGCGAGACCGCCAAGGTCGGCCCCCTTGCCGGGATTGCTGCTGGTGACGAAGAAGCTCATCGAGCTGTCCTGGGCAGCGGCGCCGCCAAGGGTCAAGAGAAAGGCAGCCGCCGATGCGGCAATCAATCGATGCATAAAACGTCCTCCGGGCTCGGTATCCCCACACCACGTAGGAGAACGTTAGTGCCGGCCAGACGCTTGCATCACTGTTGTGTGATCGTTGTGTCCCGCTTGGAGACTATTGCGCCGGTGCGTCGGCAGGCGGCTCAACTGCCTCGGGCTCGCCGATTCCGTCATCATAGGCCGTGCCGCCCGGAACGCATTGCAGCGACCAGCCCTGTGCCGGCTTCTTGTTGAATTCCGCAAGCGCCTCCTCGCACTGCTCGCGGGTGTCGAAGCCGCTCGGCATGACGACGAGCCCGCCCTGCGGAGCAGACACGACGAGGTACCAGACGAAGGCGGTGACAATCGCTTCCATGGCGCTACTCCGGCATCCGATAGCCGACCCAGCGGTCGGGCTTGGCCTGATAGATCATGCCCGTCCGCGTGAGGGAAGGGCTGGCTAGCTGCGCGATGCGCGCGGCGATCTCGTCGGGATGTGGGAGCGTCGTCGGGTCTTCGCCCGGGACCGCCTGCGCGCGCATGGCGGTGCGCGTGGCGCCGGGATCGACGGAGTTGACGCGCAGCGGCGAATTCTTCGTCTCGTCCGCCCATGAGCGCGCCATCGCTTCGACAGCGGCCTTAGAGGCGGCATAGGGCGCCCAGAAAGCGCGCGCCGAATGCGCCGCTCCGGACGACAGGAGGATGGCGCGGCCGGCGTCGGACTTGCGCAGCAGCGGGTCGAGCGAGCGGATCAGGCGCCAGACGCCGGTGACGTTGACGGTCATAACCTTCTCGAACACCTTCGCCTCGACATGGCCGATCGGCGCAATGACGCCAAGCACGGCGGCGTTGGCGACCATGATGTCGAGCTTGCCCCAGCGCTCGTGGATGGCGCCGCCGAGCCGGTCGATGCCAGCCATGTCGCCGAGGTCGAGCGGCACCAGCGTGGCGCTGCCGCCGGCTGCCTTGATCTCGTCGTCAAGCTCCTCGAGGCCGCCGACCGTGCGTGCCACCGCCACGACATGCGCGCCGGCCGCCGCGAGATGCTTGGCGGTAAAATAGCCGATGCCGCGCGATGCGCCCGTAACAACGGCAACGCGGTTGGCAAGGTCGAGGGTGGTGCTGCTCATCAAAATGCTCTCCGTCGCGGCCAGATAGACCGAAAATGCCGGAGGCGAAACCCCGCGGCTTGACCCGGTGCGCACCGGCACCTAGGTCAGCGCTTGTCGCGGGACGACCCGCGCTTTTCCCGAGTATCAGGTGGGGACGACCTCATCGCCAGAAATGGAGATGACAATGTCCTGGCTTATCCTGTTCCTCGCCGGCCTGTTCGAAATCGGCTGGGCGGTCGGCCTCAAATACACCGAAGGCTTCACACGGCTGGTGCCGACGGTCGCGACCGTGCTGTCGATGATCGTCAGCCTGTCGCTGCTCGGCCTGGCGCTGCGCACGCTTCCGCTCGGCACCGCCTATGCGGTGTGGACCGGTGTCGGCACGGTCGGTACGGCGATCCTCGGTATCTATCTGTTCGCCGAACCGGCAACTGCGATGCGGCTGGCCTGCATCGGCCTGATCGTGTCCGGCATCGTCGGGCTTAAGCTGGTCAGCTAAAGGCCCAGCGGCAGCCGCTACTGCCCGCCGACCGCCAGCAGCGACAGCGTGCGGACATTGTCGGCGCCGTCATGATCGGTCAGGCGGGTCGGATATTCGCCGCTGAAGCAGGCATCGCAATATTGCGGCAGCTCGGCGTTGCGACCCTTTTCGCCGACAGCGCGGTAGAGCCCGTCCATCGACAGGAAGCCAAGCGAATCGACGCGGATGAAGTCCGCCATCTCCTCCACCGACATGCGTGAGGCGAGCAGCTTGGTGCGCTCGGGCGTATCGACGCCGTAGAAGCAGGAGGCGCGCGTCGGTGGCGATGCGATGCGCATGTGCACCTCCTTCGCACCTGCGTCGCGCACCATCTGCACGATCTTCTGGCTGGTGGTGCCGCGCACGATGGAATCGTCGACCAGGACCACGCGCTTGCCCTCGATCATGCGGCGGTTGGCGTTGTGTTTCAGCTTCACGCCCATATGGCGGATGGAATCGCCCGGCTGGATGAAGGTGCGGCCGACATAGTGGTTGCGGATGATGCCAAGCTCGAAGGGCAGGCCGGCCTCCTGCGAGAAGCCGATGGCGGCCGGCGTTCCCGAATCCGGTACCGGCACGACGATGTCGGCATCGACCGGATTTTCGCGCGCCAGTTCCATGCCGATCTTCTTGCGCACGTCGTAGACGTTGCGGCCTTCGACCTGCGAGTCCGGCCGCGCGAAATAGACGTACTCGAACACGCAGAAGCGCGGCTTCTGCGCCTCGAACGGGAAGTGGCTCTCCAGGCCCTTCGCCGTTGCCACGACCATCTCCCCGGGCTTGATGTCGCGCACGAAGCGCGCGCCGATGATGTCGAGCGCACAGGTTTCCGAGGCGAGGATCCAGGCGCCGTCGAGATCGCCCAGTACGAGCGGGCGGATGCCGAGCGGGTCACGCACGCCGATCATCTTCTTGGCGGTGAGCGCCACCAGCGAAAAGGCGCCTTCCAACTGGCGGATGGCGTCAATGAAGCGCGAATTGACGTCGCGCTCCTTCGAGGTGGCGA
>JBFXFO010000225.1:0-4545 GCA_050178915.1 Rhizobiaceae bacterium | reverse complement strand
TGATTGCAGCGCTCGACATGGAAGCGACGATCCCGATGGATGCGCGCGCCTACAAGTTCGACATCGTGCTGCGCGGGCGCCGCTCGTCCCTGTTCGAGAACCGGCTGGAGGGAAACTGATGGCGCAGTCTCTCGACCGCCTGAAAGAGAGCCCGTCGCAGACAGCGGGGCCCTATGTGCATATCGGGCTGACGCCGAATTTTGCGGAGATCGGCGGCGTCTATCCGGCCGATCTTGGAACCACCATGGTCAACGAGCGGACCAAGGGCGAGCGCATCACCGTCAGGGCGCGCGTTCTCGACGGCACCGGCACACCGCTGCGCGACGCGCTGATCGAGATCTGGCAGGCGGACGCCGACGGTCTCTACAATTCGCCGTCGGAACTGCGCGGCACCGCCGATCCGAATTTCAGCGGCTGGGGACGCTGCCCCGCCGACATGGAGACGCGCGAATTCGTCTTCCACACCGTCAAGCCGGGGCGCGTGCCGTTCAGGGATGGCCGCCTGATGGCGCCCCACATCAGCTTCTGGATCGTGGCGCGCGGCATCAATGTCGGGCTGTCGACGCGCATGTATTTCGGCGATGAGGAAAAGGCCAATGCCGAGGACCCGGTGCTCATGCGCATCGAGCATCGCGTGCGCGTGCCCACGCTGGTGGCGCCGCGCTCCGGTGACACGTATAGCTTCGACATCCGCCTGCAGGGTGACAACGAAACCATCTTCTTCGACGTCTGATGAGCGCCTCGCCATTCGATCACCCGCTGCTCTCCGCGCTGCTCGGCGACGAGGAAACGCAGGCGCAATTCTCGCCCGAGGCGGAAATCGGCGCCATGCTTGCCTTCGAGAAGGCGCTGGCGCAGGCGCAAGCGGCGGAAGGCGTGATCCCGGAGGAAGCAGCGAAAGCCATCGGCAAGGCGCTGGACGGCTTCTCGCCGGATTACGACGACCTGCGCGCCGGCGTTGCGCGCGACGGGCTGATCGTGCCGGCGCTGGTGACGCAGTTGCGTGCGGCGGTCGGCAAGCCGCAGGCCGCGCACCTGCATTTCGGCACCACCAGCCAGGACCTGATCGACACCAGCCTCGCCTTGCGGCTGCTGCCGGTGCTCGACGGCTTCGATGCGCGGCTGGCCGAACTCGCCGCCGCGCTCGACGCGCTGAACAAACGTTACGGCGGCATCGAGACGATGGGCCATACGCGCATGCAGGCGGCCGTGCCGGTGACGGTATCGCGCAAGATCCTCAGCTGGCGCGACCCGCTGGAAAGGCATCGCGAGCGGCTGGCGCCGATCCGGGAAGCCATCGCGGTGCTGCACTTCGGCGGCGCCGCTGGCACGCTGGAAAAGCTCGATGCAAAGGCGGCAACGGCCATTGCGAGGCGGCTGGCCAAGCAGCTCGGGCTGGCAACGCTACCGCGCGCCCGCCACTCCGAGCGCGACGATCAGGTTGCGCTGGCATCGTGGCTGTCGATGGTCAGCGGCAGCCTCGGCAAGATGGGACAGGACATCGCGCTGCTGGCGCAGACCGAGGTGGGCGAGATCAGGCTTGCCGGCGGCGGTTCCTCCTCGGCGATGCCGCACAAGGTGAACCCCGTGCAGGCGGAAACGCTGGTGGCACTCGCCCGATTCAACGCAACGCTGGTCGGCGGGATGCATCAGGCGCTCGTGCATGAATACGAACGCTCCGGCGCCATGTGGACGCTGGAATGGATGCTGCTGCCGCAGATGTGCGTCGCCACCGGCACGGCGCTGCGGCTTGCCGGCGAACTGCTGCCGACCATCTCGTTCAGGCGACCCTAGCCAAGGAGGAAACCATCGTGGCATTCGCGCGCGTCAACGGCGTCGTCCTGCATCACCAGCTCAGCGGCCCGGCAGACCGGCCGGTGCTGGTGTTCTCCAATTCGCTGGGGACCGACTTCCGCATCTGGGACAAGGTGGCGGGCGCGCTTGGCGACCGCTGGCGCATCCTGCGCTACGACAACCGCGGCCACGGCCTCTCCGATGCTCCGCCGGCGCCTTACAGGCTCGACGACCATGTCGATGACCTGGCCGCGCTGCTGGCGCATCTGGGCATCCAGAAGGCGGCGGTCGTCGGCCTCTCGGTCGGCGGCCAGATCGCCCAGAGCCTAGCAGCACGACGGCCGGATCTGGTGACGGCGCTGGTGCTGTGCTGCACGGGCCACAGGATCGGTACGGATGAATTCTGGAAGGCACGCATCGAAGCGGTCTCCGGCCAGGGCATCGCCTCGATCGCCGACGTGATGATGCAGCGCTGGTTCACGCCGGCATTCCGCAGCCCAGACAATCCCGATTATGCAGGCTATCTGAACATGCTCGTGCGGACTCCGGTGGAGGGCTATCTCGGCACCTGCGCCGCGCTGCGCGCAGCCGACCTCACGGCGAGCACGAGCGCTCTGGCGATACCGGCCTTGTGCATTGCGGGCGATCAGGACGGTTCGACGCCGCCGGAACTGGTCCGTTCGATGTCCGCTTTGATCAAGGGGGCGGAGTTTCGCATCATCGCCGACGCCGGTCATATCCCGTGCGTCGAGCAGCCCCAGGCTGTGGCTGACCTCATCGGCTCCTTCCTCGTCCGGTCGAAGCACGTCTGAGTCCGGCGCGGCTGCGAGGCCAGCCTCGTGCGGAGTGCGCTACGCCGCCAGGGCGGCCTCGATGGCGCGGACGACCGTCTCGTCTTCCGGCGCCATTTCCGGGTCGAAACGGGCAACGACGGTGCCGTCGCGACCGACGAGGAATTTCTCGAAGTTCCAGCGGACCGCTCCCGGTTCGGCGCCGAGGCGGAGCACGCGCTTCAGCATGCTTTCTTCGGGGTCACGCTTCGGCCGCGCGGCGATCAGGGTCGCGTAGAGCGGGTGCTTGCCCGAACCGGTGACGCTGATCTTCTCGAACATCGGGAAATCGACGCCATAGATCGACGTGCAGAACTCGGCGATCTCGGCGTTCGTCCCCGGCTCCTGTCCCATGAAATCGTTCGACGGAAAGCCGAGCACCGTGAAACCGCGGTCCCTGTATCTGCGATAGAGCGCCTCGAGCCCCTCATACTGCCGGGTCAGGCCGCATTTCGAGGCGACGTTGACAACCAGCAGAACCCGCCCGGCATAGTCACCAAGCGATGACGGCGAGCCGTCGAGCCGCTTGAGCGGGATGTCATACAGGCGCGGTTCGGTCATGTCGGGCACTCCTCGTCCTCGACCAAGCGTAGCACGCCGCCGGGCAAGGTCTATTTCCTCGCGGCCGGTACGACGACTGAAAGCCTGTGTCTGCTCCGCAACACAGACAAGAGGAAAAAACGGAGCGAAACGAAAGTCGCGCCAAAAACGTGACGCGCAGCATCGCGGCCTGCAAGGGATAGGCGCCCGGCTCAGCCGATGATGCGCAGCTCGCGCGACATGGTCGAGAGCGAGCGCGAACCCGTATCGGTGACAACGACATCGTCTTCGATGCGGACGCCGAGGTCGCCCGGCCGATAGAGCCCCGGCTCAACGGTGAAGACAGTGCCCGCCGCCATCGTCTCGGTGTTGCCGACCATCACGTAAGGCGCCTCATGCACGTCGAGGCCGAGCCCGTGCCCGGTCTTGTGGCGGATCATCTCGCCATAACCGCGATCGCGCAGCAGCGCCTGCACGGCGCTGTCCACGGCGTCATAGGTGACGCCCGGCGCCGCCAGCTTCTGGCCGAGCTCGTTGGCGTCGAGCACCGTCTGGTAGACGTCGCGACGGGACTGCGAGGCGCTGCCGACGAAGAAGGTGCGCGTCAGATCGGCCATGTAGCCGCCCCAGGCAGCACCCCAGTCGAACAGCAGCGCATCGCCCGCCGCCACGCGCCGCTGCGACGACGTCACGCCGTGGCAATCGGCCGAGGCCTCGCCGCTGAGCACCATGAGGTCAAAGGCGGGACCGTCGGCGCCGCCTTCCAGCATCGCCATATGCAGCATGGTGCGGATGTCGGTTTCCGACATGCCGACCGCGACCCTCGCAATCGTCTCCTCCAGCGCCGCCTCGCTGATGCGGATGGCATTTTCCATCGCGGCAAGCTCTTCCGGCTCCTTCACCAGACGCAGCCGCGCCAGCGCCTTGCTGGCGTCGATGACGTGCAGGCCGAACGCTGCTTCCAGGGCCGCGGCCTCGAAATGCCGCATGCGGCCCGACTCCACGCCGAGACGGTCGAGACCGGTCTGCCGCGCCAGCGTCGCGAGCGCCCCGGCATAGCCATCCGAATCCTGCCAGAACACCGTCTCGGCATGCGGCATGGCCGCGACCCAACGGTCGCGCTCCAGCGCCGGGATCGCGGCGTGGATGGCGCCCTCGGCAGTAACGATGAGGATGGTCGGCCGCTCCATCAGATGCAGGTGAACGCCAGTCAGATAGTAGAAATTCGCGCCCGGCACGAAGGCCACCGCCGGCAGGTCGGCGGCCTGGAGGAGCGTCTTGAGCTTGGCGATGCGCTGCGGGTTCATTCTGTCTTGGCCTTGATCATGGTGAAATGGGGATAGGCGTCGGTGGAGAAATCGACGGCGTCGGCATAGCCTGG
>JBFXFO010000224.1:0-4643 GCA_050178915.1 Rhizobiaceae bacterium | reverse complement strand
CAGTCATGAGGTCTCGCCGCTGGTCAAGCTGGTGGGGCGCGGCGATACCACGGTGGTGGATGCCTACCTGTCTCCGATCCTGCGCAGATACGTGCGCACGGTGGAGACTGAGCTCGGCATCGAGGCGGACGCGAAAGACGGCCCGCGCCTGATGTTCATGATGTCGTCGGGCGGATTGACCGCCGCCGACCGCTTCCAGGGCAAGGATGCGATCCTCTCCGGCCCGGCCGGCGGGGTGGTCGGCATGGTCGAGACGGCGCGGCTTGCCGGTTTCGAGCGCGTCATCGGCTTCGACATGGGCGGCACCTCGACCGATGTCGCGCATTCCGACGGAGAGTATGAGCGCGCCTTCGACACTGAGGTCGCCGGCGTGCGCATCCGCGCGCCGATGATGCGCATCCACACGGTGGCGGCGGGCGGCGGCTCGATCCTGCATTTCGAGGCGGGACGCTTCCGCGTCGGGCCGGATTCGGCCGGCGCCAATCCCGGGCCCGCCTGCTATCGCCGCGGCGGACCGCTTGCCGTCACCGACGCCAACGCGATGCTCGGCAAACTGCAGCCGGATTTCTTCCCGGCCATCTTCGGACCGGCGCAGGACCAGCGCCTCGACACGCGCGTCGTCGCGGAAAAGTTCGCGGCGCTGGCCCGCCAGATCGGCGATGGCCGCAGCGCCGAGGCGATCGCGGAGGGGTTCGTCACCGTCGCCGTCGAGAATATGGCGAACGCCATCAAGAAGATCTCGGTGCAGCGCGGCTATGACGTGACACGCTACCTGCTCAACTGCTTCGGCGGCGCCGGCGGACAGCATGCCTGCCTCGTCGCCGACGCGCTCGGCATGGAGGCCGTGCTGATCCACCCGCTGTCGGGGCTGCTCTCGGCCTACGGCATCGGCCTCTCGGCGATCTTCGCCTCACGCCAGAAGGGCGCGATCATGCCGCTTGCGGAAAGCTCGCTTGAAAGCGTCGACCGGACCATCGCCGGACTGCGCGGGGAGGTGCTGGCCGAACTGTCGGCACAGGGCGTTCCCGATGGCGCGGTCGAATGGCGCGAGGTGGTGCACCTGCGCTACGAAGGCACCGACACGGTGCTGCCGGTCGATTTCACCGACCGTTCGGTAGAGGCGGCGCGGCAGCGCTTCGATCTCGCGCACCGCAAGCAGTTCGGTTTCCTCTACGACGACCGGCCGGTGGTGATCGAGACGGTCGACGTCTCGGGAAGCGACGGCCGCCGCAACCATGTCGAGGATCAGATTTCGGGCACGACCGGCGGCAAGGCGGAGCCCGTCGATACGCGCCGCATGTTCAGCGAAGGCGAATGGCACGAGGCGGCGGTCTATCGCCGGGAAACCCTGGCGCCGGGACAGACGGTGGCCGGGCCGGCGCTGATGATCGAGCCGCACCAGACAATCGTGGTTGAGCCCGGATGGCGCGCCGAGATCACGCCGCACGACCACGTGCTGCTGCGCCGGGCCGAGCAGAAGCGCCGCAGCGCGGCGCTCGGAACGGGTCGCGACGGCAAGATCGGCGCCGATCCGGTGATGCTGGAGGTGTTCAACAACCTCTTCATGTCGATTGCCGAGCAGATGGGCGTGACGCTGCAGAACACCGCGTCATCGGTGAACATCAAGGAGCGGCTGGACTTCTCCTGTGCGGTCTTCGACCGCGACGGTGCGCTGGTGGCGAACGCCCCGCACATGCCGGTGCATCTCGGCTCGATGGACCGCTCGGTCGAAACGGTGATCCGCCTGAACCTGGACCGGGTGCGCCCCGGCGACGTGTTCGCGCTGAACGCACCCTACAATGGCGGCACGCACCTGCCCGACATCACGGTGGTGACGCCGGTGTTCGATGAGGCCGGCAATGGCACGATCCTGTTCTGGGTCGCATCGCGCGGACATCATGCCGACATCGGCGGCACCGCGCCGGGCTCGATGACGCCGCTGGCGACGACCGTCGACGAGGAAGGCGTGCTGTTCGACAATTTCCATCTGGTCGAGCGCGGGTTGTTCCGCGAGGCCGAACTCGAACGCATGCTGACCGACCACCCCTACCCGGCCCGCAACCCGGCGCAGAACATCGCCGACCTCAAGGCGCAGATCGCCGCCAACGAGAAGGGCGTGGCCGAGCTGAAGAAGATGGTGACGCATTTCGGGCTCGACGTGGTCGAGGCCTATATGGGGCACGTGCAGGACAACGCCGCCGAGAGCGTGCGGCGGGTGCTGGAGCGGCTGCCGGACAGTTCGAGCTACGAGTATCCGACCGACACCGGCCAGGTGATCCGCGTGAAGATCACGATCGACCGCTCAGCGCGCGAGGCGACGGTGGATTTCACCGGCACATCGCCGGTCATGAAGAACAACTTCAACGCGCCCGAGCCGGTGACCCGCGCAGCCGTGCTCTACGCCTTCCGCGTGATGGTGGAGGACAACATCCCGATGAATGCGGGATGCCTGCGGCCGATCCGCATCGTCGTGCCCGACGGCTGCATGCTGCGGCCTGCCTACCCGGCCGCCGTGGTGGCCGGCAATGTCGAGACCTCGCAGCACGTGACGAACGCGATCTTCGGCGCGATGGGTGCGCTGTCGAACAGCCAGGGCACGATGAACAACCTGACCTTCGGCAACGCCAGGGTCCAGTATTACGAGACAATCTGCTCGGGCTCGCCGGCCGGGCAGATGAATGACGGGCACGGCTTTGCGGGCACGTCCGGCGTGCATGTCCACATGACCAATTCGCGCCTCACCGATCCGGAGATCCTCGAACTGCGCTTCCCTGTCCTGCTCGAGGATTTCCACATCCGCGAACACTCCGGCGGGCGTGGCGCCTTTCCCGGCGGCGACGGCACCCGCCGCACCATGCGGTTCCTCGAAACGATGGAATGCGCAATCCTGTCGTCGCACCGCGAACGCCCGCCGTGCGGCATCGGCGGCGGCAGCGACGGCGAGCGCGGCATGACCGAGGTGCGCCGCAAGGATGGCCGCGTCGAGCGTCTCAAAGCCTGCGATCAGACCGTGATCGAGGCCGGCGAGGCGGTGATCGTCACCACGCCGACGCCGGGCGGATTCGGCAAGGCCGAGTGAGGCGGCGGGCTCGCCGCCCTCGCCTATTCCGGAACGAGCGGAACGACTTTCGCCAGTGCCTCGACCAGCCCCTGCGACTTGTAGGCGAGCTTGGAGGGGGTCAGGCCGAGACGCACCACCACCAGCCGCTTCGACGGGATGACGGCAATGGACTGGCCGTCATGGCCGAGGAACCAGAACGCGTCGTCCGGGATGTCGAAGCCCTTGTCGGGGTCTTCGCCCTCCGGCGTGCCGGCCGCGGGACCGTGCAGCCAGACCTGCCCCATGCCGTATTCGCCCTTCGACGCCGCCGCGGCCTGGTGCATCCATGCGACGTAGTCGGCCGGCACCACCTGCGTGCCTTTCCACTCGCCGCCATTCAGCATGAGCTGACCGAAACGCGCCCAGTCATGGCCGGTGGCGTAGAGGTATGATGAGCCGACGATGGTGTTGCGCGCGTCTGCCTCCAGCACGGCGCTGGTCATGCCGATCGGCCCGAACAGCGCCTTGCGCGGCAGCGCGAGCGCGTCCGCACCCGCGGCGCCCTGCCAGATCTTAGAGATCAGCACGGTGGTGCCGGTGGAATAGTTCCACGCCTCGCCGACTTTGGCTACAAGCGGCTTCGACGCGGCGAAGGCGGCCATGTCGGGTTCGAGGTAGAGCATGCGCGTCACGTCGGTGACATCGCCATAATCCTCGTTGAACTCGAGCCCGCTCGACATGCTGGTGAGGTCGGAAAGCTTGATGTCCTTGCGGTCGTCGCTCCATTCCGGGAACAGGCCGGCCTGGTCGAGCTTCAGCTTGCCGTCGCGCACCAGCGTACCGACAAGCGCGGCGTTGACCGACTTGGTCATCGACCAGCCGAGCAGCGGCGTCTTCGCATCAAAACCCTTGCCATAGCGCTCGCCAATGATGCGGCCATTGTGGACCACTACCACGGCCCGCATGCCCGGACCGGTCAGCTTCGGATCATCAAGCAGCGCGGCGACTGCCGGGTCCTGCGACGGCTGCACCGTCTCGCCATCGGGCCAGAGCCCGGTGCCCGCGGCGGCGGGCGCGGCGACGGCCGGCGTCGCCGGCACCGCAGCGAGGTTGCCGTCCGGCACGGTGGCGCAGCCATAACCGTCACGCGCGACGGCGAGACCCTTGCCGAAGAGGCCGAACAGACCGGCAGATACGGTCTTGGCCTCGCGATCGACCGATACGTCGATGAGCGTGAGGATCGGATGGCCGGGCGCCTGCACGTCGTCGGCCAGCACCTCGCCAGCGTCGCGCCCGGCGACGAAGACATTCGAGCAGACGATCTTCGCCGAATAGGCCGACGCCACGCGGATCAGATCCGGCGGCGCGAAATAGAGATAGCCGGCCGCGGCGACCACGAGCACGACCACAAGGACAACCACCCACTTGATGATTTTGAGCAGGATTCGCATCGTTTCCCCCGGTGCGCGCGATGCCGCCGCTTGCCTTGGGCCGCTTCCTCACGCAAATTTTATGGGCCGAAACAGTTCGGCAACCGAAAATCAACCACGATCGCCGACTTAGGGACCGGGTGGGGAGGCATAGCTTAGCGGGTCTAACGCGG
>JBFXFO010000223.1:0-4749 GCA_050178915.1 Rhizobiaceae bacterium | reverse complement strand
GACGGCGTCCTCACCCGCCTCTCAATCGGCGACACGGTGGCGGAAGTCGCCGACATGGTGCCGCGCATCGCGGCGACGATCGCCTGACGCTGAAACGGAAAAGACGATGATGGATTCCCTGCTGCCGCGCTTGAAGCGCGCCCACGATTCGATCAAGGACCGCGCTGGCGCACCCGCTGAGATCGCGCTCGTGCTCGGCTCCGGCCTCGGCCATCTCGCCGAGGCGGTGCAGAGCCCGACGGTCATCCCTTATTCGGAGATCGAGGGCTTTCCGGTCTCGACCGCGCCCGGTCACAAGGGGCAGTTCGTCATCGGCGATGTCTTCGGCCGCCGCACGGTCGTCATGCAGGGCCGCCTGCATCTCTATGAGGGCTGGCAGCCGCGCGACATCGCGCTCGCCGTGTACGTGCTCAAACAGCTCGGCGCCGCCACCTTTGTCGTCACCAATGCTTCCGGCGGGCTCAACGCAGACTACGCCGCCGGCGACGTGATGCTGATCGAGGATCACCTCAACTTCACCGGCCGCAGCCCGCTCATCGGCCACAACGACGAGGCGATCGGCCTGCGCTTCCCCGACCAGTCGCAGCTCTATGATCCGGAGCTGCGCAGGCTGGCGATCGCATCGGGCGATCGCACCGGCACGAAGCTGCAGCGCGGCATCTATTGCGGCCTCAACGGTCCCGAGCTGGAGACCTCGGCCGAGCGCCGCTTCTTCCGCATGGCGGGCGGCGACGCGGTCGGCATGTCGACGGTGATGGAGGTCATCGCGGCCAACCACATCGGCATGCGCGTGCTCGGCCTCTCCGCCGTCGCCAACGCTGCGACCGGCGGGCCGGACCAGCAGCCCGACACGATCGAGTCCGTGGTCGCCATGGCCGCCATCTGCGGCCAGAAGATCGAGGCGATCCTGAAAGACCTGTTCCCGAAACTGCCTGCCCGGAGTGCATCATGAGTTCTGTTCCGTCCGTCGCCAAGCTGCTCGACCTGTCGGGCCGCACGGCGATCGTCACCGGCGCCAGCGGCGGAATAGGTTCGGGCATCGCCAGGCGCTTTGCCGAAGCCGGCGCCAGCGTGGTGTGCCACTACAACGGCCGCAAGCACGCGGCTGACGCGGTCGTCGCCGGGATCGCCAGCGCCGGCGGCAAGGCTGTCGCCGTGCAGGCCGACGTCTCGACCGGCGCCGGTGCGGGCAAGCTCGTGGCCGAGGCCATCGGTGCGTTTGGCGGCGTCGATATCCTGATCAACAATGCCGGCCTGCAGCCCGCCAAGGCGCTGCCCGACGTGACCGAGGACGACTGGACCGAGATGATGGCGGCAAACGTCGCCGGCCCGTTCCTGCTGGTCAAGGAAGTGGCGGCGCATCTGCGCGAGAAGGGCAAGGGCGGAGCGGTGGTGAACATCGCCTCGATCGAGGGCCACAACCCGGCCCCGTGGCACGGCCACTACGCCACCTCGAAGGCCGCTCTGGTGATGTTCACCAAGGCGGCGGCGCTCGAGTATGGCGAGTTCGGCATCCGCGTGAATTCGGTCTGCCCCGGCCTGATCCATCGCGACGGCATCGAGCAGGCATGGCCCGAAGGCGTTGGCCGCTGGAAGGCCGCCGCGGCGCTCAAGCGTCTCGGCCAGCCCGACGACATCGCCGATGCTTGCCTGTTTCTCGCCTCAGACGCGGCGCGCTGGATCAGCGGCGCCGATCTGATCGTCGATGGCGGCGTGATGGCGCGGCCGACCTGGTGACCGGCCGAAACAGCCGGGCGTCGAAATTCGAGTGGAGCATGACATGAAAGCGTTGCAGGACAAGGTCGTCGTCGTCACAGGCGGTGCCGGCGGCATTGCAAAGGGCATTGCGGAAGCGGTGCTGGAAGCGGGTGGCCGCGTCGCCATGATGGATCTCGATGCTGCCAAGTCGCGCGCCGCGGCGGACGCGCTGAACGCCGGCGACCGCGCCATCGGCGTTGGCGCCGACGTGACCGATCCGGATAGCCTGAAGGCCGCTTTTGCGTCCGTGGTGGAGAAGTTCGGGCGGCTGGACGGGCTGGTCAACAATGCCGGCATTGTGCGCCTCGGCCCTGCGGACGAAACCACCCCGGCCGGCATCGACCTCGAAATGGCTGTCAACGTGAAGGGCGTGCTGCTCGCCGCGCAGGCGGCGGCCGCGCACTTCGCCAAGGGCTCCGGCGCGATCGTCAACATCGCATCGAACGCCGGCAAGGTCGGCTACCGCAACATGGCCGGCTACAACGCCTCCAAGGCGGCGGTGATCAGCCTGACGCGCTCGCTCTCGCTGGAATGGGCCGAGCGCGGCATCAACGTCAACGCAGTGTGCCCCGGCGGCGTCGCCACAGACATGCTGAAGAGCGTCGCCGACTTTCTGGCGCCGCGCATCGGGCAGGACCGCGACGCGCTGTTCGGCACCATGGTGCCGGCGCAGCTCGGCCGTCACATCCAGCCGGTCGAGGTCGGCCGCGTTGTTGCGTTCCTGCTGTCCGACGCAGCGGTGATCATCCGCGGCCAGTCGATCAGCATCGACGGCGGCGACACGCCGTTCTGACGCGGCATCTGGCGAAAGGAGCGAGCGATGAAGGTCGGCGATCGGCACTTCCGCACCATCTGGCTGAACGAGGACGGCCGCTCGGTCGACATCATCGACCAGCGCTGGCTGCCGCACGAGTTCCGCGTCGTGACGCTGGGCACCATTGACGACGTGGCCACCGCGATCCGCGACATGTGGGTGCGCGGTGCGCCGCTGATCGGCGTGACGGCGGCCTACGGCGTCGCCATCCGCATGCGCGAGGACGCGTCCGACGCCAGCCTCGACGAGGCATGGGAGCAGCTCAACCGCACGCGTCCGACCGCCATCAACCTGCGCTGGGCGCTCGACGAGATGCGTCGCGCGCTGCAGCCGGTGCCCGTCGCCGAACGTGCGGCAAATGCCTATGCAAAGGCGGCCGCAATGGCCGACGAGGACGTCGAGCTGAACCGCTCCATAGGCCGCAACGGGCTGGAAATCATCCGGGAGATCGCCAGGGGCAAGAAGCCCGGCGAGCCGGTCAACATCCTCACCCACTGCAATGCCGGCTGGCTGGCGACGGTGGACTACGGCACCGCCACCTCGCCGATCTACCTGGCCGCCGAGGAGGGCATCAAGGTGCACGTCTATGTGGACGAGACGCGCCCGCGCAATCAGGGCGCCTACCTCACCTCGTGGGAGATGGCGGGCCACGGCGTGCCGCACACCCTGATCGTCGACAATGCCGGCGGCCATCTGATGCAGCATGGCGACGTCGACATGGTCATCGTCGGCACCGACCGCACCACCGCGAATGGCGATGTCTGCAACAAGATCGGAACCTATCTGAAGGCGCTTGCCGCCCGGGACAATGGCGTGCCGTTCTACGTGGCGCTGCCGTCGCCGACCATCGACTGGACCGTGCGCGACGGGCTGAAGGAGATCCCGATCGAGGAGCGCTCCGGCGACGAGGTTTCGCTGGTGCAGGGCCGGCTGGCGGATGGCACCGTCACCACCGTGCGCATCTCGCCCGATGCGACCGGCGCGGCCAATCCGGCCTTCGACGTGACGCCGGCGCGGCTGGTGACCGGGCTGATCACTGAGCGCGGTGTGTGCGATGCATCGCCGGCCGGGTTGGCTGCGCTGTTCCCGGACAGGGCTGCCTGAGGCTTCAGTCTACGAGGCCGAACATCGGCCCGTAGCCGCCATGCCAGGAGAAATCGTTGCGCCGCATCTCGGGCAGATAGAGCCCGACGCCATTGCCGCCATCGAGGAACAGCGCGTTGCGGCACTTCAGCTCGTCGCGGAACAGCCGCGCGAAATCGTGGAAGTTGACGGCGTCGTCGCTGATGGCGAAGCGCACGGTGCCGCCTTCGCATACGCCGACGCCGCTGCGCCGCGTGCGGTCGGTCGAGCCGGCGATGAGGGCAGGGTGCAGCTTGCCTTCGATCACCAGCATCGGGCCTGACTGGGTAGCAAAGGTCACGCCTTTCGATTTCGCCGCGTATTTTTCGGTGGTGACGATGCCGGCGCCGCTGGCCTTCAGATAGAAGACGCCGTTCGGCTTCTTGAAGAAGTTCGGCACGGGACCGCTGGACGGGCCTTTGCGTTTGTTCAGCGGCCGCAACTCCTTGCCATCCTCGACATACAGCCCGATCGGCCGGAAATCGGTGTCGTACATGCCGCCATTGAGGGCGAGGCTGAGCGACTGCCCCTTGCTCTCCAGCGCGTCCGCAAGCGCGCCAAAACGCCGATACGGATTGCCTTCGGCATCTTTCCAGAACATGCGCAGCCGGCCGCTCGTAGGGTCGGCGGTGCAGACCACATAGTCGGTGCCTTCAAAGCTGGCGGCGGCGCAGCCCGAGACACTGCCTGGCGTGTCCACGGCAGCAGCGGAATGGACCAGCCCCGACAGAGCGAACCCGGTCATGGCGGCAAGCAGTATGGTCCTGAGAATCGTCACTCTGCCTTGCGATCGCGAATCCTCGTGCGGCGGAGTCTAGGCTGCCCGTCGCGGCGCGGCCAGTCGCCGCTTCGCGATTGGCGGCAGGCGCCTGGGCGGATCGCGCCAGCGCCTTCGAGGCCCGGTGACGGCTTGCGGATGCACGTCAGCGCGTTGAGCAGTGCGAACTGGTTGTGAGAAAGGTGGTGGCGGAGCCTGGCGGAGCCATTTCGAACCCGCAGGGTTCGCAAGCCCGACCGGGCGTCGCGCGGTCAGCGCGCCCATCGGAGCCGTGAGC
>JBFXFO010000222.1:0-4757 GCA_050178915.1 Rhizobiaceae bacterium | reverse complement strand
CGCCAGTCCGCGTGCATAGCGCGCCTCCGTGATCGCGTGCTGGTCGACCTCGATGCCCGGCGTCTGGTCGCCGACGCTGGTGACTTCGAGCGGCGCGTCGCCATCGTAGAACCAGGTTCCGAGCGTGGTGCCGTAGCCGAGATAGTCGAGCAGGCTGCCGCCGCCGCTTGCTTTCTTGTACCACCACGAGTCCGGCTTCTGCTTCTCGACCTCCTCCGGCGAGACCTCGACCTTGTCGGCGAGGTGGAAAAGGGGACCGCGATTGCCGTCGTAGAAATGCACCTCGATCAGCGCGCCGATGGCGCCTTCCGCGACCAGCCGTTTCGCCGTGTTGTGCGAGCGGTACCAGGCGAGCGGCCAGTTCACGGCCAGTTGCCTGCCGGTGCCCTCCATCGCCTTGATGATGCGGCGCGCCTCGGCGACGCTGGATGCGAACGGCTTCTCGATCATCACATGCAGGCCGTGCGGCGCGATCTTCTCGACGCTGTTGGCGTGCTCTGCCGTGGCCGAGCAGACGATGGCGAGGTCAGCCTTCGTGCTGGTCAGGCATTTGTCGAGATCGGTGAAGACGCGGTCGTCGGGAATGCCGAACGTCTCGATGGCCGACTGCATGCGGCTGCGGTCGGCATCATAGATGCCCGCGATCTCGGCGTCGGGATGCTCATGCACCTGCCGCAGCAGGTCGCCCATGTGCATGTGGTCGAAGCTGATGCCGAGCACGCCGTGTTTGGCCATGCATTCCGTCCCTTTGTGTATGCTTTTGCCGAAAGCTAGCGCGGCATGGGATTTTCACAATCGGAAAAATGGAAATCCGCCTTCGAGAATCGGCCGAGGCCTCCTATAGTCCGCGCCAAATTCGAACTGAAGACAGAATGGATTCCGACATGGTGTACGCAACGTCCGATGCGGCGACAGGCAACAGGCTGCGGGTCGGCATGGTCGGCGGCGGCCGCAACGCCTTCATCGGGGCGGTGCACCGGCTGGCGATGCGGCTGGACGACAAGATCGCGCTGGTGGCCGGCGCGCTGTCTTCCGACCCCGCCAACGCCGCGGCCTCTGCGGCCGACATCGGCATCGCGGCGGAGCGCTCCTACGCCGACTGGCGCGAGATGGCGCGGGCCGAGGCCGCGCGTGCCGACGGCATCGAGGCGGTGGTCATCGTCACGCCAAACCATCTGCACGCGCCGGTCGCGACGGCCTTCCTCGAGGCCGGCATCGACGTGATCTGCGACAAGCCGCTGTCGACCACTCTGGACGAGGCCGATGCGCTGGTGGCGCTGACCGAGACGAAGCGGCGCAAGTTCATGGTGACCCTGAACAACACCGGCTACGCCATGATCCGCCAGGCGAGGGAGATGGTGGCGGCGGGCGAGCTCGGCCGGCTGGTTTCGGTGCATGGCTCGTACATCCAGGACTGGCTGACCCAGCCGATCGACGCCGACGGCAACAAGCAGGCCGAATGGCGCACCGATCCGGCGCGCGCCGGACAGTCGGCGGTGCTCGCCGACATTGGCGTGCATGCCTTCAACCTCGCCTGCTTCGTGTCCGGCTGCGAGGCCGAGAGCGTGGCGGCCGACCTGTTCACGGCGGTGCCCGGACGACGGCTGGACGACAACGCGCATGTGCTGGTGCGCTGGAGCGGCGGCGCGCGTGGAACCATCATGGCGAGCCAGACCTCGCCCGGCCACTACAACGATTTGTCGGTGCGCGTGTATGGCGACAAGGCCGGGCTGGAGTGGCATGGCACGCGGCCGGAAGAGCTGCGCTTCACCCGCTACGGCGAGGAAGCGCGCACGCTGGTGCGTGGCGGGCACGGCTCGGTGGGCGAGAGCCGCAACGTCTCGCGCATGCCGGCGGCGCATCCGGAAGGCTACATCGAGGCTTTCGCCAACTTCTATCGCGACGCCGCCGAGATCATCCGCGCGCATCGCGGCGGCACCGCCATCGGCGCCGATCGGCGCGGTTTCGTGCCGGATGTGGTGGACGGCGCGCGCGGCGTGAAGTTCGTGGCGGCGGCGGTCGAGTCGAACGGCAATGGCGGCGCCTGGACGAATGCGCGCTACGCTGCGGGCAAGAGCTGATGCAGCGCCTCGCCACGCAGGGGCTGTCGCTCGATTTCGATCCCGAGTGCGGCATCATCGACAATGTCGCGATCGAGGCCGACGGGAAAACGCTGAGGCCGCTGCATCGCGCGCCATGGGTCGTCGGCGGCGAGACACTGGGCGACGAGGTCGCGCCGGTCGAACGCAAGCTGGCAGGCGATTTCTTCTGCGCGCCTTTCGCGCGCGCCGAAGGCGATGCGCCGATCCATGGCTGGTCGGCCAACGGTTCGTGGGAGCCGGCGGGCTCAGAGGCGGCCGGCGATGGCGCGGTGACGACGCGTTACCGGCTCAGGCAGTCGATCCAGGGCGCGGCGCTGGAAAAGCGCATCACGCTCGTGCCGGGCCATCCCGTCATCTACCAGTCGCATGTGTTCGAGGGCGGCACCGGCCGCCTGCCGGTGGCGCACCACGCCATGGTGCATGTGCCGGGCGGCGCGCGGCTGAGCTTCTCGTCGAAGGAATTGGGCCGCACGACGCTGCAGCCGCTGGAGACCGATCCGGCGCGCGGTCGCTCGATCCTTGCCTATCCGCAGGAGTTCGCATCGCTGGCCAAGGTTCAGCGCGCCGATGGCGGCAACGTCGATGCCCGCAACTACCCGTTCGATCGCGGCCATGAAGACCTGATCGTGCTGTCGGAACAGCCGGGCAACCGGCTCGGCTGGTCGGCGGCGCTCGCGGCGCGCGACGGCTTCCTGTTCTTCGCCGTCAAGGATGCGGTGCTGCTGCCGCAGACGGTTCTGTGGATGAGCAATGGCGGGCGCTCCTATGCGCCGTGGAACGGCCGGCATACCGCCGTGCTCGGCCTCGAGGAGGGCGCCGTCGGCATCCATCTCAAGGATGGCGAAAAGCCGGGCACGCCGGTCGATCTCGAACTCGGGGCGCGTACGGAAATCCGCTCCGCGTTCGGCGCGATCCCCGTGCCGGCCGGGTGGACCGAGGTGGCCGACATCCGTGTAGCGGATCACGCGCTGACGCTGATGGATGCGGCGGGCGGTGAGCGCGAGGTGGCGTTCCGGGGTGCCCATTTCGGCTGATCAAGCTGCTTGACTCCTGTCTGCGTGTTCCTGTTATGTTCTAACGCGGGTTCGAACGCCATTCAGGCGACGTTCAAACGTGCGTTGGAACACGGGCAGGCCGCATGGAAACGACGGCGACGATCCTGCATGCCGACCTCGATGCGTTCTATGCCTCGGTGGAGCAGTTGCTCGACCCGTCGCTGCGCGGCAAGCCGATCGCGGTCGGCGGCGGCGTGGTGCTCGCGGCGTCCTACGAAGCGAAGGCGTTCGGCGTGCGTGGCGGCATGTCGGGCCGCGCGGCGCGCGAACTCTGCCCGCACCTGATCTTCGTCGGTGGACACTTCTCCGACTACCAGCGGCTGGGCGACGAGGCGATCGGCGTGCTTGGCGATTTCACGCCGCTGGTCGAGCGCATTTCCATCGACGAGGCTTTCGCCGACGTGGCCGGCTGCACGCATCTGTTCGGGAGCCCGGACGACATCGCCAGGGAGGTGCGGCGGCGCGTGCGAGCCGAACTCGGCCTGCCGATTTCGATCGGAGTGGCGCGCACCAAGCATCTCGCCAAGATCGCCTCGCAGGTGGCGAAGCCCGACGGGCTGGTGTCGGTCGATCCGGGGCGCGAGCTGGAATTCCTGCACGACCTGCCGGTCGAGCTGATGTGGGGCGTCGGGCCGGTGACTAAGGCCAGGCTCGCCGAGATGGGGGTCGAGACGATCGGCCAGCTGGCGCGCACGCCGGGCTGGTCGCTGGAGAAGACGCTCGGTACCGCGGCCAGCGAGAAGCTCGGCGCGCTTGCCTGGAACCGCGACCCGCGCGGCATCACCACGCGCGGGCGCGCCCATTCCGCCGGCGCGCAGTCGGCGATCGGGCGCAAGCCGGCGGCGGAGCATATCTACCGGCCGACGCTGCTGCTGCTCGCCGACCGCGTCGCGACGCGGTTGAGGGCGAAGTCGCGGCCGGGCCGCACGGTGACGGTGCGCGTGCGCTTCGCCGACATGCACGCAGTGACGCGTTCCGCCACGCTCGACCAGCCGATCTCGGCCACCGCCATCCTGGCGGAGGTGGCGGAGGACCTGGTGCGCAAGGCGCTGGCCGATCATCCGCAGGAGCGCACGATCACGCTACTGGCGATCTCGGTCTCGCATCTGGAGGAGCGCGCCGACCTGCAGCTCGAGCTCTCGCTCGGCCTGGCCGACGAGAATCGCCGGCCGGGCACCAAGCGTGGCGCGGCGCGCTTCACTGCAGACCGCACCATGGACCGCATCCGCGACCGCTTCGGCTGGGAGGCGGTCGGCTATGCCTCGGTGGCGCTGGAGGCGCCGCGCTCGGTGCCCGACGCGTTCCGCGAGCTGGCGGAAAAGCAGCTGTAGCTCAGCATTTCGCCACCGCCGCGACGTGGCGGGGGAAGTCGGCTGTCTCCATCAGCGCCTTGCAGCGGGCGAAGCGGCCGTCGGCATAGGCGCGGAAATCGTCGGCCGGGTTCTGGTTGGCGAGCTGGATGAGGCCCCAGAGTGTCCACAGCAGGTCGCACATCGCCTTGTAGATGACGATGCGTCCGCGCTCGCCCGGCCTCGGCTCGCCGCCAAAATAGGCGTGGATCATCTCGTCTTCCTGCTGCGGACCGAACTGGCCTTCGACG
>JBFXFO010000221.1:0-4784 GCA_050178915.1 Rhizobiaceae bacterium | reverse complement strand
CTTCGACCTGCGAGTCCGGCCGCGCGAAATAGACGTACTCGAACACGCAGAAGCGCGGCTTCTGCGCCTCGAACGGGAAGTGGCTCTCCAAGCCCTTCGCCGTTGCCACGACCATCTCCCCGGGCTTGATGTCGCGCACGAAGCGCGCGCCGATGATGTCGAGCGCACAGGTTTCCGAGGCGAGGATCCAGGCGCCGTCGAGATCGCCCAGCACGAGCGGGCGGATGCCGAGCGGGTCACGCACGCCGATCATCTTCTTGGCGGTGAGCGCTACCAGCGAAAAGGCGCCTTCCAACTGGCGGATGGCGTCAATGAAGCGCGAATTGACGTCGCGCTCCTTCGAGGTGGCGACGAGGTGCATAATCGTCTCGGTGTCCGAGGTGGACGAGAAGATCGCGCCCTGCTTCTGCAAGGTGCGCTGCACGGTCATCGCGTTGGTGATGTTGCCGTTGTGGGCAACGGCCAGGCCACCCTCGGCGAGCTCGGCGAAGAAGGGCTGGACGTTGCGCAGGCCGGCGCCGCCTGTGGTGGCATAGCGCGTGTGGCCGATGGCACGGGTGCCGGGCAGGCGGTCGATAACGGACTGCTTGGTGAAGGTGTCGCCGATGAGGCCGACATGCCGCTCGACGTGGAACTGCGCGCCGTCGTAGGACACGATGCCGGCCGCTTCCTGCCCCCGGTGCTGCAGCGCATGCAGGCCGAGGGTGACGATCGCCGATGCGTTGGCGCGGCCAAAGATGCCGAACACGCCGCATTCGTCGTGGAAATGATCGTCGGCTTCGGCCGGGTCGAGGCGGACCGCATCTGCCATAGGGCTTACCTTTCGCAGCAGCCAAACTCATATGGAGCGGCCCGGACCGAAATCCCAGCCGCTCGGGCAGTCACTAGCCCTCGGGCGCGTCGTCCCCATCCGCCGGTGGCGTGTCGTTGCCACCATCCGCCGGCGGATTGTCATTGCCGCCGTCTGCGGGCGGGTTGTCGTTGCCGCCGCCGCCATCGGCGGGTGGCGTTCCATCCGGCGCCGGCGCCGGCTCTTCGTCGTCGCCGCCCGCGCCAAAACGCTTCAGGATGGAATTTTCCGGATCGTCGGGCAGCAGCGCCTGCAGGCGCGCGCCGATCGCCTCGAGCAGCGGCCGCGACTTGGCTTCCGTGATCCAGGCCGGCGGGTTGGCGCCGACCAGCCAGTTGAAGAACAGCAGGCCGACCGCAACCACCAGGATGCCGCGCGCGGCGCCGTAGAGGAAGCCCAGGGCGCGATCGAGCGCGCCGATGCGGCTGTCGATGATGAAGTCGGCGATGCGCATGGTGATGATCGTGACGATGATCAGCGCCACCACGAAGACGATGCCGGCGGAAGCCGCCATGGCGACCTGCGCGTTGTCGATATAGGGCTGCACGTAGGGCAGCACGTGCGGGTAGAGGAAGTAGGCGGCGACGGCGGCCGCGATCCACGACGCGATGGAGAGCACCTCGCGCGAGAAGCCGCGCACCATGGCGAGCATTGCCGAGACGAGGGTGAAGCCGACGAGAATTCCGTCAAGCAGCGTAATCGGCATCTGTTCTCCACTCCGTGCGCAGGTCGCGCCCCGATCAGTCTTCCGTGCGCCGTTTGGAACCGGCGATCCTGGCCACCAGGTCGGCGAGCGTTGCTGGCTGGAAGGCTCCGGCGGTCATCGCGCCGACAGGTTCCTCGCCGCCCTTGGGCAAGACAGCGCTGTTGAAACCCAGCTTTTCGGCTTCCTTGAGGCGTTGCTGCGCATGCGCGACCGGCCTGACGGCCCCCGACAGGCTGATTTCGCCGAAATAGACGCAATCGGCAGGGAGAGCAAGACCGGCCATCGACGACACCAGCGCCGCTGCCACCGCCAGATCGGCGGCCGGCTCGCTGATGCGGTAGCCGCCGGCGACGTTGAGGTAGACGTCGTGCTGTGCGAAGCGGACGCCGCAATGCGCCTCCAGCACGGCCAGCACCATGGACAGGCGCGGGCTGTCCCAGCCGACGACGGCGCGGCGCGGCGTGCCGAGCGGCGAGGGCGCCACCAGCGCCTGGATCTCGACCAGCACCGGCCGTGTGCCTTCCATGCCGGCGAAAACCGCCGCGCCAGGCGAGGCGGCGTGGCGCTCGCCGAGGAAAAGCTCGGACGGATTGGAGACCTCGCGCAGGCCATTGTCCGACATCTCGAACACGCCGATCTCGTCGGTCGGGCCGAAGCGGTTCTTGACCGTGCGCAGGATGCGGTAGTGGTGGCCGCCTTCGCCCTCGAAATAGAGCACCGCGTCGACCATGTGCTCGACCACGCGCGGCCCCGCGATCTGCCCTTCCTTGGTGACGTGGCCGACGAGCACGATCGCCGCCCCTGTGGATTTCGCGTAGCGGATCATCGCCTGAGCCGAGGCGCGCACCTGCGTGACCGTGCCGGGGGCGGATTCGGCGAGGTCGGTCCAGAGCGTCTGGATCGAATCGAGGATGACGAGGTCGGGGCGCTTGCCGTCGGAGATCGTGGCGAGGATGTCCTCGACATTGGTCTCGGCGGCGAGTTCCACAGGCGCCGTGGCGGCGCCGAGCCGCTGCGCGCGCAGCCGGACCTGAGCCACCGCCTCCTCGCCGGAGACGTAGACGATGCGGTTGCCCTTGCGCGCCAGCGCGGCCGCGGCCTGCATGAGCAGCGTCGACTTGCCGATGCCGGGATCGCCGCCGACCAGCAGCGCCGAGCCGCGTACAAAGCCGCCGCCGGTGGCGCGGTCGAGTTCCCCGATGCCGCTGGCGATGCGTGGCGCGTCCTCGATGTCGCCCGAAAGCGTGGTGAGCGCCACGGCGCGGCCTTTTCGCGCGCTCTTCAGCGAAGCGGGACCGCCCCCGATGCCGCCGGCGGTGCCTTCCTCGACGAGCGTGTTCCACTCGCCGCAGGCCTCGCACTTGCCGGACCAGCGCGGCGAGACGTTGCCGCAGGCCTGGCAGATGAACTGGACGCGCGACTTGGCCAAGCGGGACTACTCGAACCGCGCCGGCATGTGGCTGTCCTCGGCGAGGTCGAAGAAGCGCGTGTATTCACCCTGGAAGCCCATCGGCACAGTGCCCGTCGGTCCGTGGCGCTGCTTGGCGATGATGACTTCCGCCTTGCCGCGCGCTTCCATCATCTCGCCTTCCCACTTGATGTATTCGTCGGTGCCGGGCTTCGGCTCCTTGTTCTTGAGGTAGTACTCCTCGCGGTACACGAAGAGCACCACGTCGGCGTCCTGCTCGATGGAGCCCGATTCACGCAGGTCGGAAAGCTGCGGGCGCTTGTCCTCGCGGCTTTCGACCTGGCGCGAGAGCTGCGACAGCGCAATGATCGGCACGCCAAGTTCCTTGCCGAGCGCCTTCAGGCCGGTGGTGATCTCGGTGATTTCCTGCACGCGGTTCTCGTTGGCGCGCTTCGATGAGCCGGTCATCAGCTGGATATAGTCGATGATGATCACGTCGAGACCGCGCTGGCGCTTCAGGCGCCGCGCGCGCGCCGCCAGCTGCGCGATCGAGATGCCACCGGTCTGGTCGATGAAAAGCGGAAGCTTCTGCATCATCTGCGAGCAGCCGACGAGCTTCTCGAAATCGCTCTCGGTGATTTCGCCGCGCCTGATCTTGGAGGAGGGGATTTCCGTCTGCTCGGAGATGATGCGGGTAGCGAGCTGCTCGGACGACATTTCGAGCGAGAAGAAGCCGACCACGCCACCATCGGCCGCCTTGAACGAGCCGTCGGCCTGCGGTGCGGGCTTGTAGGCGTCGGCGATGTGGAACGCCATGTTGGTGGCGAGCGACGTCTTGCCCATGCCGGGACGGCCGGCGATGATGATCAGGTCCGACGGCTGCAGGCCGCCCATCCGCTTGTCGAGGTCGCGGAAGCCGCTGGCGACGCCCGACAGCCCGCCATCGCGCATGTAGGCGGCATTGGCCATGTCGACGGCAGTCTTCACCGCATCGATGAAGCTTTCGAAGCCGCCATCGTAGCGGCCGGTCTCGGCCAGTTCGAACAGCCGCCGCTCGGCGTCCTCGATCTGCTCCTGGGGGGCCATGTCGACGGGCGCGTCGTAGGCGATGTTGACCATGTCCTCGCCCACCGTGATCAGCGCGCGGCGCGTGGCGAGGTCGTAGATGGCGCGGCCATAGTCGGCGGCGTTGATGACGGTGACGGCTTCGGCCGCGAGACGCGCGAGATAATGCGCAACGGTCATCTCGCCGACCTTCTCGTCGGCGGGCAGGAAGGTCTTGATGGTCACCGGATTGGCCATCTTGCCCATCCGGATCAGTTCTGCGGCGACGTCGAAGATCTTGCGGTGCAGCGGCTCGTAGAAATGCGCCGACTTGAGGAAGTCGGAGATGCGGTAGAACGCATCGTTGTTGACGAGAATGGCGCCGAGCAGCGCCTGCTCCGCCTCGATGTTGTTTGGCGCTTCGCGGTAGAGCGGGGTCTCCGCCACTGCCAGTTTACGTGCTGCGTCTGCCATTCCCGTCCCTTCCGATCCCGTCTGCCGTACCAGACGGGGTTATCGAGGGGTTAACTTTCCGCCGCCGCGCCCATGATTCACAGCCGAAAAAGAATCGTGGAAAGATTAGCCGTTGACTCGAATCGCTGGCTCGGAAAGGGCAGGTCGATAGCAGAACAAAACAGGAAAATCCACTGGCGACGCGAAACTCCGCCGACCACAATTCCGATCAAGCACGAAGGGGGCGGCGGGTGCATTGAGGGCGGGCCAACCGGGAGAGTGAAGTGGACCCCATCGTGAAGGCGCTCTGGTTCATCGTAGGC
>JBFXFO010000220.1:0-4879 GCA_050178915.1 Rhizobiaceae bacterium | reverse complement strand
GACGGCTTCCCGGCCGCGGTGATCCACGGCAACAAGTCGCAGAATGCCCGGCAGAATGCCCTGAACGGCTTTCGCGACGGCAATGCCCGCATCCTCGTGGCGACCGACATCGCGGCGCGCGGCATCGACGTGCCCGGCATCACGCATGTGGTGAATTTCGACCTGCCGGACGAGCCGGAGAGCTACGTCCACCGCATCGGCCGCACCGGCCGCAACGGGGCCGACGGCATTGCCGTGACGCTGTGCGATCCGGCCGAGGCCGCCAAGCTGCGCTCGGTCGAGCGGGTGATCCGCATGAAGCTGCCGGTCGTGGCCGACCATACACGCGAGCCGGACCCGGTGCGCGCGCCGGGCGAGCAGCCGGCACGGTCGGAAGCCGACGCCGACAGCGGTCGTCGCGAGCACAATGGCCGCCGCAATGGCAGGCCGCAGGGCCACAAGCCGCAAGGACAGCGGCCGCATGGGCACGGCCAGAAACAGCACGGCCGCAATGGCCAGCCCGGCGGCCAGCCGGGTGGGCAGAAGCGCCCGCAGGGCCAGCAGCAGCGCCCGCGCGATGGCGCTCAGCATCACGCCGAACAGCGCGGCGGCAACCAGCCGCAGCGGCGTCCGGTGGAGGCAGGCGGCTTCGCCGGCCTGCCCGGCTCCGGGTCGGGCGAGGGCAAGGCATTCCGTGGCCGTCGCCGCGGCGGCTCCGGCAACCGCACCCGCGCCGCCTGAACCAGTCGATTTCTTCTGGCCCATGGAGATGCTCCGTGGGCCAGTTGCCCGTTTGCTGTCAGCCGTCTAGGCAGGCAGCGCGGCGGTAATGGCCGGCGCGGATTTCCGCGGAGGGGAAATGGCTGGGATCGCCGCGCTGGCGGCAGCCTATGTGCTGTCGCAATTCTACCGCTCGTTCCTGGCGGTCCTCACGCCGGTGCTGACCGCCGAGCTGGGCGCGACCAAAACCGATTTCTCGCTTGCCTCCGGCGCATTTTTCTTTGCCTTCGCTCTGGCGCAGTTCGCCGTCGGCGTCGCGCTCGACCGCTATGGTCCGAAGCGTACCGCGGCCCTGATGCTGGCGGTCGGCGCAGGCGGCGGAGCCTTCGTGTTCGCGGCTGCCGGGACGCCATGGATGATCATCGCCGCGATGGTGCTGATCGGCGTCGGTTGCGCGCCCATCCTGATGGCCTCCTACTTCATCTTCGCGCGCATGTATGCGCCGGCCCGGTTCGCCATGCTGGCGTCGTGGATCGTCGCCTTCGGCACGGCCGGCAACGTCATCGGCGCGTCGCCGCTTGCCAATGCGGCGGAGGCGTTCGGCTGGCGGCCGGTGATGATCGGGCTCGGCTGCGTCACCATCGCGGCCGCGGCGCTGATCCTGGCACTGGTGCGCGATCCGCCACCCCCGGAAAAACACGCGGACGACACGCGTCCGGGCTGGGCTGGCTATCTCGACCTGCTGAAGCTGCGCGTGCTGTGGCCGCTGATCCCGATCACGGCGCTCAATTACGCGCCCCCGGCCGGCATTCGCGGACTGTGGGCCGGGCCATACCTGTCGGATGTCTACGGCGCCGACTCCATCGTCATCGGCAACGCCACGCTTTTCATGGCGCTGGCGATGATCGCCGGCTCCTTCCTCTACGGCCCGCTCGACCGGCTTTTCGGCACGCGCAAATGGGTGGCGTTCGGCGGCAACGCCGTCTGCGTCGCCGCGCTCGGCGTGTTCGCGCTGCATCCGGCGATGGGGATCGACGCCAGCACGGCGCTGTTTGCCGTCGTCGGCCTGTTCGGAGCGTCGTTCGGCCTGGTGATCGCGCATTCGCGCGCCTTCCTGCCGGCGCACCTGACCGGGCGCGGCGTGACGCTGATGAACTTCTACTCCATCGGCGGCACCGGCTTGATGCAGTTTGCCACCGGCGGCGTCGTGGCCGGCAACATGGTGCCGGGCGAGCCGGCATCAGCCTACTCCGCGCTGTTCCTGTTCTACGCGGGCACGCTGGCGTTTGCCCTGGTCGTCTACCTGTTCGCGCGCGATGCGCGGCCGGAGAAGACCTAGGGCTGCAGCGCCTGCACCCAGGCGACGATCTTCGCGGCCAGCGGGTCGGTGGTGTTGGGCGACAGCGCGTCACCGGCGATGACGTGGTCGGACGGGTCGGTCGAGTCCGTCACCGCCACGATCTCGTGCGGCGCGCCCCAGCGGGCGGCGATCGCGCGCGTCAGGTCGGGCCGCACCACCTTGTCGCCGTCGGAGAAAACGAAGAGCGCCGGGACCTTCGCCTGCTCGACCGGCGCCCCGACGGCCAGCTTGACGATGCCCGCCATCGGCAACAGCGCGGCGGTCGGATAGGCATGGGTCCAGTATCTGGCGTGCGCCTCATTGACGGGCTCGAAGCTGCGCTCCTTGCCGATCAGCAGTTCGGCGATCAAACCGCCGAACGGCATCGTCAGAAGAAAGGCACCGGAGCCCTGCACGCCGTAGTTCGGCGAGATCAGCACCAGTCCTGCCACGTTGTCGGCGAGGCCCGGCTCGGTCATGGCCCATGAAGCGACAGAGCCGCCGCTCGACGTGGCGATGACGATCACGCGTTCGCCCAGCCGGCGGCCGATGGCGAGCGCCTCGGCGAAGTCGTTGATCCAGGCGTTGACCGTCGCCGCGCCCATGGCGGCGCCGTCCTGCCCGTGGCCGGTGAGGCGGGTGTAGAACAGATTGGCGTCGAGCGCGGCTGCGACCTTGTCGGGCAGCGGCCGCACCTCGGCTTTCGAGGCCGAGAAGCCATGGACGTAGACGATGGCGAGCGGCGTCTTCGCCTTGCTGGCCGGATCAACCCACACGATCTCCTTCTTGAGTTCGTCCTTGATGGCGGGGACTGCGGCCTCGCGCCCGGCAAGCCAGCCATCGATATCAGCAGGGATCTGCCCGGCGTCGAAGGTGACGGTGGTGTCGATCGGGACGCGCGGGCCGAAGAACCACGCCAGCACGACTGCCAGCGCCACGACGACGACGATCCAGCCCACGATCCGCATGTCAGCGCTCCCCCCCCGCTTTGCCGCGACGGTAGGGCGGCGGGACGGACCGCGCAAGCTCAGCCCGGATCGGAGAGCGGCTTCAGCTTGCGCCGGTTCCAGCCTGTGCCGCGATTGACGAGGAAATGACGCAGCGGCTGCGGGAGAATGCGGATCACCTTCAGCAGCCAGGTGAAGCGGCGCGGGAAGGTGACCTCGAAGCCGCCCGAGCGGATGCCCGCAAGCATGCGGGCGGCGGCGCGGTCGACCGGCATCAGCGCCGGCATCGCGAAGTCGTTCTTCTCGGTCAGCGGTGTGTCGACGAAGCCCGGGTTCATGACCTGGATGCGGATGTTCATCTTGTCGAGATCGTGTCTCAGCGACTGCGCCATGTTGTTGATGGCGGCCTTCGATGCGCCGTAGGCGGAGGCCGACGGCAGACCGAAATAGCTCGACACGGAACCGACCAGCACGACATGGCCACGGCCGTGGCGTCGCATGGCGCGCACGACGGGGACGAGCCCGTTGACCGCGCCGAACAGGTTCACCTCGAATGTCTTGACGAAATTGTCGACGGAAAGATCGTCGCCGCGCGTCGGGAAGTAGTTGCCGGCGTTGAAGATGGCGAGCGCGATGGGGCCAAGCTGGGCCTCGACCGCCGCGATTGTCGCGGCCATCGCCTCGCGGTCGGTGACATCGGCCGGGAAGGGGACCACGCGGCCCGGTCCGGCTTTCGCCTGCTGCGCCAGTTCGGCGAGCTTGTCGGCGCCGCGCGCGGTCGCGGCGACCGTGTAGCCGGCGCGCACGAGGTCGAGCGCCAGTGCATGGCCGATGCCGGTGCTGGCGCCGGTGAGCCAGCAGATGCCGTCCTTCGGGTCGGCGCGGTAGAGCGACATGAGCTGCCTCCGGTTCGTCGCGACAAATCCAGCGTCATCGACTTTCACGCAAAGCCCGGCCGGGAAGTTGCAGCGATGGCCGACAGGCATGCCCGAAAGCGCTGGATTGGCGCAAATTCCGCCCTTGCTTGGTGCCGTCGAGGTTTCTAGGTTCTGCTCAAATTTCGGAAGGAAACTAAATGCACCGTTCGGTGATCGATGTCATCGGCAACACGCCGCTGATCCGCCTCAAGCGCGCTTCGGAGGAGACGGGCTGCGAGATCCTCGGCAAGGCCGAATTCATGAATCCCGGCCAGTCGGTGAAGGACCGCGCCGGCCTGTTCATCATTCGCGACGCGGAGAAGAAGGGCCTGCTGAAGCCGGGCGGCGTCATCGTGGAAGGCACGGCCGGCAACACCGGCATCGGCCTCACCGTGGTGGCGAAGGCGCTCGGCTACCGCACCGTCATTGTCATCCCGGACACGCAGAGCCAGGAGAAGAAGGACACGCTGCGTCTCTTCGGCGCCGAGCTGATCGAGGTTCCGGCGGTGCCGTACAAGAACCCGAACAACTACGTGAAGGTGTCGGGCCGGCTGGCCGAACAACTGGCGAAGACCGAGCCGAACGGTGCCATCTGGGCCAACCAGTTCGACAACGTCGCCAACCGCGACGGCCATGTGCAGACGACCGCGCAGGAGATCTGGGCGCAGACCGGCGGCAAGCTGCACGGCTTCGTTTCGGCGGTGGGAACCGGCGGGACGCTGGCCGGCGTTGCCGAGGGGCTGCGGGCGCACAGCAAGGACGTGAAGGTCGCGCTCGCCGACCCGCTCGGCGCCGCGCTGCATTCGTTCTACACCGACGGCGTGCTCAAGTCGGAAGGCAGCTCGATCACCGAAGGCATCGGGCAGGGCCGCATCACCGCCAACCTTGAAGGGTTCGCGCCGGACTTCTCGTTCCAGATTCCCGACGAGGAAGCGCTGCCGATCGTGTTCGACCTCGTGCAGGAGGAGGGCATGTGC
>JBFXFO010000219.1:0-4940 GCA_050178915.1 Rhizobiaceae bacterium | reverse complement strand
GGTTCGGGGTTGCTATCTGCGACAGCGAGTTCTTGAAGACGATCAGGAACGGAACGATGAAGTAGATGAGGAGCCAGTGGTTGGGGATGAGGATCACCTGCCGGCTGGTGATCGCCGTGATGACGGCCCCGACCGGGTCCGCCCTGCCCTTCACTGCCGTGCTGTCGTGCGTCGCGACGTCCGTCATGGCCGCCCCCTACCGCGTCAGGACGACGCCGGAATCCGGCCGGAAGGAAATCCACGCACGGTCGTTCCAGGTGAGCGGGTCCTCGGTCACGCGCGCGCTGTTCAGCGCGCTGGCGCGGACGATCTGACCGTCGGCGAGACGCACGTGATAGACCGTCATGTCGCCGAGATAGGCGATGTCGTAGACCTCGCCTTCGGCGGCGTTGACCGAGCCAGCCTCGGGTGCGCGCGACGAGACGCGGATCTTCTCCGGCCGGATGGCATAGGCGACCGCGCTGCCGGCCTGTGCGTCACCCGGATTGGCCGTCTCGATGGCGAGGCCGTTGGGACCGGCGATGCGGGCACCGCCGCCATCGCGGCTCACCACCTTGCCGTCGAACAGGTTCACCGTGCCGACGAAATCGGCGACGAAACGCGAGTTCGGCGCCTCGTAGATCTCGGCCGGCGTCGCCACCTGCATCACCTCGCCCTTGTCCATGATGGCGATGCGGTCGGCCATGGTCATCGCCTCCTCCTGATCGTGCGTGACGATCATGAAGGTCATGCCGAGTTCCTGCTGCAGGTCCATCAACTCGAACTGCGTCTCCTCGCGCAGCTTCTTGTCGAGCGCGCCGAGCGGTTCGTCGAGCAGCAGCAGCTTCGGGCGCTTGGCGAGCGAGCGGGCGAGCGCGACGCGCTGGCGCTGGCCGCCGGACAACTGGTGCGGCTTGCGCTTGGCGAATTGCCGCAGCTTGACCAGTTCCAGCATCTCGCCGACGCGCTGGGCGATCTGCCCGGACGGCATGCCCTCCTGCTTGAGACCGAACGCGATGTTCTGCTCCACCGTCATGTGCGGGAACAGCGCGTAGGACTGGAACATCATGTTGACCGGCCGCCGGTAGGGCGGGATGCCGCGCAGGTCCTGACCGTCAAGCAGGATGCGGCCCGAGGTGGGCTCGTCGAAGCCGGCAAGCATGCGCAGCAGCGTGGACTTGCCGCAGCCGGACGCCCCGAGCAGCGCGAAGAACTCGCGCTCGTAGACGGTCAGCGACAGGTTGTTGACGGCCGTGAACGTGCCGAACTTCTTGGTCACGTTCTCGAAGGTGACATAAGCGGGCGCGGCCGGGTCGTTCCAGGGCGCGAAGCTCCTGCGGATGCTGCCAAGCGATTTCATGAATGTCTCCGTGTCCCCGACAGAGCAGAACGAAAAAGACCCCGGCAGTGCCGGGGTCTCTCTCAACTCACTGGCCCGTGACGATCCGGGTCCAGGTGCGCGTCACGATGCGCTGCGTCTTGGCGTCGTATGGAGAGACGGTGAAGAGGTTCTTCAGCGTGGCCTCGTCGGGATAGATCGCCGGATCGCCCTTGATCTCGGCATCGACGAACTCCTGCGACGCCTTGTTGCCGTTGGCGTAGAAGATGTAGTTCGACGCCTTCGCGACGACCTCGGGCTTCATCATGTAGTTGAGGAAGACATGCGCCTCCTCGACGTGCTTGGCGTCGGCCGGGATAGCCATCTGGTCGAACCACATCTCGGCGCCTTCCTTCGGCACGACGTAGGCGATGTCGACGCCCTGGTCGGCCTCCTGCGCACGGCTGCGCGCCTGGAAGATGTCGCCCGACCAGCCGACCGCGAAGCAGATATCGCCGTTGGCGAGCGCGTTGATGTACTCCGACGAGTGGAACTTGCGGATGGAAGGCCTGACCTTCATCAGCGCTTCCTCGGCCTTGGCGAAGTCGTCAGACGTGCGCGATTCCGGGTCCATGCCGAGATAGCGGAACGTGGTCGGGAACATGTCGGTCGGCGAATCGAGCACGTAGACGCCGCAACCGGCAAGCTTGGCCAGCGTCTCGGGATTGTAGAACGCATCCCACGAATCGATCTTGTCGACGCCAAGCGCCTCCTGGATCTTCTTCACGTTGTAGCCGATGCCGACCGTGCCCCACATGTAGTTGATGGAGTACTCGTTGCCGGGATCGTACTTTGCCGTGCGCTCGGTCACGACGTCCCACATGTTGGCCAGGTTGGGCAGCTTCGACTTGTCGAGCTTCTGGAAGACGCCGGCCTCGATCTGGCGGGAAAGGAAGTTGCCGGTCGGGACGACGATGTCGTAGCCGGAGCCGCCCGCGAGCAGCTTGGTCTCGAGGATCTCGTTGGAGTCGAACACGTCGTAGACGACCTTGATCCCGGTTTCCTTCTGGAAATCCTCGATGATCGAAGCGTCGATGTAGTCCGACCAGTTGTAAACGTTGACGACCTTTTCCTGGGCGATTGCCGGTCCCATGACAATTGCCGACAGCGCCGTGGCGGCGAGCAGGCCAAACGTCGTTTTCTGCATGAAACACTCCTCTGTATTCTGATGTATTCTGATCCCGGCTCGCACAGCGGCCCTTCACGGCCGGGTTGTATGAGAAAGAGCGTAAAAGCGTTTTCGCAGTGCGACAAGCGACAAAAACGTTCGCGCTGCACGTATCTGCGAGCACATCGACGCGGCTAGGGCGGCGAAGGGATGCCGGTGGTACCGGGTTTGGCCGGAGCCAAGGGGCGACGGAACTGCAGCAGGATGTGCGTCAGCAGCGCGGCGACGACGACCGCACCGCCGATCAGCGTGCGGTCCGACGGAATCTCGCCGTGGATGAGCCAGACCCAGACCGGCGCGAGCACCGGCTCGAACGTGCCTATGAGTGCCGCGAAGGCAGCGGGAATCATGCGCGCGCCGAGCGCAAACAGGGCAAGGCCGAAGCCGAGGTTCAGCGCTCCGAACACGAACAGCAGCCCCATGTCGAGTGTTGCAACCGAGAAGGTGCTGGCAAGGGTGGCGGCCACGCAGGTGCTGATGAACACGCCGAGGCAGTTCGCCGGCGTCATGCGCACATGCGAATAGCGGCGGGTGATGACTGTCGCCGTCGCGAAGGCACAGGCGATCAGAACGGCCAGGCCATCGCCGATGTAGGACAGGCTGTTTCCGCCGGAGCCGGGATCGGCTCCAAACGAGTCCGACACCATGAAGGCGACACCGCCGATGACCGCCACGATCGCGATCCAGGTCGCCACTCCGACCGTCTCGCGGAACACGAGCCAGCTGATCAGCGCCGCGATGAGCGGCACGCCGGCCTGGATGAGCACCACATTGGCCACCGTCGTGTAGCCGAGCGCGATGACAAAACACGTCGCGGCGATGGCGAAGCAGCCGGCGACGATCAATCCGGCAAAGCCCATGTCGCGAAACATGGCGATGGTGCCGCGCCAGCCGTCCCGCCAGACCATGAAGGCGATCAACGCCAGCGTCGCCCAGCCGGAGCGCCAGAATACCACCGTCCACGGATCGGCCTGCTCGATGAAACGCGCGATCGTGCCGCCAAAGCTCCAGACCAGCGCGGACAGGAAGAGCAGCAGGTAGCCGACGCGCTCGTGCGAAGGGCGGCCGGCCTTGGCGATCGTGTTGTCGGTTGACTGGTTCATGATCGGCGCACAGGCTGCTCGGATCGCCGGCAAGCACTGCCGACAGCGTGAATCGGCAGTATTCAAAGCGGATTTGCACGGCCTGATCCAGCATCCACTTACCGTTGTGGCACGCGGCGCGCTGCCGCAGTCGCGGCATGGGTTGCCGTAACCATGGCGATCTGGTCTCTTCGCCCCAGCGAGGGAGACTCGGGCCATGAAAGCAGGCTGGTACGAGCGCAACGGTGCAGCGCGCGATGTGCTGAAGACCGGCGAGATCGACACGCCCGACCCCGGCCCCGGCGAGGTACGCGTGAAGGTCGCCACGTCGGGCGTCAATCCCTCGGACGTAAAGAGCCGGCGCGGGCGCCCGCCTGCCTTCCCCCGGATCATTCCGCATTCGGACGGCGCCGGCATCATCGATGCCGTCGGCAAGGGTGCCGACCACGGCCGCATCGGCGAACGCGTCTGGCTGTGGAACGCACAGTGGAAGCGCGCCGAAGGCAGCGCCGCCGAATATTGCGTGCTGCCGCCCGAGCAGGCGGTGAAACTGCCGAGCCGCATCGACATGGCGACCGGCGCCTGCCTCGGCATTCCGGCGCTGACGGCGCTGCAGGCATTGCGCCTGTCCGGCAACATCGCCGGGAAGACACTGCTGGTCACCGGCGCCGGCTCCTCGGTCGGCCACTACATCACGCAGATGGCCAAGTTGCGCGGCGCGCGTGTCATCGGGACGGCGTCGGACATGCGCGCGGACCACGCCCGCGCCGCCGGCGCCGACTTCGTCATCGACTACCGGAAGAAGGATGTCGGAAAGGTCGCCAAGGAGCTGACGCGCGGCAAGGGCGTCGACGGCATCATCGACATGGATCTGTCGTCGACGGCCGCGCTCATCGCCGACACGGTGATGGCGCCGCACGGGACCATCGTCTGCTACGGCTCGAACGTCGCCACCGACGTGGCAATCTCGTTTCCGGCGATGCTGTGGAACAGCTATGCTCTGAAGGTCTTCGTCGTCTACGAGATGAAGCCTGAGGACCGTCGCGCCTGCATCAACGAGCTGACGCAACTCCTCGATTCCGGCGCGCTGAAGCACGCTGTCGGCCCGCGCTTCGCCCTCAAGGACATCGCCGCCGCGCATGAAGCCGTCGAAGGCGGCAAGGCCATCGGCAACGTCGTGCTCGATGTGGGGTGACGCTTGATGGGTGGGCGGCCGCCCTGAAGGAGCCGTTAGTCACAGCTCAGCGAAAATCGAAGGCGCTCAGGCCGGTCGCCATCTCGTCGAGGCCGAGCGGGCGCGTCACCGGCGGTTCAGCGCGTGACAGGCACCCTG
>JBFXFO010000218.1:0-5127 GCA_050178915.1 Rhizobiaceae bacterium | reverse complement strand
TGGGTCAAGCGCTGTTCGTAGAGCGGGTAGCCGCCATAGCCGACGATGGCGGCCTCGACGACGATCAGAAGGGCGATGACGGAGCGCGGCATGGCAACAACCGGTTTGAAAGGCAGGTGCTCAGAAGCACCAGGAGAGGCCGGATTCGACCATGGTGACGAAGATGGCAGTGCCGTTGTCTACCCACGCCGCGAACGCCGCGCCAGTCAGTGCGGCAAACGCCGCGACGGCGAGCGAGATGCGCACCAGATGGCGAGCCGGGCTGGACGGGGTTCCTTGCATGCCGCCAAGATAGCCTTGCGGCGGCAAGGGAAAAAGGGGCGAAATTGCCGCTGCTTGCCGGCGCCCGCGACACGGCGTAATGCGCGTGGCCCATGGACCCTCGCATCACGGACCCGGCGCCACGCATCCACCCCACGGCCGAACTGAAAGGCTGCTCGATCGGACGCTACGCGGCCGTCGCGGAGCGCGTCGTGCTGCGCGAGGTGCAACTCGGCGACTTCTCGTATTTCGAGCGGCAATCGGAGGCGATCTACAGCACCATCGGGCGCTTCTGCGCCATCGCGGCGAATACCCGCATCAACGCGCTGGAACACCCGGTCGAGCGGCTGACCATCCACAAGGTGTCGTACCGTCCGAACGAGTATTTCAAGTTTCTCGGCCTCGACAACGGGTTCCGCGAGCGGCGGCGATCGAAGCCGGTGATCATCGGCCACGATGTGTGGATCGGGCATGGCGCCGTGATCACGCCCGGAGTGAAGGTCGGCAATGGCGCGGTGATCGGCGCCAATGCGGTGGTGACCAAGGATGTCGCGCCCTACACGATCGTCGCTGGAGTGCCGGCGCGCGTGCTGAAGCGTCGCTTCAGCGAGGCCGTCGCCACGCGCATCGAGGCGCTGGCCTGGTGGGATTGGCCGGTTGAGAAGCTCGGCGACGCGATCCCCGACATCCAGTCGCGGACGATCGAGGACTTCCTCGATCGCTGGGAAGAGCGTGGCTGAAGCCTAGAGTCCGGCGTTCAGGAACGTTGCGAAGGCGTCCTTGAAGTCGGGATGCCAGCGCGACAGGGCGGGGCGGTTCTCGATCACGTCGCCCATCGCCCATGCCATGCGTCGCTCGTCGGTCGAGCGCGGAGTCTCGTTGTCCGGGCACAGGATGTAGAAATCGCCGCGCGCCAGGCTTTCGAGCATGAAGTCCACCACCTGCCGCGCCGACCAGGCGCCCGCGGGCTTCTCCGTCGCGCCTTCGGTGAGGCCGGTGTAGGTGAAGCCGGGGATCAGGAGATGGGCCGACACCTTGCCGTCGGCGGTGTTGCGCAGCGCGTGCGCGAGCCCTTCCGTGTAGGTCTTCAGCGCCGATTTCGAGACATTGTAGGCGAGGTTGCCGGGCGGTGTCGTGATGCCCTGCTTGGAGCCGGTGTTGACAACCATGGCCGGCTTGCCGGCCGCCAGCATGTGCGGGACGAACGCGTTGATGCCGTGGACGACGCCCCAGAAATTGACGTCGACCAGCGCTTTCCAGGCATCCGGCTTTTCCCATGGCTTGCCGGGATTGTTGCCGACACCGGCGTTGTTCATCAGCAGCGAGACTTCGCCGAAGCGGTTGAACGTCGCGTCCGCCAGCGCCTGAAGATCCTGCTGGCGCGAAACATCGACGCCCATCGCGAGAACGTCGGGGGACAGCGACTTGATCTCGGCCTCAGCCGCGGCCAGCCTTTCGCCCGGGCGGTCGGCGATGACGACCTTCATGCCGGACTGCGCCAATGCTTGCGCCGCCGCCAGTCCGATGCCGCTGGCGCCGCCGGTGATCACCGCGACGCGGCCTTCTCCGAGCGCGAAGGGGAGGTTGGGCTGACTGCTCATGGGATGGCTCCTTGTCCGGGCGCGGTTCGGGGGGCTTGGAGAGTGTACGGCAGAGGGTGTATCATATAAAGTGGAGTAGATTAGTCAGGAAGGGTGAGCGGCCATGGCCGAGAATGTCGTCGTCGAACAGAAGAGCACGGCCGGCGTCGAGGATTTGATGCAACGTCCCGGTCTCGGCTACCGGATCGGCAAGGCCGTGATCGACTTTGCAGAGCGGCTCAATCTCAAGCATGCGAAGCTAGGCAATCCGCCCGTCTACGACAACGCCTTGTTTCCCTGGATTCCGGGCATCGAGGCCGAATGGTCGCTGATCCGCACCGAGCTCGACAAGCTGCTGGTGCGCAAGGACGAGCTGCCGGGTTTCCATGAGATTTCCGACGAAGTCCGCTCGATCTCGACCGACCGCAACTGGAAGACCTTCCTGTTCTGCGCCTACGGCAAGGAGAGCGAGGACGCCAAGCGCACCTGTCCCGAGACCTGGCGCATCCTGCAGAAGATTCCGAATCTCAAGTCGGCGATGTTCTCGATCTTCGAACCGGGCAAGCACCTGAAGCCGCATCGCGGGCCCTACAACGGGGTGCTGCGCCTGCACCTCGGCCTCAAAGTGCCGAACCAGCGCGACAAGGTGGCGATCCGCGTGATGGATCAGATCTGCCACTGGGACGAAGGCAAGGTGCTGATCTTCGACGACGCCTTCGAGCACGAGGCCTGGAACCATTCCGACGAGACGCGCGTGGTTTTGTTCGTGGACTTCGTGAAGCCGACCAGGTTCCCGGCCAGCCTGATGAACACCATCCTGCTCAACGCCGCGCCGTTCACCCCCTTCATCCGCGAAGGCTACGAGGCGCAGAAGAAGTGGGAAAAGCTGTTCTACAAGGGCAGCAAGGATCACTGACGAGCCTCTTCCGAGGCGCTCACAGGCCGCCGCGCGAAGCCTCCGCGGCGGCTTTTTCCTTGGGTTGACGGCGCGCCGTGCAGCGTCTCATGGTCGGTGCATGGCCGAACTCCACGACATCCTGAAGCAGCAGCGCGAGACCGGCCGCAAGATGGCGGCCGAGGTGCCGAAGATGCTGGCCGACCCGGCGATCGCGCCGGAGCAGGTCGGCAAGCTCTATCGGGCGCTGGAAGAGCAGGCGGACTTCGCCGAGAAGCTGGCGCGCGTGCTGGAGAAGCGCGGCTACGATCCCGACACGGTGCTGGAAGCAGAACGGCTGGAAGAACTGTACGCCGACCTCGCCGCGAGCGTGGCCGACAAGGTCAAGGCGATGCAGGGCGCGGCGTAGGGCAGGGCTCAGGCCGCGAGTTTGGCCGCGAGTCTGGACTCCGCGTAACTCCTGATCGCCGCGATCTCGCGTATCTCATGGTGATACGTCGTGCGGCTGCAGCCGCGCTATCCGATGACGTCGAGCCGCTCCAGCCCGTGGAAGTGGAAGCTGTCGCTGTAGCGCGGCATGCCGTCGAGGCGGAGCATCGGCAGGCGGGCAAACAGCACCTGCAGCGCCGCCTGGAGCTCGATGCGAGCCAGCGGCGCGCCGATGCAGAAATGGATGCCGGCGCCGAACGACACGTTCTTCTGGTCGGCGCGACCGGGCCGGAATTCGTCAGGTCGATCGAAGGCGAGCGGATCGCGGTTGGCCATGCCGAGCAGAAGGCCGACCTGCTCGCCACGCTCGAGCACGACACCGTCGCCGAGGTCGGTCGTCCCGGAGGCGTAACGCGTGAACATGTGCAGCGGCGGATCGTAGCGCAGGCATTCTTCCACGGTGGCGGCGGTCGCTTCGGGCGACGCGAAAAGCGGCTGCGGGTCGGTGTCCCGTTGCAGCAGCGTCTTCACCGCGTTGCCGGTCTGGTGGACGGTCGCCTCGTGGCCGGCGTTGAGCAGCAGGATCACGGATGAGACGAGTTCGTCTTCCGAGAGCTTCTGGCCGTCATCCTGCGCGGTGAGCAGCAGGGTCAGCAGGTCGTCGGACGGAGAGGCGCGGCGGGCACGCGCATGCCCGCGCACGAAGTCGGCGAATTCCTGCGCCGCCTGGTTGGCGTCGATCTCGGTCTGCCGCGTGCGGCCGTGCATGTACATGGCGACCATGCGGTGCGACCAGTCGAGCAGGCGCGGGCCTGCCTCGACCGGGACGCCGAGCATCTCGGCGATGACGGTGATCGGCACCGGCGTGGCGAAGGCTGGCAGGAGATTGACGCCGGCTGCTATGTCCATGCCGTCGACGAGCGTGTGTGCCAGCGCCTCGACGCGCGGGCGCAGCCGCTCCACCTGGCGCGAGACGAAGGCGCGGTTGACCAGCGTGCGCAGGCGCGTGTGCACCGGTGGCTCCAGCTCGATCATTGAGGTTGCGTCGAGCGCGTCGAAGGCGGCGAGGTGGCTGCGGTCGCCGGCCGGCGGGATGGGCGGCTGACGCCCGATGCGGCGGTCGCGCAGCAGGCGGCTGACGGCATCGAAACCGCCAAAACACCACATGCCGTACTGTTCCCAGAAGAAGACGGGCGCGTGCGCATGCAGCCACGCATAGGCCTCGTACGGGTCCTGCACGAAGGCGGGCACGTGCGGATCGAGGCTGACGCGGCGCGAGGTGGGGTCGAAGGCGAGGTAGGGCGGTGCAGGCGGCATTGCCCGGTGATAGCGCGGCGGATGCCGTCTGTGCCAGTGCGGCGTGGCCTGGAAGCCGGCGCCGGTTTTCTCCCGGATCGGCGCAAACAACATCCGGCGCTTGACCTTCCCACGACCGGTCGAAGATTTTAGGTTGCAGCGTGTGGTGGGAGTGAAACCTTGAAGGTCATCGTCGTTGGCGCCGGCATTGCCGGACTGTCCACGGCATGGGCGCTGGTGAAGCGTGGCCATGCCGTCACCCTGCTGGAGCAGGGAACAATTCCCAATCCGCTGGCTGCTTCAGGAGACCACCATCGCATCATCCGGCGCGCCTATGGCGCCGCCACCGGCTATGGCCGCGCCATCACGGAAGCCTACGCGGCCTGGGATGAGCTGTGGCACGACCTTGGTCACAGCCATCTCGATCCGCGCGGTTTCCTGTGTGTGTCGAGGGAGGCCGGCGACGAGGCCGAAGACTATCGCGGCGGACTGGAGACGGGCGGGTATCCCATCGCGATCTTCGATCCACCGGCAGCGGTGAAGCGGTGGCCGTTCCTGAAGAAGGGCACGTTCCGCTATGCCTTCCTGTCGCCGGAGGGTGGTGCGCTGCACTGCCGGCCGATCGCATCGGGAATGGCGGGCTGGCTACGCAATCGCGGCGCGGAC
>JBFXFO010000217.1:0-5407 GCA_050178915.1 Rhizobiaceae bacterium | reverse complement strand
TCGAGCTCGGCGGCTACTTCATGGAGCTTGGCGGCTGGGAGCGCGCGCACGGCTACAAGGCCAACGAGCATCTGCTGGCGAAGTACGGCGACCGCGTTCCGGTGCGCCAGAACGAATGGGACAGCCGCCATTTCTGGCGCGTCTCGAATGCCGAGCACCTCGCAATGAGCGAGGATTGCGGCATCGTGAACCTGTCGCATTTCCACATGGTTGACATCGAGGGTCCCGACCATGTCGAACTGCTGGAATGGCTCTGCGCCGCCCGCATCGGCGGCGATGCCAATGTCGGCAAGGGCATCTACACGCACTTCCTCGACGACGAGGGCATGGTGCGCGCCGACTTCACGGTGTTCCGCATGGCCGATCGCTGCCGCCTCGTGAACGGCGCCGACGCCGGCCCGCGGGACCTGCACTACATGGAGCGCGTCGCCGAGGATCGCGGCCTCGATGTCACCATCACCGACACGTCGGAAAAATTCATCACCATCGGTATCTGGGGACCGAACGCCCGCGCGACGCTGAAGAAGGTCGTGAAGGACCCGGCCGGCCTCGACCAGGAGAACTTTGCCTTCGCCGCGATCAAGCAGATCGAAATCGCCGGCAAGGCGGTCACTGCCTTCCGCATCTCCTATGTCGGCGAGCAGGGCTGGGAACTGCACATGAAGTACGAGGACGGTCTCGCAGTCTGGGACGCGTTGCGCTCGACCGGCGTCATGGCTTTCGGTGTCGAGACCTATGCCAATTCGCGCCGCATGGAGAAAAGCCTGCGCCTGCAGAATGCCGACCTGCTGACGCAGTACAATCTGATCGAGGCCGATCTTGCACGCCCGAAGGTGAAGGACGTCGATTTCCGCGGCAAGGCGAAGCACCTCGAATACAAGGCGCGCGCCAACCAGCCGGCCATGCTCTGTACCCTGGTGATGACGGAAAACACCGACTCCAAGGGCGTGGCCCGCTATCCCGTCGGAACCATGCCGGTCATGGACCCGGCGACGAAGGAAGTGCTGATCGACGAACTCGGCCGCCGTTCCTATACGACCTCGGTCGCTTACGGTCCCACGATCGGCAAGAACATCGCGCTCGCCTACCTGCCGTGGGCCTATTGCCAGGAAGGCCGCAAGCTCATCGTCTCCTATTTCGACGAGGAGTATCCAGTTGAGGTTGCGGGCGTCGGCTACAAGCCGCTCTACGATCCGGAGAATTTGAAGCCGCGCAGCTGACGAGACTCAGAACAGCATTCGCGACAACGCGACGGCGGCCGCGAAAAAGACCACCGCACCGAACAGCAGGAACCAGTGCATCCTGGTGCCGGTCTCCAGGCCGGCCTGCTTGGGGTCGGCGGGATTGTAGAATACGAACACGACCTTCCCGACGGGATAGCGCGCGGCGATGCGGCTCGCATAGTCGCGGTCGCCCGAGACTTCCGTGCCCGGCCAGATCGATCGGCTGGCATAGTCGCGCCCGCCGACTTCGTAGCTGTATTCCACCACCGGCATGAAGCTCTGGCGCATCCGGCGCAGGCCGCGCGAGGTGCGCAGCGGCTTGTCGCGGCGGATGGTGAACTCCTCGACCTTGCTCAGCGTGATCTGCCCGGTCGCCTGGGGCCAGCGCGCGATCGCGGCGGCGCGGCGCATGAACACGAAGAACAGCGCCAGGAACAGCACGCCGAACACCGCGGTCGCGATCATCGGCGCAATGATCGCGTCCGGGAGCCAGCCTTGCACGATGGCCACGCCGCCGTCGATGAACCAGATCGCCGCCCAGGCCATCACGGCTATGATGGCACAGGTCGCCAGGCAGCCAAGCGCCAGATCCTTCGGCGGATGCTCGATCATGAGCGCCGCCTTCGCCGGATCGCGTGGATTGTAGAACACCGTCACCGCTTTGCCGGAGGGGTGATCGGCGACCAGCCTGTCCACCTGCTCCTCGGGCGGTTCGCCCGAATCGAGGATGCGGTTGGAGCGAAAGGTCTTGCCGGCAACCTCGTATTCGTAGGCGATCTTCGCGACACGCCGGTTGCGCGGCGCCTCGGTCTTGAAACGCTGCACCAGAGCAAAGCCGCTGCTCGACCCGAGCACGCGGCCGGCCGCCTGCGGCCACCGCCGTACCTGCGCGTATTTGAACAGCGCCGCGGCGAGCGCCACGAGGCCGAGCAGGATGACGCCACCGGCTATGCCGCCGATCACGCGCTCGGCCTCGGTGTCGAAGAAGTAGTTGAGGATCGAATCCAGCATGCCCGCCTGCGCTGCCAGCCAATTAGGCCAAGCTTATGTGCTGGGGCCTCTGCGCCGCAAGCGCGTGAGGTCGCGCGATTGTGAAGCCGCCGCGCGCTTGCCGCGACGGTGCAACGCCGCATAACCTCGCAGCATGTCTCGTCAGCGATGCGGATGGCGGGTTCTGCTGCGCAGCGTCGCTCTGGCGCTGCCGTTTTGCGCCGGCCAGGCGCAGGCCGCCGACCCCGTCGATGTGACGCTCGTTCTGGCCGTCGACGTCTCGCTCTCCATGTCCCCGATGGAACTCGAGATCCAGCGCGAGGGCTATGCCGCGGCGCTGCGCGACGAGTACGTCATCGAGGCGATCCAGTCCGGCTATCACGGCCGTATCGCCGTCACCTATTTCGAATGGGCAGGGAACACGATGCAGCGCGTCGTCGTGCCGTGGACCGTCATCGCCGATGCTGACGATGCGCAACGCTTTGCCGCGCAATTGTCGGCCGCGCCGCCCAACAGCGCGCGGCGCACGTCGATCTCCGGCGCCCTCGAGTTCGGCGCCGATCTGCTCGCAGAAAGCCCGTTCAACGGCGTGAAGCGCGTCATCGACATTTCCGGCGACGGGCCGAACAATCAGGGCGCGCCGGTCCAGGAGGCGCGCGACCAGATCGCCGCGCAGGGCATCGTCATCAACGGCCTGCCCCTGATGACGCGCGGCGGCGGCCCGAGCATGTACGATGTCACGGAGCTCGATCGCTATTATGCCGACTGCGTCATCGCCGGGCCGGGAGCGTTCATGGTGCCGGTGAACGACTGGTCGCAGTTTCCGGAGGCGATCCGGCGCAAGCTGGTGATGGAGCTGGCTGGTCGGGACGTGGAGGAAGGCGCCGGTGCGCTGCCCGTCGTGAAGACGACCGCGACACCGACCTATGACTGCCTGATCGGCGAAAAGATGTGGCGCGATCGCAGCTGGATGTTCGACCAGCGATAGCGCTCCCGGAAATAGTGCGGTTGAGGCAGGCTGGCAGACTTGCTCACGCCATCGCAACGGCGCGAGACTGATCCGGACCCAATCGAGATCTGTCCGTGAAAAGCTGTGTTCTCGTCATTGTCGCCGGCGCGCAGATCGTCGCGGGCAAAGCATCTGCAGCCGACGACGAAATATGGTGCCGGCTCTACGAAGAACCCGGCTTCCGGGGCCACAGCCTCGAACTCGGCATCGATGGCAAGCGCGAGTTCGACGGCGATACATTCTGGAACGACCAGGTTTCGTCGCTGCGAACGCATGCCGGCGGGCTGTGCTTCGTCACGGTCTATGACGGGCCGGGCATGTTCTACGACGAGAAGAACCGCAGCGAGAATCTGAGCGGCGATCTGGCGACGCTCGATATGGCATGGGACAACCAGATCACCAGCGTCGCCTGCTATTGCCCCAGCGACTAGGGGGCACGTTCCGCCCGGCGCAGAACCGCTCGCATGTTGCCGGAACTGCTCTCGACCTTATGCCGCCAGCAGTTGCTTGCGGTCGGTGCGCTCCTGCTGTGGCGAGCGTGCGTAGAGCTCGCGGTAGCATTTCGAGAAGTGCGAGGCCGAGACAAAACCGCAGGCCACCGCTACCTCCACCACCGGCATCGACGACTGCACCAGCAGGTGGCGTGCGCGATCGAGGCGGATTTCCAGATAGTAGCGGGCAGGGGAGCGGCCCATTTCCTGCCGGAACAGACGCTCGATCTGGCGGCGCGACAGGCCGACGTGGTCGGCGATCTCGACCAGCGACAGTGGCTCGGCGAGGTTCTGCTCCATCAGCTCGATGATGGTCAGCACCTTTGCGTTCTGCACACCGAGGCGCGCGCGCAGCGGCAGCCGCTGGCGGTCGGTAGGGCTGCGCACGCGGTCGGTCAGCACCTGCTCGCAGACGCGATTGACGAGGTTTTCGTCGAAATCGTCGCCGATCAGCTTCAGCATCATGTCGAGCGCGGCGGTGCCGCCGGCGCAGGTGTAGATGTTCTGGTCGACCTCGAATAGGTCGGCGAACACGTTTGCCTTGGGAAATGCCTCCGAGAAGCCCGGCAAATTCTCCCAGTGGATGGCGCAGCGCTTGTTGGAGAGCAGGCCGGCGGAGGCCAGCACATAGGCGCCGGTGCACAGCCCGCCGATGGCGACGCCGCGGTTGTATTCTTCGCGCAGCCAGGCGAAGGCGGATTTGTTCTGGTAGCTTTCGACGTTGATGCCGGAACAGACGATCACCATGGACGGTCGATCCGGCCCGGCCATCTTGCGGCGCTCGTCATCGAGCGAGGTGTTGACGGCGCATTCGACGCCGTTGGAGGCGTGGACGCTGCGCCCGTCCATGCTTGCCAGCCGCCATTTGTAGGCCTCGTAGCCGAGCATGCGGTTGGCGATGCGCAGCGGATCGAGTGCGGTCGCGAAGGCGACCATGGTGAAATCCGGCACAAGAAAGAAGACAAGCGATCGCTTGATCGCGGGCTTTGTTGCATTCACCGTCGAGTTCCCCAGTGGCGCTTCAACGCCATCGTGTCGTTATCAGCAAAGCGACAACAGGAAATGCGACGACTGTCAACGGTGCGACATGCGCGAACCGTTGAGTCAATGGGAATCTGCTGTGTTGATGTCGCTATTCGGCGCGTCGCACGTTGGACAGCTCATTGATCCACACAAACGAAAGCGCCGCCGGCATGAGCCCGCGGCGCCTGGAATTTCATTGGCCGGCCGATCGGTCTTTAGACCAGCACGCCCAGGCGATTGCCGGCGAGCGCGGCCGTCTGGCCGGGCATCATGCTGGAGAAGCGCTTGCGCTCCATCATGGTGGTCATGTTGATGTCGCGCTTGGCGCGGAAGATGCGGGAAAAGAGTTTCATGTCAGGCTCCATGCAGGTTCACACGGTTGCCTTCGCGTTTGGTCCGGAGTGGGGCAGCTCGTTGCACGGCGATATAGTGATGTTGCAGTGCACACGCAGCGACGAAAGCGAAGCGGGCAGCACCAAAAAACGACAGCACCACCCGGTCCTTGCGTTTTGCTGATGCAGGAATTCCGTGCTTTTACAATCTGTTAAGGTTTGAAGCAGGCGCTCCATGCGCCTGCTTCAATTGCGCCATGCGAAAGACGCATGGCTCCCAGGCAATCTAGCGGCGCGGGACATCCGCAAGCTGGCGACGGCGGCTGCCCGATGCGGCGA
>JBFXFO010000216.1:0-5409 GCA_050178915.1 Rhizobiaceae bacterium | reverse complement strand
GCCACACCGACGGGCTGCTGCGGGCGGAGACCGACTTCGCGACGCTGGATTTCCAGTCGCGCGACCAGTACCGCCGAGCCATCGAGCGCATCGCCAAGCGCTCGGACAAGACCGAGCTGGAAATCGCCCGCGCGGCGGTCGATACGGCAAAGGCCAGCGACACCGACATCGGCTTCTTCCTCGTCGGCGCCCGCCGTCCCGAGTTCGAGCGAGCCGTCGGCTACCGCACCAGCTTCAGCGAGCGCTTCTACCGCTTCTACAGGCAGCTCGGCTGGGTTGGCCTCGCGCTGCCCGTGCTGATGCTGACGGCGATCTTCCTGCTGGTGACCGGCGCGGCACTCCACCAGCTGCCGTTGCCCGGCTGGGCGGTGACGCTTCTGCTGCTGCTGTTCGCGGTGCCGGCGCTCGACGCGGCGATGGGGCTGTTCAACACCATCGTGTCGCTCATCGTCGGGCCGGACCGGCTGGTCGGCTACGAATACAAGGACGGCGTGCCGGACGATGCGCGCACGCTCGTGGTGGTGCCGACGCTGATCGGCTCGCGCGATGATGTCGAGGATGCGCTGCGCAACCTCGAAATCCACTATCTCGCCAACGCGCAGGGGCACCTGCATTTCGCACTCCTGTCGGACTGGCCGGATTCCTCCTTCGAGCAATCGTCGTCCGACACCGAGCTGCTCGACTTCGCGCGCGGCCGCATCGTCGAGCTCAACGCGACCTATCCGGTCAAGGGCGTGCCGCGTTTCCACCTGCTGCACCGCCGTCGCCTCTACAACGAGGCGCAGGGCTGCTGGATGGGATGGGAACGCAAGCGCGGCAAGCTCGAAGAGCTGAACGGACTTCTGCGCGGCGACAAGGACACGACCTTCATCGCGCCCGATGCTCCGCTGCCGGACAATGTGCAGTTTGTCATGACGGTCGACGCCGACACGCGCATGACGCGCGACGCGGTCGCGCGGCTTGTCGGCAAGATGCGCCACCCGCTCAACCGGCCGGTCATCGACCCGACGACGAAGCGCCTCGTTTCCGGTCACGCCATCCTGCAGCCGCGCGTCACCGCCTCGCTCACCACCGGCGACGAGGCATCGTTCTTCCAGCGCGTCTTCTCGTCCAACCGCGGCATGGACCCCTATGTGTTCGCCGTTTCGGATGTCTACCAGGACCTGTTCGGCGAGGGCTCGTTCACCGGCAAGGGGCTCTACCAGGTCGATGCCTTCGAGGCGGCGCTGGCGGGACACATCGGCGAAAACGCCGTGCTCAGCCACGATCTGCTCGAGGGCGCCTATGCGCATGCCGCGCTCGCCTCCGACGTCGAACTGGTTGAGGATTATCCGACCCGTTACGGCGTCGACGTTTCGCGCCATCACCGCTGGGCGCGCGGCGACTGGCAGCTGCTGCCGTTCATCTTCGCTCCGTCCTCGGGCGTTCCGGCGCTGTCGCGCTGGAAGATGATCGACAATCTGCGCCGCTCGCTCACCCCGATCTTCTGGGTGGCGGCGTCGATCGCCGGCTGGACGCTGCTGCCGTTCACGCTTGCGGTGCAGTGGCAGGCCCTGCTGGTGGTCAGCCTGTTCTTCGCGCTTACCTTCGACGTCATCAACGGCATCATGCCGAAGAGCATGGAGGTGACCGCCTCCGGCCATTTCACGTCCTTCATCCGCGACGCGGCGTATGCCTCGGCGCAGGTGATCCTGCGCATCGCGTTCATCGCGCACACCGCCTGGTCCATGGCCGACGCCATCCTGCGCACGCTCTACCGGCTGTTCGTCAGCCACCGCCGCCTGCTCGAATGGCGCACGGCCTCGCAGGTGGCGCGCTCCGGCGCCGACAGCCTCGCGGGCTATCACCAGACGATGTGGGGCGCGACCGTCGTATCGATCGTCGGCGTCGTCATCCCGTTCGCCGTGGGTTCCAGCGGCGCCTGGGTCGGCGCCTTCTTCGGCCTGCTGTGGTTCGTGTCGCCGGCGGTGGCGATGCTGGTCAGCCGCTCGGCCGAGACCGAGGACAAGCTCGACGTCGCGCCGCAGGACGCCAGGACACTGCGCGGCATCGCGCGGCGCACCTGGCTCTATTTCGAGACCTTCGTGACGGCGGAGCACAACATGCTGCCGCCGGACAATTTCCAGGAGACGCCGGTGCCGGTCGTCGCCGGGCGCACCTCGCCGACCAATGTCGGCGTCTACCTGCTGTCGGTCGTCTCGGCGCGCGATTTCGGCTGGATCAGCCTGCAGCAGGCGGTCGAGCGCATCGAGCAGACCATGGACACGCTGGAGAAGATGGAGCGCTTCCGCGGGCATCTCTACAACTGGTACGACACGCGCTCGCTGCACCCGCTGCTGCCGCTCTACATTTCCAGCGTCGACAGCGGCAATCTCGCCGGTCATCTCGTCGCCGTTTCCGCCGCCTGCAACAACTGGGGCCAGGCCCCGGCGGCGCATCTGCAGGGCGATTTCGACGGCATCGTCGATGTGGCCCGCATCCTGCGCCAGGTGCTGGACGATCTGCCGGACGACCGGCGTGCGCTGAGGCCGCTGCGCAAGCGGCTGGAAGAGCGCATCACCGGCATGGCGCGCGCGGTCGAGACGCTGCGCAGGGAGCCGGAAACCTCGGCGATCCGCACCATCAACCTCACCGTCCTGTCCGGTGACATCACCAAGCTCGCCAACGCGGTGCACGAGGAAACGCGCTCGGCGAAGAGCGCCGATCTGGCGCTGTGGGCGAGCAAGCTGGCGTCCACCTGCGAGGCGCATTTTGCCGACTCGCATTTCGACGAGCGGCAGATCGAGGCGCTGCGCACGCGGCTCGCGAAGCTGCGCGAGCGCACGCGCAAATACGCCTTCGAGATGGATTTCTCCTTCCTCATGCGGCAGGACCGCAAGCTGCTGTCGATCGGCTATCGCGTGACCGAGATGCAGCTGGACGAGGCGTGCTACGATCTGCTCGCCTCGGAGGCGCGGCTCACCAGCCTGTTCGGCATCGCCAAGGGCGACCTGCCCACCGAGCACTGGTTCCGGCTCGGCCGCCCGATCACCGAGATCGGCTTCCGCGGCGCACTGGTCTCGTGGGCCGGCTCGATGTTCGAGTATCTGATGCCGCCGCTGGTCATGAAGGAGCCGCAGGGCGGCATCCTCAACCAGACCAGCCGCCTGATCGTGCGCAAGCAGATCAGCTACGGCCGCGGCAAGCGCATTCCGTGGGGCATATCCGAGGCCGCGTACAATGCGCGCGACCGCGAGATGACCTACCAGTACACCAATTTCGGCGTGCCCGGCCTCGGGCTGAAGCGCGGGCTGGGACAGAACCTCGTGGTTGCTCCCTATGCCACGATCCTCGCCGCGCAGATCGATCCGGACGAGGCGGTGACAAATCTCGCGCGCATGAAGGCGATCGGCGCACTTGGCCGCTACGGCTTCCACGACGCCATCGATTTCACACCGGCGCGGCTGCCGGCGGGCGCCACGCGCGCCATCGTCTACAACTACATGGCGCATCATCACGGCATGTCGATCGCGGCAATCGCCAACGTGGTGTTCGAGGGCCGCCTGCGCGACCGTTTCCACAGCGACCCGGTGATCGAGGCGGCTGAGCTCCTGCTGCAGGAGAAGGCGCCGCGCGACATCCCGGCGACAGTGCTGCGCGCCGAGGCGAGCGGCCGGGTGCATCCGGTCGAGGCGGAGACCAGCCCGGATTCGCGCGTGGTGCTCAATCCGCGCATCTCGGTGCCGGCGACGAACCTGATGTCGAACGGCCGCTACAACGTCATGGTGACGTCGAGCGGCACTGGATACAGCCGCTACAACGACGTCTCGCTGACGCGCTTCAACGCCGATCCCACGGAAGATCGAAGCGGTACCTTCCTGTTCGTCACCGACCTCGAAAGCGGCGACTGGTGGTCGACGACGACCGAACCGAAATCGGCGCCGGGAGAGGTGGCCGAGGCGCTGTTCCGCGACGACATGGCGACCTTCGTCAAGACGGTCGGTACCTTGCGCACGCAGGTCGAGTGCATCGTCGTGTCGGAGGGCAATGGCGAGGCGCGCCGCCTGACGATCACCAATGACGGCTCGACCGACCGGCAGCTTGAAATCACGTCCTTCGCCGAGATCGCGCTGGCGACGGAAGCGTCGGATTCGGCGCATCCGGCCTTCTCGAAGATGTTCGTGAGGACGGAGATCGGCGAGGGCGGCCGTGTCATCCGCGCGGCGCGGCGCAAGCGCTCCGACGACGAGACGACGCTGTCGCTGGCGCATTTCGTCACCGTCGGGCAGGGCGCGCAGCGGGAGTTCCAGGCCGAGACCGACCGTCGCGCTTTCCTCGGGCGCGGGCGCTCGCTCGCCAACCCCGCCGCCTTCGATCGCGGAGCGACGCTTTCGGGCAATGAGGGTTTCGTGCTCGACCCTGTCATGGCGATCCGCTGCAAGGTGCGCGTGCCGGCGGGCAAGAAGGTGTCGCTGGTCTTCTGGACCATGGCCTGCTCCGATCCGGCCGAGATCGACGCCGCGCTCGGCCGCTGCAACAATCCGGAGAGCTTCCAGCGCCAGTCGATGATGTCGTGGACGCGCTCGCAGGTGCAGACCCGCCATGTCGGGCTGTCGCTGGCGGAGGCCGCCGGCGTGCAGCGGCTGGCGCGCTACCTGCTCTATCCCGACCCGGCGCTGCGCGCTTCTCCCGACGCCATCGCCCAGGGGCTCGGCAGCCAGTCGGCGCTGTGGCCGACCAGCATCTCCGGCGACTTCCCGATCTTCGCGCTGCGCATCGGCGACGTGGCCGACCTCGAGATCGTCGCGTGGGCGCTGCGCATGCAGGAGTATCTGCGCGCGCGCGGGCTCAATTTCGACCTGGTCGTGGTCAACGAGCAGGCGTCGTCCTACGTGCAGGACCTGCAGCAGGCGGTCGAATTTCTCTGCGAGGCCGGCCGCTCGCGCGGTCGCGAACTCGGGCCGCGCCAGCACATCTTCGCGGTGCGCCGCGACCTGATGGACGAGGCGACCTACCGCACGCTGCTCGGCGCCGCGCGCATCGTCCTGCACACCCGCAACGGCACCATCCTCGACCAGATCGAGCGGGCCGAGATGACGGCGGTGCAGGCACGCCTCGACCACGGCAAGGCGAATGCATCCGCCCCCGCGGCGGAAGCGACGGCGAAGGTGCCGGCGTCCGTGGCGGAACCAGACTCGGCGCCTGTCGTGCGCGAAGTCGCGAAGGCCAGTGGCGACGGCCTGGCGCTGTGGAACGGCTTCGGCGGTTTCGCCGACGAGGGCCGCGAATACGTCGTCCGCCTCGACGGATTGCGGCAGACGCCGCAGCCATGGATCAACGTCATCGCCAATACCAGGGCCTTCGGCTTCCACACCTCCGCCGAGGGCGCCTCCTTCACCTGGAGCCGCAACAGCCGCGACTTCCAGCTGA
>JBFXFO010000215.1:0-5429 GCA_050178915.1 Rhizobiaceae bacterium | reverse complement strand
CGATACATGCCCTGCGCGGCGTTCATTCTGACAGGATCGGACGCAGGCGTGACCGGGTCAAGTGCGCACCTGTCAGCGCTTCGCCGCCTTCAGCGCCAGGTCGATGTCCTCGATAAGGTCGTCGACGTCCTCCAGCCCGACCGACAGCCGCACCGTATCCGGGCTGATGCCGAGCTGCGTCCGCGCCTCTTCGGTGAGGTTCTTGTGCGTCGTCGTCGCCGGATGCGTGACGAGGCTCTTGGAGTCGCCGAGATTGTTGGAGATGCGGATCACCTCCAGCGCGTTCTCGAAGGCGAAGGCAGCCTGCTTGCCGCCATTGACGTCGAAGCAGATCAGCGTCGAACCACCCTTCATCTGCCGCTTGATGATGTCCGCCTGCGGATGGTCCGCGCGACCGGGATAGATGACGCGCGCCACGCCACTGTGGCCGGCCAGATGGTCGGCGATCCTGCCCGCCGACTCCGTCTGCTGCTTCACGCGCAGCGGCAGCGTCTCGAGGCCTTTCAGCAGCGTCCACGCGTTGAACGGCGACAGGCTCGGGCCGGTGTGGCGGAAATAGTCGTGCAGGTTCTCGTCGATCCACTTCTTGTCGGAGAGGATCACGCCGCCGAGGCACCGCCCCTGGCCGTCAATGTGTTTTGTCGCCGAATAGACGACGACGTGCGCACCGAGTTCGAGCGGCTTCTGCTGCAACGGCGTGGCGAACACGTTGTCGACCACCACGCGCGCGCCGATCGCATTGGCGATCTTCGCCACCGCAGCGATGTCGATCACCTCCAGCGTCGGGTTGGTCGGGCTTTCGAGGAAGAACAGCCTGGTGTTCTTCCGCACCGCCTTTTCCCACTCGTCGAGCTTCGTCCCATCGACCAGCGTCGTCTCGACGCCGTAGCGCGGCAGCAGTGTCTCCACCACCCAGCGACACGAGCCGAACAGCGCGCGCGCCGCCACGACGTGGTCGCCTGACCGCAGCGAGCACAGCAGCGCCGCCGACACGGCGGCCATGCCCGACGAGGTGGCGCGCGCATCCTCCGCGCCTTCCAGCGCGCACATGCGCTTCTCGAACATGTCGACGGTCGGATTGGCGTAGCGCGAATAGATGAAGCCGGGCGCCTCGCCCTTGAAGCGCGCTTCGGCGGCTTCCGCCGTGTCGTAGACGAAACCCTGCGTCAGATACATCGCTTCCGACGTCTCGCCGAACTGCGACCGCAGCGTGCCGCCATGCACCAGCGTGGTGGCCGGCTTCCATGTGCGCTCCGTCATCTCCGACTCCCAAAACAAAAAACCGGCCGCGAAAGTCGCAACCGGTTCCTACGGGCCAATGCCCCTCGGCCCTTTAGCGACTTGTTTAACGTGGCTGCAAGCCGACCGGCCAAATCACCACGGGATAAACGTCCTTTAGTCCCGCCGCCGCCTTGCGTCAATCGGGCCGATGCCCGAACGTCCCGCCGATTTTCCAACGGAGCCAAGTGTGCGTTCAAGCGGCATCCTTCCCGACAGCGAGATCGCCGGGCTGTTCGAGGCCGGCGCGCTGGTGTCCGAGCGCGCGCTCGATCCCGACCAGATTCAGCCGGCGAGCCTCGACCTGCGTCTCGGCGCCAAGGCCTATCGCGTGCGCGCCTCGTTCCTGCCTGGCCCCAGCCATCGCGTCATAGACAAGCTCGATCGCCTGAAACTGCACGAGATCGACCTGAGCGCCGGCGCCGTTCTGGAGACCGGCTGCGTCTACATCGTGCCGCTGCTCGAAAGCTTGCGGCTGCCGGCCGAAATCTCCGCTTCGGCCAATCCGAAAAGCTCGACCGGCCGCCTCGATATCTTCACCCGCGTCATGGCCGACCACGCGCAGGAGTTCGACAAGTTTCCGGCCGGCTATGCCGGGCCGCTTTATCTGGAAGTCAGCCCGCGCACCTTCCCGATCGTCGTGCGCACCGGCTCACGTCTGTCGCAGATCCGCTTCCGCAGGGGCAACGCACAGCTCTCCGAAGCGGAATTGCAGGCGCTGCATGACGGCGAGACGCTGGTGGCGTCCGAGCGCCCCAACATTTCCAATGGCGGCATCGCGCTGTCCATCGACCTGACCGGCAACGCTGACGGTCTTATCGGCTATCGCGGCAAGCCGCACACCGGCCTGATCGATGTCGACCGCCGCGCCGCCCAGTCGGTGCTCGACTTCTGGGAGCCGCTCTACAATCGCGGCGCCGCCGAACTGGTGCTCGACCCGGACGAGTTCTACATCCTCGTCAGCCGCGAGGCGGTGCACGTGCCGCCGCTCTACGCTGCCGAAATGACCCCCTTCGATCCGCTCGTCGGCGAGTTCCGCGTCCACTATGCCGGCTTCTTCGATCCCGGCTTCGGCCATTCGGCGGCCGGCGGAACGGGAAGCCGCGCCGTGCTCGAGGTGCGCAGCCACGAAGTGCCGTTCATCCTCGAACACGGGCAGATCGTCGGCCGTCTCGTCTACGAGCACATGCGTGCGCGTCCGAGCGCGCTCTACGGCTCGGACCTCGGCTCCAACTATCAGGCGCAGGGCCTGAAGCTGTCGAAGCACTTCAGGAGCTAGATCGCCGAGATCGGGCTACTGCGGCAGCAGCTCGCCGAGCAGCCGGATCTGGTTGCCGCCCATCACCTTGGCGATGTCCCCGTTGCTCATGCCGGCCTGCATCAGCGCCTCGGTGAGCACGGCCATGCCGGACGCGTCGAACGGCACCTGCACGGTGCCGTCATAGTCCGAGCCCAACGCCACGTGATCGGCGCCGATCAGCCCGACCGTGTAGACGATCGCCTTCGCGATCGCGGCGGCGTCGGTGCCGCAAACCGCGACATCCCAGAAGCCGATGCCGACAAGGCCGCCGGTCGCGGCGATGCGGCGAAGCTGGTCGTCGGTGAGGTTGCGGTTGTTGTCGCAGGTGCCGCGCACGCCGGTATGCGACACCACCACGGGCTTCGTCGCCAGCCGCAGCGCATCGTCGATCTGCTGCGTGGAGGCGTGGCTGAGATCGAAGATCATGCCCATTCCCTCCATGCGCTTCAGCATGTCGATGCCTGCTTCGGTGAGCCCGCCCTTGTGCTCGCCATGCGCCGATCCGGCCATCGGATTGTCGAAGAAATGCGCGCCCGACATCATGCGGTAACCGGCGTCGAACAGGCGGTCGACATTGGCCGGGTCGCCTTCCAGCGCGTGCGCGCCTTCGATCGCCAGTACGCCGGCCACGATGCCCGGCTCCTGTTTGCGGCGTTCGAGGAAGATCTGCAGATCCTTGCGCGAGCGCACGATGACGAACTTGTTGTCGGAGCGCTGCGCCATGTCGGCCAGCCGCTGTGCCTGGTAGACGGCGCGCTCGAGGTTGGAGAACCACGTCCTGATCGGCCAGCGGAAGCCGACCGCGATCAGCAGGATCTGGTCGCTGTCGGCCGGGTTGCTCTCGATGTTGAGACCCCAGGGCGACTGCGTCACCGCCGAAAACACCTGCAGCGCGACATTGCCCTCGTCGAGGCGCGGAATGTCGACATGGCCCATGCTGGAGCGTTCCAGCAGGTCGCGCCCGAACAGCAGGCTGTCGGCGTGCAGATCGGCCACCGTCAGCGTGTCGTGCAGCGCCTGCGCCTCTGCCGATACCGTGTAGGGGCCGGGATTGATGGTGCGGTTGAACACGCCATCGACAAAGCGTGGCAGCACGAGGAAGAAGAACAGCAGTCCGACGACGACGATGCCGGCGATCGTCCAGCCTGCGATCTTGAAGAAGCGTCTCATCCACTTGTCCACATGTGTCCGGAGGGGTGCATGGCTGAAGCAGGCGACAACGCCCGCATGCTGGAAGCGGTCTGCCGACCGATCACCGACGGCCGCAGGCTAGTCACAAAGCACCCGCCTGTCGATCTTGGGCCAGTCGGTAGGCCGACCTGCAACCACGGGTTGCTTGAAGCTAGCCGGCATATAGGAAAGGCTGCAATTGCTCCCTTTGACTCGTTGCAGTAGGGCTGGCGTTGATGCAGTGGAAATTTCGTCTGGCGTTTGCCGTGGCGGCCGTCGCGCTCTTGTCTGTGCTGGCGCTTGCGCGGGGCGCCTATGTTTCGGAGCAGTTTTTCTGGCGGCAGGTCGCCGCCAGTTCGAAGTTTGCGCCACGCGATTCTGCCTTCGCATTCACCTTCGGCGACTGGCTCTATCTGAGCAACGGCTATGGGAGCGACGGCAGGCCGCTGCGCGACCTCTGGCGATCACGTGATGGCCGCGAATGGGACATTGTCAGCGATGCGACTCCCTATGCCCCCTACGCTCCCATTCTCTCGGTAGCCGGCCGGCTGGTCGCCCCACTCTATGATTGCTGGGTCTCCGACGACGCAGAACGCTGGGAAGATCGCCACCGACCTGCCTTTCGGCCGCAAGCGGCTCGGCTCTGTCGCCGGCTTCAAGGATGGCCTCATCGCCCAGGATATCGACCAGCTGTGGGCCTCGAAATCCGGTTGCGACTGGCGGCCACTCGGCAGTCCGCCGTTCGGCAAGCGTTATGGCGGTAGCTTGGTCGAGTTTCGCGGGCGGCTGCTTTATGTTGGCGGCGCAATGGTCGTCGAGCACAGCGGCGAGCACTACAGCGACCTCGCCGGCCGCAGCGAGGTTTTGGTATCCGACGATGGCGCAAACTGGCAGGTGCTGACTGACGCTCCCGGCTGGAAGGCCCGGATGTGGCCGGCCGTGGCAAGCGATGGCCAGCGGCTGTGGATGTTCGGCGGCTACGACAACGGCGGCAACGCCAATCTCGGCGGGCTCTGGGTCTCGGAGGATGGGGCGCACTGGCGCCGCGCGATGGCCGGGACGTCGCGCCCTTCGACACGCCACGCCGCCAGCATGTTTTCGACGAAGGAAGGGCTGCTCGTCGCCGCCGGAAACCAATGGCCGCTCGTCAACGATGTCTGGCTCTATCGATTGCCGCCGCTCGGTGACTTCGACCAGTTCCTCGCCGAGCTCGAGACTGACACGCGGCTTGGCGCCGGCACGCTGATGGCCGATGCAGTGACGCTGAAGAACGCACTGCTAGGCTGGCTACGCTAGACAGATTTGAGCGAAGCGCCTTGCGCCCGACTGCGGCGACAGCTGCAGCCGTCGCGTGGAGCGGGTAGCGGGAATCGAACCCGCGCGTTCAGCTTGGGAAGCTGACAGGCTACCATTACATCATACCCGCGCAGTGGCCTGACTAACATGCGCGCCGGGGCCGGGCAATCGCCAACGCCGGTCGTGGCGGCGCACTATTCGGCGATGTCGACAAACACCGTCAGGTCGAGCGTCGCGTAGGAATACTGCTCGCGGTTGATCTCGTAGCGGGCGGCCGGCTTGCCGTCGAGCGTGCCGACGGTCCATTGCCCCCGCCGCGAGGCCTCGACGAAAACGATCTTCTTCTTGCCGATCTGGATGACGGTGCCCTGATCGCCGTACTCGA
>JBFXFO010000214.1:0-5434 GCA_050178915.1 Rhizobiaceae bacterium | reverse complement strand
TGGCGCTCATGGCTTTGCTCGACCCGCGTCCGGGCGAACGCGCGTTGCACGGCGTCTGATCGGAGTAGACAATGCCCTTATCAATCAGGGTGCGCCGGCGCGCGCTGCTTCGCAAATCTCGGCTTCAAAAGTCTCGGCGGGCGTGACGGGGATGTCGCAGCTTCTACCTCCACTGGCTTTCCCATTTTTTCTCACAGCCCTGCTGGTCGAACTCACGCCGGGGCCGAACATGACGTATCTCGCGCTGGTCTCCGCGAGCGAGGGCCGTCGCGCCGGCTTCGAAACCACTCTCGGCATCGCTCTCGGTCTGGCGCTGCTGGGCGCAATCGCCTCGCTCGGCGTGTCCGAGGCGATCCATGCCTCGACGCTGCTCTACGAGATGCTCCGCTGGGCCGGAGTCCTGTTCCTGCTCTATCTGGCGTGGGAGGGCTGGGTAACGGGGGCGGACATCGTGTCTCGACCGAATGCGAGACGCGGCCGTTTCTTCACGCGAGGGCTTTTCACCAACCTGCTCAATCCAAAGGCCGGGGTCTTCTATGTCTCCGTCCTGCCGACGTTCATAGACCCCAACGGCGGCTCCGGGCAGGCGTATCTGCTGACCGCGATTTACGTCGCGGTCGCGACCGGCGTGCATCTGGCAATTGTGCTGCTCGCCGGAACACTGGAGCGATTCCTGAACGAACCGGCTCGAGAGAGAGTCGCGAGAAAGTTCCTCTCGGCGTTGCTTGCCGCCGTTGCGCTGTGGTTCGCCTGGTCTACTCACCGTTAGTCCGTGACGCCAACGGTCGGTGACGCTCGACCCCGTCGATGACGCGATCCGATTTTCGGGTTGGCCTCGCCCGACTGCCGTCCTACCTTCTCCTTCAGCAGCCAGGCTGAGGAGGAAAAGAATGGCCGAGCCGGACGGATGGCGTCACATGTCGACCGCACCGAAAGACGGCAGCCGCGTGCTCGTCACGGTGCGCTCTTCCGAGCAGGGGCCGGCTGAGGTCGACGTCGCCTACTGGGCGCGTGCCGATCAGCACGGCATCGAAGGCTGGCGCGCCGCCGACTCGCATCCCGGCAACATCGTGGGCTACGCCGATCCCGAGCTGAAATGCTGGATGCCGATGCCCGGGGCGGGCGCCAGCGTGCCGATGCCAAACCCCTGGCAGGGCGACAGATCCGAGGAACTGTTCGGCTCGGGGATTTAGTCCGGTCGCAATTCCGGACGCAAAAGCACTTACGCTGAGATCGCTTCGGCTTCGTCCGGGCGCAGGGTCAACACCGACACGCCGGACGCCGTGACGGCAACGGTGTGTTCGAACTGCGCCGAGAGCGAGCCGTCGCGCGTCACCACCGTCCAGCCGTCGGCCTCGGTCTTCACGCTGCGGCGGCCACGGTTGAGCATCGGCTCGATGGTGAAGACCATGCCTTCGCGCAACGCGACGCCGGTTCCCGGCCTGCCGAAATGCAGGATCTGCGGCGCCTCGTGCATTTCGCGGCCGATGCCGTGGCCGCAATATTCATGCACCACCGAATAGCCGTGCCGCCGCGCGTGCCGCTCGATGGCCCAGCCGATGTCGCCCGTGTGCGCGCCGGGGCGCACGGCGCGGATGCCCCGCCACATCGCTTCGTAGGTGGTTTCCACCAGCCGCCGCGCGGCAGGGTTCACCGCGCCGACAAGATAGGTCTTGCTGGAGTCGGCGATGTAGCCGTTCTTCTCCAGCGTGATGTCGAGATTGACGATGTCGCCTTCGCGCAGAACCATCGATGCCGAGGGGACCCCATGGCAGACGACCTCGTTGACCGAGGCGTTGAGCACGAAGCCGTAGTCGTACTGGCCCTTGCTCGCAGGCCGGGCCTGCAACCCGTCAACGATGAAGCGCTCGACCATGTCGTTGATCTCGAGGGTCGAGCGGCCAGCGAGATCGGTACGGTCCAGCATCGCGAACACGGAGGCCAGCAGCCTGCCGGATTCCGCCAGCAGCGCCAGTTCGCGCGGCTGTTTCGTCATGCGTGGAGCGCGGCCAGCGGCGGCGGCGAGACGCCGGCGGCGCGCATCTCGCGCTCGACGATCTCGGCAAAACTCAGGGTCGGGCTGGTCTCGCAGAGCATGCCGATGCGGATCCACCACGCCGCCTGCGCGTTGATCGAGCGGCAGGAGACCTTTGTGGCGCGCCGCAGCTGGTCGTGGATCTCGTCTTCGATGTGAACGATGCCCATGTACCCTTCTATATGTTCCGTATACGGATCGTATATGGCATCGCGCCGGCGGCGGCAAATGTTACAGCCGAGTCACGCAAAGTGTGCCCAGCGCAGATGTGGAGTGTGACGGGCGGAGCGAGCATCGCGCCCATGGTGGTGCAAAAGCCTGCCATGGTTCGATTTCCGAGACTTTCCCAGTCATGACTGCCTTAACGTAAGGCATCTTTCGATCTGATCTTCTGTCTCGCAAAGTATTTCGAGGCGTCTTCGATCGTGTGCCTTGGCGCCAGATTGCAGACACATTTGCCCAAGAAACGCCGCCGCTCATTTTTTTGCTTCAACGTGAGTGGGTACCTTCCTTATGGTCATCAAGACTGCTGCGGCCGCAATTGCGACCGCGACGATCCTCGTGGCGGCTGCCGGCCAGGCCAATGCCCAGTGCGGCGGCGCCTCCTGGTACGCGCTGACCTCCATAACCGCCTCGGGCGAACGCATGAATCCCGCCGGCATCTCGGCGGCGCACCGCTCGCTGCCGTTCGGCACGAAGGTGCGGGTGGTGAACAAGAAGAACGGCAAGTCGCTGGTCGTGCGCATCAACGATCGCGGGCCGTTCATCAAGGGCCGCATCATCGATCTGTCGAAGGGTGCTGCGCAGAAGCTCGGCTTCATCCAGTCCGGCCATACGCCGGTCTGCATCGAGAAGATCTGACGTCAGTTGCCGAAGCGGCTGGCGGCCGTTGCCGCCATCGCCTCGGCCAGCGTCATGCCCCACTGCCGCCGGCAATAGTCGCGGAAATCGAAACAGGGCAGGCCGGGCGCCACCTCGAACTCGATCAGGTGCACCGTGTCGTCCGCCTCGACGCGCAGGTCGATCGAGAACACGTCGCGCAGGCCAAGCCCGGCCATCAGCCGGCCGGCGATCGCGCGGATGCGGCGGTCGGCCTCCGGCTGCAGCGAGGCGACCGGGACGAGTTCCGGCTCGACATAGGCGCCGGAGGCTTTCGCGGCGGCGCCGCTCTCGCCGTACAGCGCCAGCGAATCCGCCATGGTCTGGAAGTCACCGCCGGAGTCGACGAAGAAGACGCCGAGCTTTTCCGGCCCCGCGCGCGGGTCCACGGCAAGGAAGCTGGCGCGCACGTTGCGGCCGGGCACATAGGCCTGCACGATGGCGTCGTCGCCATAGGCGGCGAATATGCGCTGGCCGAGCGGCAGGACGTCTGCCGATGCAGCAATGCGGGAATCCGGCCATATGCCGATCTTCGAGCCGAGCCGGTTCGGCTTGACGAACCAGCCCTTCGGCGAGGGCGGCGGCTGAACGACGAAGACGCCGTCGCGTGCCAGGCCGGCTGGCGGGATCGGCAGGCCGAGGGCGGCGAGCACGGCGCCGGAACGGAACTTGTCCTGGCAGATGGCAAAGATGGAATCGTCGGCGCCGATGGTGCGCTTTCCGTTGAGCCGCGCCAGCGCCGGCCCGAGGCTGCCGCGGTAATAGGCAATGCCGTCGGTCAGCGTCCAGACAAGCGTGCTCCTGGCATCGAGGCTGCCGAGCACCGCCGGCGCGTCGTCCAGCTCGACCGGGCGGAAATCGATGCCGTGGCGGGCGCAGGCCCGCGTGAGTTCACCGAATTCCGGCGCGAGGTCGGTCGCCTGCGCGAGGTAGGAGGAAATCTCGAACGACCGGTCGGCGCCGAAACCCTGCGCCGTCAGCCGCGCGCGGCACGCCGCTTCCGTCTCGTAGACAAGCGCAAGGGTCGGCACTCGGGCACTCCACTCAGATCAGGACGCGCGGCTCGAACCGCCCCTTGACCGGCATGTCGATGGCAAACGTCCAGCCGGCCTTCGGATCGGCTGCATGGCTGGCGTCGTCATAGCCTTCATAGGCAGAGGTGACGGCAAGCCGGTCCGCATTCGGCCCGTAGAAGGCCGGGCACGAGGTCTGCTTCGCCGGGAGATCGATGCTGCGGATGCGCTTCCTATCAGGCGTGTAGGCGTCGACGCGGCCGGCGCCCCAAAGCGCGTTCCACAGCACGCCGTCGGCATCGATGACGGAGCCATCTATTGACCCGGGCTGGCCGCGCTGGTCGTGGAATATCTTCGCTTGCCCGCGTGGCAGGCCGGTGGCCGGGTCGCAGTCGATGCGATGCAGCATGCCGCTGGTCGTGTCGGTGTAGTAGGCCACCGAACCGTCCGGCGAGAAGCAGATCGAATTCGGGATGGTGACGTCCGGGACGATGCGGCGGACCTCGCCCCTGGAGAACCAGTAGATCGCCCCGGCCTGCTTCTCGGCGTGCTTGCCCATCGTGCCGATCCAGAACGCGCCGCAAGGGTGGACGCGCGAATCGTTGGAGCGGGTGCCCGCATTGTCGGCCTCCAGCGGCGTGTGCAGCGTGATGCGACCGGTGGCGACGTCGCGCACATGCAGCCCCGTCTCGGTGACCAGCAGCTGGCGGCCGGCGTCGATCACGCCGAGCGCGCTCGTCATCTCCGGCAGATCGGTCACCGAGACCTCGCCGGCATCGCTGCGCGACCACAGCTTGCGGCCGAGGATGTCGAACCAGAACAGGGTCTGCGACGCCGGGTCGTAGGTCGGCCCTTCGCCAAGATGGCAGGCGATGTCGCTGAGGACGTCGATGCGCGGTTCGCTCACCAGCTTGCCTCCGGGAAGACGTTGTCCCATGCGCCGACCGCCGCGGCGGCGCGCCCGCCGACGACGGCGGCGTCGTCACCCGGCCGGTAGAGGCTCGAGCCGAGCCCGAAGGCGCGTACGCCCACCCGTGCATAATCGGCGAAGGTCTGTTCCGATACGCCGCCCACCGCACCGATGAGAACGCCGGGCGAAAGCACGGCACGGATCGCGGCGATACCCTGCGGCCCGAGCACGGATGCCGGGAAGAACTTCAGCGCCGACGCGCCCAGCCGTACCGCCTGCAGCGCCTCGGTCGGCGTGAAGACCCCTGGCATCGTGGTCATGCCGAAGCTGGCGGCGCGGGCGAGCACAGCGGCGTCCACGTTGGGAGTGACCAGCAGCCTGCCGCCGGCGGCGTGCAGGCGGTCCACATCCTCCGCTGTCAGCACCGTGCCGGCGCCGACCAGCGCCCTTGGCAACAGCCGCGCCAGCGCGGCGATGGAAACAAACGGGTCGGGCGAATTGAGCGGCACTTCGATCGCCTCGATGCCGGCATCGTAGACGGCCTGTCCCACCGCCTCGGCCTCGTCGGGCCTGATGCCGCGCCGGATGGCAACAAGG
>JBFXFO010000213.1:0-5438 GCA_050178915.1 Rhizobiaceae bacterium | reverse complement strand
GTCGATCACCCCTGCGATGATCCGCGCCTGCTCGGTCGGCTTGCCCGACGCGCCGCTTGCCCGCGTCGAATATCCGGCGCCGGGCCGGTCGATCGCCACGAGACGGAAGCCGTCCAGCTTCGGGAACAGCGTCGCGGTGAACTGGTGCAGCTGCGCGCCGAGCCCGTGAATGAACAGGATCGGCGGGCCGATGCCGCGCTCGACATAGTGGATGCGGTTGCCGTCGATGGTGACGAACTTGCCGGCCACCGGCACCAGCCGCTCCGCCTCTCTGGCGATGCGCTGCGTGCGCCACACATAGGCAACCACCACCGCCGCAACGGCGAGCACCGCCGCCAGCACCACCCATCCGACAATCGCCAGCATTCCACCTCCTTGGCGGTTGGATCCCGCCGGCCCGGTCTAGCATGCCGCCGGCGGGCGGTAACCGTCCGCGCGGAAACGATCATGCTCGCAGGAGGAGCGGAAGCGGAAAGCCTTTCGGGTTCGTCAGGGCAAAAGGAAGGGTGGCAGCGCGTCCACGATCGATCGGCTCGTCTGCAGCCGCGGCAGCTTGAACTGCCCGCCCATGCGGTCGATGCTTTTCATGTAGTCGCGAAACCCGCCCGGCCGCACGAGATGCAGGCGCGGCGGCGCCAGCACGCCGCTCCTGCGGAACGCGCCGTAATTGTAGTTGACGCCGCTGATATGCGCGTCGATCGCCGCCACGAAGCGGTCGCGGTCCTGCGGCTCCGGCCCGTCGAACTCGACGAACCATTCGTGGAACGGGCGCCCGCCGCCCTCCGGCACGGCCTGCGGCGCCACGGTGAATTCGCTGACGCGCGTGCCGGTCGCCGCGCAGGCGGCGATCATCGCGTCGTCCACCTCCTTGGCGTAGAGCCGTTCATTCGCCACCGCGATGATGTTCTTGGTGCGCCCGGTGACGATGATCTGCGGCGGGCTGACGCTGGTGAAGCGAACGGTGTCGCCCATCACATAGCCCCAGAAGCCGCTGCAGGTGGAGATGACGATGACGTAGTCGCGGTCGACCTCGACCTGGTCCAGCGTCAGCCGCTCGGCGTGCGGGTCGTCGGCGTTCTCGACCGCGACGAACTCGAAATAGAAGCCCGAGGACAGGTTGAGCAGCATCCCCTCGCCCGGTTCGCCGGCCTGGAACGCCACGAACGACTCCGTCGCCGAATAGACGTCGATCGTGTCGATCGCGCCGCCGACCTTGCTCTCGATCGCGGCGCGGTAGATGCCGTAGTCGACGCCGCCATGGACGTAGACGGAGAGGTTCGGAAAAACCTCCTTCACGCTGGCGCGGCCGGTGCGCTCCAGCAGATATTCGAAGTACATCAGCATCCACGCCGGCGAGCCGCCCAGCAGCCGCACGTCGCGCCCGCGGCTTTCCTCCACCAGCGCCGCCATCTTGTCCTGCCAGCTCGTCATCGCCATCACCGGCTTCGACGGCAGCGTCATCGACCTGAACCAGGCCGGAACGTGGTGGTTGATGATGCCCGAGAGCAGCCCGCTCGGAACGCCGTCGACAGTCTTCAGCGCCGGGCTGCCGACCAGCACCACCGCCGTGCCGTCGAGCCAGCCGCCCTTGCCGGTGCGGCCATAGTAGTTGAGCATCGCCTTGCGCGTCGTGCCGTACTGCGCCGGCATGATCTCGCGCGTCAGCGGCACCTGCTTGGTGGCGGAGGTCGTGCCGGAGGTCAGCGCGTAGTAGAGCGGCCGCCCCGGCCAGGTCACGTCGGCTTCGCCGGCGCGGATGCGGTCGATCCAGGGGCGATACTCTTCGTAGTCGCGCATCGGCACGGCGCGGGCGAAGGCGCGGCCGTCGCCCACCTTGTCGAAGCCGTGCTCGCGACCGAAGGCGGTCAGCCTGCCGCGCCGCAACAGCTTCTCCAGCGTGCGCTTCTGCGATTCCACCGCGCGTGCGGCGTCCGCAGCGACGGAACGCGCAGTCCACCAGGCAGCCGGCTTCAGCAGCGCGGACTTCCATGCGGTCAAGCGTCAGGCCTTTCCTGCCGATGCACTCATCTGCCCGTGAATATCCCCAGCTGGCGAAATGTCGCAACCGCCCGCCGGTTCCCGTCCAAAGCAAAGTCGACCTGCCCGCAAACGAAAACGGACGGCCTCGCGGCCGTCCGTCCTGCATTCCTGGCGCTGCGGCCGATCAGCCGTGCAGCTTGGCGGTGATCTCGGCCATGCGCTTGCCCTGGAACTTCGCGCCTTCCAGCTCCTGCTCGCTCGGCATGCGCGAACCGTCGGTGTTCGACGTGGTGGTCATGCCGTAGGGCGCGCCGCCGCGCACCACGTCGTTGCCCGACTGCCCCTGGTAGGCATAGGACAGCGGCACGATGATCATGCCGTGATGCTGCAGCGAAGCCTGCGTGCTGAGCAGCGCCAGCTCGGCGCCGCCATGCTGCGTCGCCGTCGACGCCATCACGGTGGCGACCTTGTTGAGCAGCGCGCCCTTGGCCCACAGCGGGCCGGTCTGGTCCATGAAGTTCTTCATCTGGGCCGCCATCGCGCCGTAGCGGGTGGAGACGCCGAAGATGATGCCGTCATAGTCGGCCAGCTCGAGCGGGTCGGCGATCGGTGCCTCCTGGTCGAGCTTGTAGTAGGCGGCCTTCGCCACTTCCGTCGGCACCAGCTCCGGCACGCGCTTGATGGTCACGCTGGCGCCGGCTTCCTTCGCGCCTTCCGCGGCGGCCTTCGCCATCGCTTCCATGTGGCCCCAGCTCGAATAGTAGAGCACCAGAATCTTCGCCATGTCCGTCTCCTTGATCGTTGCGTCGGCCGCCGTTCTGTACCGACCGTTCGAGAACACTGTAGCGGTCTTCTCTGTTCCGCGGAAACGCTCCAATGGCGGACAGATCGTTCACCGTTTCGCGAACATTGCCGCGCCGCCGCTGGACCGCTATGCAACGGCCATTCCGGAATCCGGCTGCAATCTGCGGGGTGCGCGATGGACATCGTTACGGCGGCCATGATCGTCATCGGCGACGAGATCCTGTCGGGCCGCACCAAGGACCGCAACATCGGTCATCTCGCCGACGTCATGACGGCGGTCGGCGTCGATCTGAAGGAAGTCCGCGTCGTCGCCGACGAGGAGCCGGCGATCGTCGAGGCGGTGAATGCGCTGCGTGCCCGCTACACCTATGTCTTCACCACGGGTGGCATCGGCCCGACGCATGACGACATCACCGCCGATGCGGTCGCCGCCGCCTTCGGTGTGCCTTGCGACTACGATGCGCGCGCCTACGCCATGCTGGAGAAGAGCTACGCCGAACGCGGCATGGAATACACCGAAGCCCGCAAGCGCATGGCGCGCATGCCGGTTGGCGCCGCCCATATCGACAATCCGGTCTCGCTCGCGCCCGGATTCCGCATCGAGAACGTGCACGTCATGGCCGGCGTGCCCACCATCTTCCAGGCAATGCTTGACAATGTCGTGCCGACGCTCAGGACCGGTACGAAACTGCTCTCCGCCACCATCCCCTGCCCGCATGGCGAAGGCACGATCGGCGGCCCGCTGGCCGAGGTGCAGAAGGCGCACCCCGACACGATCATCGGCTCGTACCCGAAATATCTCGACGGCAAGTTCTGGACCGAGCTGGTCGTGCGGGCCCGCACGCCGGAAGCGCTCGCCGCCGGCCAGGCCGCCGGCGAGGCGCTGCTCGCTGGCATTCCGGCGAACACCGCGGCCCTCGGGAGCCCGCGCCAGCCCTTTCCGGTGCGAAAACGCACTCTTACCCTTGTCACGCCGCCCGTTCTGCCGCTAGGTCCGGCCGCATTCCCGGTATCACCTGAATTCATGGAGTGCGCGAATGTCTCTCCCCGAAAAGGCCTTCCCTGTCTCATGGGACCAGTTCCATCGTGACGCGCGCGCGCTGGCCTGGCGGCTGGCTGGCGTGAACGGCAGCTGGCGCGGCATTGTCTGCATCACGCGCGGCGGGCTGGTGCCGGCCGCCATCATCTCGCGCGAGCTTGGCGTGCGCATGATCGAGACGGTCTGCGTCGCCTCTTATCACGACTACACCTCGCAGGGTGAGCTGAAGGTCCTGAAGGACATCACGCCGGAGCTGCTCGAGAATGACGGCGAAGGTGTGCTGATCATCGACGACCTGACCGACACCGGAAAGACCGCGGCCATCGTCCGCGCCATGCTGCCGAAGGCGCATTTCGCCACCGTCTACGCCAAGCCGAAGGGCCGCCCGCTGGTCGACACCTTCGTCACCGAGGTCAGCCAGGACACCTGGATCTACTTCCCGTGGGACATGGGCTTCACCTACCAGAAGCCGATCGCGGACGACCATCGCGGCTGACGCTGCGCAGTCCGGCCGCCCCGGAGCAAATCGTGAGGCTCATTCCAGCCTCGCGAAACGAATCACCCGTATGTCTGGACGTAAGGGAACGAAGACGGGGCCGCGGACTTTGGGCGATGTTGCTGTGCCCAAAGGCGGAAATGTCGCCGACCGCCGCAAATCGGTCGTGATCGCTTGACATTTCTGCTTCAAATTCATGCAATTACGTCGCATATTGATGAGACGGCAAACGATCGGAGTAGAAGAGATCGCCTACGTGACGACCCAGAAGCCACGCAAGCGCAAGCCGGTTCTCGACCGGGTGCTCGGGCTGTTCCGCAGCGAGACCGTCCGCATTCAGGTGGCCGCGTTGCCTTGGCGCATGGGTAAGAACGGCGTCGAGGTGATGCTCATCACCAGCCGCGACACCGGTCGCTGGGTGCTGCCCAAGGGCTGGGTCAAGAAGGGCGAGCCGCTGTCGGACGCGGCTGCGCGGGAAGCCAAGGAAGAAGCCGGCCTCACCGGCGCCGTCTCGCAGCGTGAGACGGGCCGCTATCGCTACGAGAAGTTCATGAGCACCGGCTACGATGTGCCGTGCCAGGTGCTCGTCTTTGCGCTGGAGGTCGACAAGGTCGCCTCCAAGTGGAAGGAAAAGGGCGAGCGCGACCGCAAGTGGATCGTCGCCGAAGAGGCCGCAACGCTGGTCAGCGAACCGGACCTCGCCGAATTGATCGCGTCCTTCGCGAAAGCGCCTCGCGCCATCGCCTGAGTCGCCGGCTGGCAGCCACCCGCTTCTGGATCGGATTGCTCGCGGACCATCGGTCCGTGCGCGTCGATTCGCTTGTCTTGACCGGCCCGATGGCCTTGCTTGGCGCCGATTGCCCAGCCGGCGTGGCTTCCGCGAAAGCCAAGGACTCATTCGCCGGCTGCCTTCTTATTCCCCACAATCCACATTCCTGACCCACAAGATGTTGGGGTCACAAAACTTCCAAACTCGAACCCTTGACGCTCCCGTGCGAGTCGACTCTTATGGGCCATGTGCTCGCGTATGGAGCGCGGCCGGCAGAGTGTTCCAGTCACCGGTCTTTTTCCTGAAAACCGTTGGAATCGGGGATTTTCACGAACCTTTTGAGGTTCGCG
>JBFXFO010000212.1:0-5524 GCA_050178915.1 Rhizobiaceae bacterium | reverse complement strand
CCGGCCGTCGCTGGAGCGTACGGAACTACATCAACATCGCTCCGGAGCCGCAGCGCCTGCCCGAGCATCTGCGCAAGGCCTGGATCTACTACGGCATCTTCCCCAACAACGCGCTGTCGATCATGCCGGAGAGCGTGCAGTTCTATCAGGAGTTCCCGCTCTCGACCGGCGAGACGCTGCTGCGCGGCGCCATCTACCGCTACCCCGACGAGGACCGCCGCTCGGCGGCCGCGCGCTACCTCGCCTACCGCATCGATCGCGACACCATGAACGAGGACGTCCAGCTCTCGGTCTGGTCGAACGAGTCGATGCTGTCGCAGTCCTTCTCGGGGTTCTACCTGTCCGACCTCGAATATGGCGTGCGCACGCACCACGACCACCTGCGCAAGCTGGTGCCGGTTCTCAACATGGAGAACGCGCCGGCTGAAAAGGACATGTGGGCGATGAACGAGGCGCTGGCCGGACGGGGCTGAGGCGGGAAAGCCTCACGCCTCAGCCTTCGTCAGGCGTTCCAGCGCGTCCACGATCAGGTCGCAGCCCGGGCCGGTATACTCAGCCCTGCCAGACGCCTTCCTTGCGCAGGTCATCCATGGTGCGCGAGATGCCTTCGCGCAGGATCGCGACCATGTCGTCGATCTGGGCCTTCGAGATGATCAGCGGCGGCGACATCACGCACATGTTGATGAGCGGGCGCACCAGCAGCCCGAGCTCCTGGCAGTGGACATCGATGCGTTTGCCCACCGCATTGTCGAGCTGCAGCGGATTGTTGGACTCGCGGTCGGCGACGCATTCGACGCAGGCCATCAGCCCGACACCCCTCACATCACCGACGAGAGGAAGTTCCTCAAGCGTCTTCAGCTGCGCCTGGAAGTAGGGCGTGATGGCGCGCACGTGGTCGAGGATACCATCCTCAAGCAGCTCGAGGTTCTTCAGCGCCACGGCACAGCCGATGGGATGGCTGGTGTAGGTGTAGCCGTGGCCGAACATCGCCGTCGAATGATTGGACTTGCGCAGATTTTCGAGCAGCCGCTCCGAGATCATCACGCCGCCAAGCGGGAAGTAGCCCGAGGTGACGCCCTTGGCGAAAGTGATCATGTCCGGCTCGACGCAGAAGACATCCTTTGAGGCGAAGATCTCGCCCAGCCGGCCGAAGCCGGTCACCACCTCGTCGGAGATGTAGAGGATGTCGTTCTCGCGGCAGAGTTCGGCGATGCGCGGCAGATAGTTGGCGGGCGGCACGATCACCCCGCCTGACGCCTGCACCGGCTCGCCGATGAAGGCGCCGATGTTTTGCGCACCGATGCGCGCCACGGCTTGGCGGAACTCCTCGACAAGATAGTCGGCAAAACCTTCGGCGCTCACGCCAGCCGGACGGCGGAACGGGTTCGGCGCGGTGAGCTTCTCGACCAGCGCGTCGGCGCCGTCCATCCAGTCACGGTCGCGCGGACGACCGTTCAGCGAGGCCGACAGATAGGTAGAGCCGTGATAGGCGCCGCCGCGCGACAGGACGAGCTTCTTCTCCGGCCGGCCGCGCACATTGTTGTAGAACTGCATGAAGCGCAGCGCCGTCTCCACCGCCGACGAACCGCCGGTGGTGAAGAAGGCGTGGTTGAGGTCGCCCGGAGCGTAGGCTGCGATGCGTTCGGCCAGCACCGCCGACGGCTCGCTCATGGTGTACCACGGCGTGTTGTAGGAGAGCTGCATCGCCTGCTCGTACATCACCCGCGACAGCGCTTCATTGCGGTGGCCGACGCTGACGCACCACATGCCCGCAGGTCCATCGAGCAGCCGCTTGCCGTCCGGCTCGTAGATGTAGCACCCATCGCCGCTGCCGATCGGCGTGCGCGCTTCCGCACCGATCGAACCGGCATAGGGCCAGGGCTGCACAAGATGGCGCTGCGCCAGTTCGAAGGCGTCCGCTTCGTTTGCGTGTTCGCGCTGCCCGACAGCCGCCATCGTCATGGTCCCTATCCCGAATATCGCCGCCCAATCTCCAGGCAAGCGACGGAAAAATAATCACATTCAGGCACTATTTTGAATGTCCGTTCAATCAATATATGCCGAAATTGCCCTTGATTTCAATGGCCGGATGCGCTCAATTCGATGCAACGAGCCGGCACAGAGGGACAGCCGGTCTGAAGGGACGCAGGCAATGCCCGAACGAACCGAGCCTGACGCTCGCCGCGGAGCCACGCGATGACGGCGGCCGCGCGTGACGAGACCGCCATGGCGGTCCCGCAGGCGCCGCGGCGTTCCTTTCTGCAGTCGGAATCGGGCAAGGGCTGGCTGCTTGCCGGACCGCCCTTCCTCTACGCGCTGATCCTGCTGGCGGCGCCGATCCTGCTGGTGATCGCGCATACGTTCTGGACGCAGAACTACCTGACGATCGACCGGACCTTCACGCTCGAGCAGTACCGCGTCGCGCTGACAGACCCGATCTACCGTGACCTGTTGTTCCGCTCGCTCTACGTATCCTTCACGGTCGCCATCATCACCGTGCTTCTTGCCTACCCGATCGCCTATTACATTTCCTTCTACGGTGGCCGCCACAAGAGCCTCTGGCTCTTCGTCATCACCATTCCGTTCTGGACCAGCTACCTGCTGCGCGTGATGTCGTGGAAGGTCATCCTCGGCTACAATGGCGTGCTGAATTCCGGCCTGCTCGGCATCGGCGTCATCGACGAGCCGTCGACCGCGTTCCTCTACAACACCAGCGCCGTCATCATCACGCTGACGCATGCCTGGGCGGCCTTTGCCATCCTGCCGATCTTCGTCTCGCTCGAAAAGATGGACCGCACGCTGCTGGAGGCAGCGACCGACCTCGGCGACGGGCCGATCCGCCGTTTCCTGCGGGTGACGCTGCCATTGTCGATGCCCGGCGTGGTCTCCGCGCTGCTCATCGTGATGATCCCGACGGTCGGCGATTTCGTCACGCCGCGCCTCGTCGGCGGGAAGGATGGCGTCATGATCGCCAACGCCATCGAGGCGCAGTTCAAGCGTGCGTCGAACTGGCCGCTCGGCGCGACGCTCTCGGTCATCACGATGATCATCGTGACCACCCTCGCGCTGACCACGACATTCCTGCTGCGCGCCTTTGCGAGGCTGATGCGATGAGGCGACGCTTCTTCCCGCGCTGGCTGCCGGCCTACGCCTGGCTCTACGTCATCTTCCTCTATCTGCCCGTCATCTTCCTTCCGATCTTCTCCTTCAACGCGTCGACCACTCCGAAATTCCCGATCGAGTCGTGGACGCTGCGCTGGTACAAGGAACTACCCAACACGCCCGCCCTGCTCGACTCTGCCTGGAACAGCCTGGTCGTCGGCGTCGCCGCAGCGCTGCTCGCCACCATCCTCGGCATCTGCGCCGCGCGCGCCATCACGCGCTACCGTTTCCGCGGCCATCGCGCCGTGCGCGGCCTGATCATGGCGCCTCTGGTGCTGCCGGAGATCATCATCGCCGTCTCGCTGCTGCTGGTGCTGCTCAGCATGGGGCTCAGCCTGTCGCTGTTCACCGTCGTGCTCGGCCACGTGCTGATCTGCATCCCCTACTCCGTCACCGTGCTCGTCGCCGGCTTCGAGGGTTTTGACCGCAGCCTTGAGGAGGCGTCCGCCGACCTCGGCGAGACGACGTGGGGCACGTTCCGGCGCGTGACGCTGCCGATGATGGCACCAGCCATCATCTCGTCGTTGCTGGTCTCCTTCACCATCTCGCTCGACGAGTTCCTGATGGCGTTTTTCCTCACCGGAACGGAATCGACGCTGCCCGTCTATATCTGGGGCCAGCTGCGCTTTGCGGCGCGCCTGCCGAGCGTGCTGTCGCTCGGCACGCTGCTGCTCGTCGTGTCCTTCCTCATGCTCACGCTCGCCGAAGTGCTGCGCCGCCGGGCGGAGCGCCGCACCAACATGACGGGGATCGCAATTGCCTGACCGGCCGATGATCGAGATCCGCGGTGTCACGCGCCGCTACGGCAGCTTCAAGGCGCTGGACGACGCCACGCTGACCATCCGCGAGGGCGAGTTCTTCTCGCTGCTCGGGCCTTCCGGCTGCGGCAAGACCACGCTGCTGCGCATGATCGCCGGCTTCGACAGCCCGACCGAGGGCTCGATCGCCATCGACGGCCAGCCGATGGACGGCATTCCGGCCAATCGCCGGCCGACCAACATGGTGTTCCAGAGCTATGCCATCTTCCCGCATCTGAACGTGGAGCAGAACGTCGGCTACGGCCTGAAGCGGCTGCGCCTCGACGCGGCCGAACAGCGCCGCCGCGTTGAGGAAGCGCTTGCACAGGTCGAGCTTGGCGGCCTCGGCAAGCGTGGCGCCAACGAACTCTCCGGCGGCCAGCGCCAGCGCGTCGCGCTCGCCCGCGCGCTGGTCATGCGACCGAATGTGCTTTTGCTCGACGAGCCGCTGTCGGCGCTCGACAAGAAACTGCGCGAGCAGATGCAGGTCGAACTGCGGCGCCTGCAGCAGGCGGTCGGCATCACCTTTGTGCTCGTCACCCACGACCAGTACGAGGCGCTCGGCATGTCCGACCGCATCGCCGTGATGTTCGGCGGACGCATCGCGCAAGTGGCCGCACCGAAGGAGATCTACCAGCGGCCGGTCAACCGGCAGGTCGCCGACTTTCTCGGCGGCATGAATTTCGTCGAGGCCCGCATCGTCGAAGAGAACGATCGCTCGCTGACCGTCGATACCGCAAGCTTCGGCCGCGTCACGACCGACAGGCCGAAGGCTTTTGCCCGCCAGGGCGGCGGCGCGACGCTCGGCATCCGGCCCGAACGCCTGCGCGTCCTGTGGGACGATGCGACGGCCAAGCACGAGATCGCCGGCAAGGTCGTCGACCGGCACTATTTTGGCGAGATCACCCACCTGATCGTCGCCGTCGACGGCCTCGAAAAGCCGCTCTCCGTATCGGAAAGCAACAATTTCGGCGCCGACGACATCCCGGTCGGCGCGCCGATCCGGCTTGCCTACGATCCCGACGCGCTGGTGGCGCTGGCGGACTAGCAGCGGACGGACAAGTGCTGCCCTCCGCAGGCATCTGCCGACTGTCCTGGCCTGCTAGTCTGATGGCCGATTGCCGAAAAGTCTGCTTTTCGCCTAAACAGGCATGATGCAGAGCCCAATTCCTGTCTTCGACGGCCACAACGATACGCTTCTGCGCCTGCGGAAAGTGGAAAGTCCTGAGGATGACTTCCTGCTCGGCAGCACGCGCGGCCACATAGACTTGCCGCGCGCCCGCAGCGGCGGACTTGCCGGCGGCTTCTTCGCCATGTTCCCACCCGTGCCCGGCAAATCCGTCGATATCGGCGGCAGTGTTTCCGACATACCCCTGCCGCCGGCGCTGGAGCGCGAGGAGGCGCTGCAGGCGACCCTCGACATGGCCTCGATCATGTTCCGCATCGAGCGCGCCGCGCCCGACCGCTTTGCCGTTTGCCGCAGCGCAGGTGACATCCGTTCCGCCATGCAGCGCGGCGCCATAGCTGCAGTGTTCCACATCGAAGGCGCCGAAGCGATAGACGCC
>JBFXFO010000211.1:0-5546 GCA_050178915.1 Rhizobiaceae bacterium | reverse complement strand
TCGGCTGCCAGCCGGGTTCGTCGGGCTGCAAGGAGCAGGACGCCACGCCGCCCGGCGACGGCTGCGACAAGTCGCTGGCGTGGTGGTTCACCAAGGAGCCGTGGAAGGTGGATACCGGCCCGGCGCCGCCGCGCGCCCGCGACGTGATGACCATGAAGAGCCTGCCGGCGGCCTGCCGCCAGGTGCTCAACGCGCCCGACCCGGTGTCCGAGGCGGCGGTGACGATGGGCTTCGGCGGGACGGTGATGGCAGCGGCGCCGGCCTTCGACGCCGAACCGGCACCCGCAGCCGAGCCGGCCATGCCGATCTCGGCCTTCGCCGCGACGCCTTCGACGAAGATTCCGCTGCCGAAACCGCGCCCGCAGAACTGACGCCCGCTGGAAAGCGCCCGCCGGCTTGGCTATAGCGTTGCCATCGATTGCGGAGCGGATGGCAGGCAAGGTGGCGGAACATGGCTGACCAGGACACCCGGCCTGACCGGGCCGGACCGGCGTTTCCGATCCTGATCGGCGACATCGGCGGCACCAACGCGCGCTTCGCCATCGTCGACGATGCCGGCTCCGAGCCGCGCCCCTTCCCCAACGTGAAGACCGCGGACTTCGCCACGATCGACGACGCCATCCGCGCCGCCATCCTGGAAAAGACGGACAGGCCGCCGCGCTCCGCCGTGCTCGCCGTCGCCGGCCCGGTCAGCGACGACGAGATCGAACTGACCAACTGCCCGTGGGTGGTGAAGCCGAAGCAGATGTTCGGGACGCTCGGCCTCTCCGACATCACCGTGCTCAACGATTTCGAGGCGCAGGCGCTGGCGGTCGTGGCGCTCGGCGAAAACGACGTGCAGAAGATCGGCGGCGGCGCGCCGGAACCGCACGCCGGCCGCGTCGTGCTCGGCCCGGGCACCGGGCTCGGCGTCGCCGGCCTGATCTTCTCCGGCGACCGCTGGATTCCCGTCCCCGGCGAAGGCGGCCACATGGACATCGGCCCGCGCACGCCGCGCGACTTCGAGGTGTTCCCGCACATCGAGAAGCTGGAAGGCCGCATCTCCGGCGAGCAGATCCTGTGCGGGCGCGGGCTGGTCAACGTCTACAACGCGGTGGCCGCCGCCGACGGCAGGCCGACGCGTTTCACCACGCCGGCCGAGATCACGGCCGCCGCGCTGGAGAAATCGGACGCGATCGCACAAGAGGCGGTGGAACTGTTCGTCACCTGCCTCGGCCGCACGGCCGGCGATCTGGCGCTGGTGTTCATGAGCCGCGGCGGCGTCTACCTGACCGGCGGAATCGCGCAGCGCATCGTGCCCGAACTGACGCGCGGCAATTTCCGCGAAGCCTTCGAGGACAAAGCGCCGCACCGGCTGCTGATGAGGACCATGCCCGTCTATGTCATCACCAACCCGATGGCGCCGATGGTGGGGCTGGCCGCCTATGCCCGCACGCCCGAGCGCTTCGGCGTGCAGACCGACGGGCGGCGCTGGCGCACCGGCTGAGGCGCTGCGATCCTGCCGGCACGGACGGCGGGCAACACCGGGCGTGCCTGGGTCCGCCACAATTGCGGACGCAAAACCGCTCACACTTTTGCGGGAATTGCTCTAAGAGAGCCGCAGCGGGCGGGCTTTCCGTCCTCTGCAGAGGCAGCGGCGACACGGAATTGACGGCCCCACAGGAAAAGGCGCTCCGCAGCGAACCCGGAGAAATCGTCGCCGTCATCCGGCGCGTGCTCGCTGAAAACGGTCGCGACTACGTCACCCATTACCTGCTTGCGATCGGCTGCCTGCTGATCATCGCCGCCACCACGGCGCTCAGCGCCTGGATCATGCGCGACGTCATCGACGAGATCTTCTACTACCGCCGCGCCGACCTGATCGCGGTGATCTGCGGCGCGATCGTCGTCGCCTTCACCATTCGCGGCCTCGCCACCTACGGCCAGTCTGTGATCCTCGCCCGCGTCGGCAACAACCTCGTGGCGCGCTACCAGCAGCGCCTGTTCGACCACCTGATGAAGCTCGGCGTCGGTTTCTTCAGCGAGAACCGCTCGGCGCATCTGGCCGCGCAGATCAGCCAGAACGTGTCCGGCATCCGCGACCTGCTCAATCTCACCATCACCTCGCTGGCGCGCGATGTCGTGTCGCTGGTCGGACTGGTGGCCGTGATGATCTGGCAGGACTGGGTGCTGTCGCTGCTGGCGCTGCTGATCGGGCCGCCGCTGGTCTACACGGTGAACTACCTGATGCGCCGGCTGCGCCGCATCACGCGCGAATCGATCGAGGTGAATTCGCGCCTGCTCGGCGCCATGCAGGAGGCGACGCAGGGCATCACCATCGTGAAGGCGTTCACGATGGAGGAGGAGCTGTCGACGAAGCTGCGCGGCCTCATCGCGCAGGCGGAAGAGCAGGCCAACCGCATGGCGCGCATCGCCGAACGGCTGTCGCCCATCGCCGAGGCGCTGGCCGGCTTCGCCGTCGCCGGCGTCATCGCCTATGCGGGCTTCCGGGCGCTGCATGGCAACCAGCCGCCGGGCGCGGTGTTCTCCTTCATCACCGCGCTGCTGCTCGCCTACGACCCGGCGCGCCGGCTGGCGCGCGTGCAGGTCGGGCTGGAGCGCAGCCTGGTCAATGCGCGGATGATCTACGAGATCCTCGACCTGCAGCCGCAGCAGAGCGACCGCCCCGGCGCCCGCGCGCTCGCCACGTCGAAGGCGGAGGTGCGTTTCGAGGCGGTCAGCTTCGCCTATGGCGACGGCCCGCCGGTGCTCAACAATGTGAGCTTCACCGCCGCCGCCGGCCGCACCACGGCGATGGTCGGCGGCTCCGGCGCCGGCAAGACCACACTGGTGGCGCTGCTGCAGCGTTTCTACGATCCGAATGCGGGGCGCATCCTGGTCGACGGGCAGGACATCGCCGAGGTGACCAAGGCCTCGCTGCGCGGCTCGATCGCCTATGTGTCGCAGCAGCCCTACCTGTTCGAGGGAACGATCCGCGACAACATCCGCTACGGCCGCCCCGATGCCAGCGACGCCGAAGTCGAGGCTGCCGCGCGCATCGCGCAGGCCGACGACTTCATCCGTCTGCAGCCGCGCGGCTACGACACGCCGGTCGGCGAGAACGGCATGACGCTTTCCGGCGGGCAGCGCCAGCGCCTGTCGATCGCACGCGCCATCGTGCGCAACGCGCCGATCCTGGTGCTCGACGAGGCCACGTCGGCGCTCGACAACGAGTCCGAGGCGCGCGTGCAGGCTGCGCTCGCGCAAGTGATGAAGGATCGCACCACCATCGTCATCGCGCACCGCCTCTCGACCGTCATCAGCGCCGACCACATCGTGGTGCTGACGCATGGCGAGGTGGTCGAGGAGGGCACGCACCGGCAGCTGCTCGCGCGGCCCAATGGCACCTATGCGCGCTACCATCGCGTGCAGGGCGACGAGGGCCTTGGCCTTGCCGACGACCTCACCGTCACCTCGATCGACGCCAAGCGCGGCGCAGGAGGAGCCTCATGACGACCGCACCGATGCGCCTCGCTGTCGTCGGCGCCGCCGGCCGCATGGGGCAGGCGCTGATCCGCATGATCCACGAGACCGAAGGCGTGACGCTGGGCGGCGCCGTCGAGCGCGCCGGCTCGCCGCTGCTCGGCAGGGACGCCGGAATGCTCGCCGGAATCGGCGAACAGGGCGTCCTGATCTCCGACGATCCGCTGCCGGTGTTCGCCAGGGCCGACGGAGTGCTCGACTTCACCGCCCCGGCCGCGACGATCGAGTTTGCCGGCTACGCGGCGCAGGCGCGCATCGCGCATGTCATCGGCACGACCGGCTGCTCGGCGGAGGACGACGCAAAGATCGCCGCCGCCGCACGCCACACCGCGATCGTGAAGTCCGGCAACATGAGCCTCGGCGTCAACCTGCTCGCCGTGCTGGTGGAGCAGGCGGCGCGCGCGCTCGACGCCGCCGATTTCGACATCGAGGTGCTGGAGATGCACCACCGGCTGAAGGTGGATGCGCCGTCGGGGACGGCGCTGCTGCTCGGCGCGGCCGCGGCCAAGGGGCGCGACATCGCGCTGGCCGAGCGCAGCGTGCGGGTGCGCGACGGCCACACCGGCGCGCGCGTGGCGGGCGACATCGGCTTTGCAACGCTGCGCGGCGGCTCGGTGATCGGCGACCATGACGTCATCCTCGCCGGACCGGGCGAGCGCATCACGCTGTCGCACCATGCCGAGGACCGTTCGCTGTTCGCGCGCGGCGCCGTGAAGGCGGCGCTGTGGGCCTGGCGGAAGAAGCCCGGCCTCTATTCCATGCGCGACGTGCTGGGCCTTTGACGTGGCGCGGCACTGGATCGGCGTGTCGGCGGGCGAGCATGTCGCGATCGCGGTCGCCGAAAGTTTCGCGATGTTCGCGCATGGCAGGCACACGGCGGCGAAGCGCGTGGCGAGCGGCGACTGGGTCGCCTATTACTGCCCGCGCGAAGGCATGAATTCGGGCGCCGAGCTGCGCGCCTTCATGGCGATCGGCCAGGCGGTCGACGGGAGCCCGAGCGAACGCATGATGGTGCCGGGTGTCACCGGCTGGCATCGGCCGATGCAGTGGCTGAAGGCCAAGCGCGCCGATGTCTATCCGCTGCTCGAGCGCCTCTCCTTCGTCACCAACCGGTCGCACTGGGGCATGTATTTTCGCAAGTCGCTGTTCGCCGTCGAGGCGGCGGATTTCGCGCTGATCGCCGACGCCATGGGCGTCGGCTCCGAATACCGCCGGCTGTCGAACGCCTGATCCAACTGGAGACCAGAACATTGTCCGGAACCCTCGTCCTCGTCCGCCACGGCCAGAGCGAATGGAATCTGAAAAACCTCTTCACCGGCTGGCGCGACGTCGACCTGACCGAGCAGGGTCACCGCGAGGCGAAGTCCGGCGGCGAGAAGCTCAAGGCCAAGGGCATCAAATTCGACATCGCCTACACGTCGGCGCTGCAGCGGGCGCAGAAGACCTGCCAGCACATCCTCGACGCCGTCGGCCAGAGCGACCTGCAGACCGTGCGCGACGTGGCGCTGAACGAACGCGACTACGGCGACCTCTCGGGCCTCAACAAGGACGACGCCCGCGCCAAATGGGGCGAGGAGCAGGTGCATGTCTGGCGCCGTTCGTACGACGTCCCGCCGCCCGGCGGCGAAAGCCTCAAGGACACGGGCGCACGCGTCTGGCCCTACTACATCCATGTCATCCAGCCGCATGTGCTGCGCGGCGAAACCGTGCTGGTGGCGGCGCATGGCAACTCGCTGCGCGCGCTGATCATGGCGATCGAAGGGATGTCGGGCGAGGCGATCGTGAAGCTCGAACTCGGCACCGGCGTCCCGATGATCTACCGGCTCAACGCCGACTCCACGCTGGCCTCGAAGGAATGGCTGACCTGACGGCCGGCCCGCCGGCAAAAAGCGCGTTGACACTGCCGGCCCGCCCGCTTACATGACCCCCGCCTGCCCAGATGGCGGAATTGGTAGACGCACTGCTTTCAGGTAGCAGCGCCGCGAGGCGTGGAGGTTCGAGTCCTCTTCTGGGCACCAAAGTTT
>JBFXFO010000210.1:0-5631 GCA_050178915.1 Rhizobiaceae bacterium | reverse complement strand
CCCGATGTCGGTCAGCAGATCCGTGTGCTCAGCGTACCCGGAATGGTGGAGCGCCAGATAACCCGTCGAGAGCCTGGTGATATCGATCGTATCGATGCCGGCGACGATAATGGGTCCGCCTTCCGGCACGTCGCCTGCGCGGGGCTTGTTCCCCGCCACGAAGCGAGAAGCTTCAAGAGCGCGATCATTTGCGGCCGCATAGAGCGTGATGCCCTTGGCGATCCCCGTCAATTCGGCGGCGATCGCCTCGAAGACGTCACGATCGACGTCGGGAGCTGCGAGGATGATCTGGTTGATGCGGGAAATCGCCTGCGGCGCACGGAGCTTCAGGGACCGAAGGACCTGGAGCAGCATCTGGTTGCCCATGCTGTGAGCAATGATGTTGATGCTTTGCGAGCCAGTCTCGTTCTGCACCATCTGCAGAAACTCGTAGAGATAGCGCTCGGCACCCTGTGCGCTATCGCGATCATAGATGTAGCTGGCGAGGCCGCCGCCGGACGGCCAGCTATATGTGAACGCGGCACCATCGAATTGCAGATCGTAGCTGATCTGCGCGGTTCGGAAGAGCGCATCGTCGAAGCTCGTATTGTAGCCGTGAATGAACACGATCGATTGGGCGCGGAACGTCTGCGAGGCGGCGAGGCGCTCCTTGACGATCGCCAGCAGCTCCGCTTTCGACAGCACCCTGATGTCGCGCACGGTGAAGTGTTTGTTGGGATCTTCCTTCTCGAGCTGAATGGTGCCGATGTACGGAACCGTCCACGCGCGCGGACGCTCGATATTGGGCACCTTGTGGTCGAGCGGCACACTTACCAGTGCGCGGCCCATCTCGAGCCGCTTGGCCCGATCGTTCGCGTAACCGAGCCGCTTTTCCTGCTTGATGCGATTGCGATCGGTTCCATAAAAAACCGGCACGATGTGGAAGCGATCGCTCGGGCCCGGCGCAACGCCAGGAGGGACGGTGTCCGCCGGCGGAGACGCTGGAGCGGGCGCCACAGTGGAGGGTGGGCGCAGCGAACGCGTCGCGGGCCTTGGCTGGACGGAGGTCACAGGCGGAGGCGGTGGCGCTGCGGCCGGCGCTTGGGGAGCCGCAGCCTCACCGGGCGCGCGGCGCCGGGCTTGGCTTTCGAATTCGCGTTGTGCCTCGTCCTGTCGACGACGGGCGAGATCAGTCTGCCGGGCGAACTCGCGGCGACGCGCTTCTGCGGCATATGGCGAAGCGACGCCTTTTGACTCCGGAGGCGACCAGTGTCTGGCGGTACCCTCTCGGCTTGAGCCAACCCGTGGCGAAGACTTCTGCAGGGCGCCGCCGCCCGCTCCGGCCACCGAGCGCCGCTTGTAGCCGACGTCTGAGGATTTGGACTCGGTCGTCCTCTCGATCGAGCTGAAGAGCGCGCAGTTAGATGAACGCTGCGGGAGACCGCCGCCGCGATAGTGCTCAAAAGCGATGCAACGCGTCTCCTGCAGGCAGCGCTGCTCGCATTGCTGGTACGACAGGTTTCGCAAACGGGAAAATGCGTTGCCCTTTAGCGTCTTATTCTCGGCTTTTTCGAAGAATGTCTGCGCCCGAACGCCGTCAGGCAACACAAACAACCCCAGAACCAGGGCAATGGCCCACATCCCACGAGCAATCAACCCAGACATGACACTCATCCCCGACCTGCAAATGGCAGATTTTAACCATGGATCTGCAATGAGACTACGGCGCGCACAAGGCGCCACGCGGTATATGCACATCTTGATGCAATGATCTCCGCGACCCGGCGCGATCCTGGAAACGCGACGAGTCGCGGTCTTGCCGGAGCGCACAAACCCTCGCATTCTCGGGTCCATGAAATCGTCCATGAGCATCGACCGCACGGCCGCCGGCGAGACTGCAAGGGAAGGCCGCCGCCCGACCCTCGCGATCGAAGAGCTCGCGAACGGCATCCGCGCCGGCAATCGTGCGGTGCTCGCACAAGCCATCACTCTCGTCGAAAGCTCGCTTCCGGGCCATCAGGCCAAGGCGAGAGGCCTCATTCAGTTGCTGATGCCGGAGACAGGGAAAGCCCGCCGCGTCGGGATCACGGGCGTACCGGGAGTCGGCAAGTCGACGATGATCGACCAACTGGGCATGAACCTGATCGAGGCCGGGCATCGCGTCGCCGTGCTGGCGGTCGATCCGACATCGCGGCGGACCGGCGGATCGATCCTCGGTGATAAGACCCGCATGCAGCGGCTTTCCCAGGAACGCAACGCGTTTATCCGCCCCTCGCCCACCTCAGGCACGCTCGGCGGCGTGGCGCGGCGCACGCGCGAGACAATGGCGCTGGTCGAAGCCGCTGGTTTCGACGTGGTGATCGTCGAGACGGTGGGCGTGGGGCAATCCGAGACAGCGGTTGCTGAGATGGTCGACTTCTTCCTCGTGCTCCTGCTGGCGGGTGGCGGCGATGATCTGCAAGGCATCAAGAAGGGCATTATCGAGATTGCGGACATGATCGCGATCAACAAGGCGGACGGGGCGAACATGGAGCCTGCAGCGCGCGCCGCCGCCGAATATCGCGGTGCCCTCAATATCCTCACGCCATCCTCGCCGAACTGGCAGCCTCCTGTCCTCACGATTTCGGGGCTCGCCAACAGCGGCCTCGACAAGCTTTGGGAGCGCATCGAAGAGCATGCGCGCATCATGTCCGGCAGTGGCGAATTGGAGGCTCGGCGTCGGCGGCAAGCCGTCTCGTGGATGCGGGAGATGCTCACGGACCGCCTACTCGAAACCGTCCGCATACTACCGGCGCTGAAGAACCGGCTCCCGCAGATCGAAGTCGAGGTCTCCGAAGGACGCCTCTCGCCGAGTGTCGCGGTCGAGGAGATCCTTGCCCGGCTGGCCATTGGACGCGACCCGGCCAAGACCTGATTCAACGATCGAGCGCCACTCATGCCGACCCATTCCGGACCCCAGGACCGCCCCGTCATTCTCATCACCGGGTTTGGCCCTTTTCCGACGGTGGCCGCCAACGCAACGTCTATTCTGGTGCCGCGAATCGCAGAGACGGCGCGGCAAGCCATCCCGGGCGTCGCTATCGCCGCCCACATCCTCCCGACCGAGTGGGAGACGAGCCTCAGCCTGGTCCATGTGCTCACGCAGCGGTTGAGGCCGGCCGTGGCGCTGCACTTCGGCGTCTCGGGCCGGGCGACGGGGTTCGAGATCGAAACGCGCGGGCGTAACCGCTGCTGCCTCAGCGAAGATGCGGCGGGGAGGCTTCCCACCGATGTATGTTTGTCTGCGGGAGGACCCGAGTTCCTTCCGGCAACGCTGCCAGCGGCACACATCGTAATGCGTCTCCGCCAGCGCGGTCTGCCAGCTCAGATCTCGCGAGACGCAGGCGGATATCTGTGCAACGCCCTTCTTTATCGATCGCTCGAGATCGCGCGCAGGTCGAATGCTCCGACGCGCACTGGTTTCGTCCATCTGCCGACCAGTCTCATCAACGAGCGGCGCCCAGCTTGCGAGCCTCGGATTTCGGGCCGTCTGACTTGGGACGATGTGGTGGACGGAAGTCTCGAGATCCTTCTCGCGACACTCGGCCGGCGATCCGGCCGGCCGCGCAATGGCGGCGGCTTTGGCGTGATGATGAAAAGGCGTGTGCACGCCGGTTTGCGATCCACCATCGTCGAAACTTAGAGAAATTCAACTCGGATAAGGGGGCTCAGAATGAGGGTACGCGCACCGTCACGCCCCTGCCGCCCCCACCACCGCCGGACGGTGCACGACGATGCGGCGCTGCCTCCCGACGCTCGCGCACGCGGCGACGCTCCGGTTGTGCCTCGCGTTTCGGCCTATGACGCCGCGGCTCGGACTTCTCTTCCCGGTTCGGTCTTTCGATGTGCGGCTTTGGCAGCACCGCAAGGGCAGGCTGCGGTTTCGTCGCTTCCGTCGGTGGCGCGATGACCAAGCCGGCTGGCAACAGCCATTGCCGGATCATGCCGTCCTCACCTGAGGCGACAACACTCGCGCCGTCGGAGCTGAAGATCGCCGCTTGGAGAGCCCTGGTCGTGCCTCGGTAGCTGGCGACACGTTTACCGTCGCTCGTCTGCCAGACATCAACCGTTCCGTCGGCACCCGCGCCGGCCACGTAGGCACCAGTCGCGGAGAAGGAAAGCGCCCGCACACCCGTGCCCGAAGGGGCCAAGCGCCTCAATTCCTGATGGCCGTCCACTTTCCATAGGCGAACGGTGCCATCTTCGCTGGCGCTCGCGATCATCTCGCCGTTGGCTGACGCTGCTACCGCATTGATGCGGCCCGTGTGTCCAACAAACCGTCCAGAGACGCGCGTGATGCTGCCATCTGACGGCACCCAGCTCTCGATCACGTTCCCGTCTGGGTTCTCGGCAAGGGCGGCGAAGACGATCTTGCCGTCTTCGGAGAACTGCGCGGCTGTAACGCTAGCGACACCGGACTTCATGCCGGATAACAGGACATCGCCGCTGCCAGGCTCTATGATGATCCACTTGCCATCCGCATGGAGCGCGACGACGCGCTTCTCCGAGCGATACCTGACGGCAATGACCGGTGAGCCGCTGCCGTGCACGGTATGCAGGACCGCCTTCTGGTGCACGTCCCAGATGCGGAGCGTGCCGTCGCGCGAGCCAGTGGCGAGCCGATCCCCGTCCGCGGACAGCGACAAACTCGTGATTGCGGCTTCATCAGTCGCGGGAAAATCGATCAGCACGGTGCTTCCCGGCGTCCAAAATCTGAGCCGCCCGTTCGTCCCAGCCGCGAGAATACCGGTCTTCATTGGTATCAGACGCTGAGCGAATTGAGCGGGCTCGCGTGTTGGATCGGCGAAGGCAATGCTCGTTGCCGGAACGTCCGTGGCGATGGGCGCATGCAAACGTAACGCCTCGGCCTCGCGGACACGTCGTGCCTCCTCGGCGGCGATCGCAGCGGCAGCGCTGGCGACGCGCTGCCGGGCAGCCGCTTCGGCCTGGGCCTCGGCGGCCTTGCGGGCCTCTTCCTGCTGCCGCACGATCTCGGCCTGACGCGCCACCTCCTGGCGACGGGTCTCTGCCTCGGCAGCCTTGCGGGCCTCTTCCTGCTGCCGAGCGATCTCAGCCTGACGCGCCGCCTCCTGACGACGCGCTTCTGCCTCGGCAGCCTGACGCGCCTCTTCTCGCTGCCGAGCGATCTCGGCCTGACGCACCGCCTCTTGGCGACGCGCTTCTGCCTCAGCAGCCTTACGGACCTCTTCTCGCTGCCGAGCGATCTCGGCCTGACGCGCCGCCTCCTGGCGACGGGCTTCCGCCTCGGCAGCCTGACGCGCCTCTTCTTGCTGCCGAGTGATCTCAGCCTGGCGCGCCGCCTCCTGACGACGGGCTTCCGCCTCGGCGGCCTTACGGGCCTCTTCTTGCTGCCGAGCGATCGCAGCCTGACGCGCAGCCTCCTGGCGACGGGCTTCCGCCTCAGCAGCCTGACGGGCCTCTTCTTGCTGCCGAGCGATCTCGGCCTGACGCGCAGCCTCCTGGCGACGGGCTTCCGCCTCAGCAGCCTTGCGGGCATCTTCTCGCTGCCGGGCGATCTCGGTTTGACGCGCCGCCTCCTGGCGGCGGGCTTCCGCCTCAGCAGCCAGACGCGCTTCTACCTGCAGCCGAGCG
>JBFXFO010000209.1:0-5726 GCA_050178915.1 Rhizobiaceae bacterium | reverse complement strand
CCGTGCGCCGGCGGCTGCCTCGGCTGCTGGTCACCGGCTTCAACGCATTTCCCGGCGCGCCGGTCAATCCGACGCAGCACCTGGTCGCCAGCCTGCTCGAACGCGCCGGCGAACTCGCGCCGCTGGCGGAGTTCAACGCGGCGGTTCTCGACGTGGACTATCGCGCTCTGCCGGCGCGACTGGTGGAACTGGGCAAACGCTTCCGGCCTGACATCGCGCTGCATTTCGGCCTTGCAGGCACGGCCACCGGCTTTCGGCTGGAGCGGCTGGCATGGAACCGGTCGAGCCTCACACATCCCGACAACAGCGGTTACCTCCCGGAATGGGAGCGTTTCTGCGAAGGAGCGGAAAGCCTCGAGAGCGCGCTGCCGCTGGCGGCGATCCATGCGCGGCTAACCGAAGCCGGCCTGCCGGTCGAGTACTCCGACAGCGCCGGCGAATATCTCTGCAACTACCTGTTCTACTGGTCTCGCGCCGGGCTGGCGAAGGGCTTCCGGCCCGCAATGACCGGGTTCATTCATGTGCCGCCATTGGGCGACCGCGCTGGCGAGATGCCGCTCGACAGGCTTGTCGAAGGCGCGCTCCTCATCGTCGATGCGTGCGTGGCGGTCTGGAAGACACAGCCCGCCAAAGCAAAAGGCCCGGCATCGCTGCCGGGCCCTTCGGAAAGCTAGGCGCCTCGGAGGACGATCAGTCCTCGTTGGCCTTGACCGTCACGCCGAGCGTGCCGACCAGGCTCTGCGGCTGGCCCGACATCGCGCCGGCGATGATCAGCGCGAACGGAACCGGGCTGGCCGGAGCGGCGGCGATCTCGATGCTCTTCGGGTCGTCGAGGTACTTGGTGACAGCCTCGGAGACCGGCTGGGCGATGTCGTTCAGGCCGGCCTGTGCCAGCAGGATCGGCACGACGGCCTTCATCTGGTTGGCGATGTCCGAACCCTTCATGCCCTGCTGCGAGCCGACGAAGTCGAGCACCTTGTTGGTGAGCGAGTCGTCGTCGAAGCGGACGCTGAGCGAGTGGAAGGTCAGCTGCTGCATCAGGCCGAGCATCTGCATGCCCTGCTGGCCGCTGTCGCCGCCGGCCTTCTGGGCGTCCTGCATGGCCTTGATGAAGTCGGTCGTGTAGCCGCCGAGATCGAGCGTGAACCCGAGCGTGCCGGCATTGTCGACGGTGATGTCGTACTTGGAGATCGCGAAGCGGCCGTCGGACGGGTTCCAGGAACCGCCGACCTCGAACGAGCCGTTGATCTGCTGGTAGCCGAGAGCGTCGATGGCGGCCTTCGACTGCGGATCAGTGGTCTTCGACAGGTCCGCGTTGAACGATTCGGCGTTGCCCGAGAACGTGAGCGGCTGGCCGTCGGCCGGTGGGCTCAGCTCGAAGTGGATGTTGTTCATCGCGAAGACCTGCGAGTCGCCTTCCTTCACGGTGATCGCGCCGACGTCGGCGTTCTGGTACATCATCATGACCGACAGCGGGTCGGCGGCGTTCTCTGCCGGCAGCTTCAGGCCGGCGAGCGAGATGCCCGTGATGTCGACGGTCGTGCCGGCTTCGGTGCGCGAGAAATCGCCCATCGTCACGTTTCCGATGGTGTAGCCGCCGTTCTCGGAGACGACGTCGGCAAGCGTCACGGTGCCGAGCGACGCGGTTTCGCCTTCGCTCGCGGTGGTCGGGCGGACGGTAACGCCTTCGAGCACGACGTTGGTGGCGTCGCCGCTGACGCCGGACCAGGCGATGGCGATGCCCTGGGCTTCCAAAACGGCCTTCAGGCGGTCGGCGACGGCATTGGCGTCCTGCGCCAGCGCGCCGGTGAACGTTGCCGCGGTGAGGAAAGTGGACAGTGCCAGTGTCTTGAGGCTGAAGTGCTTCATGGTGTTCCCTGAGGCGGTTGAAAATTGAATGAGAGAGCTATCGTGTCGCCAATGATCGCGACCGGAAAGTGACCGTTACGGCACATTGGTCAAAAATTTCGCGAAAAGGCAACCGCGCTCGCGCCTGATGGTGAACAGCCTTTCGCCCTGAACTGCGCGGGTCTTGCCGCGAATCGGCTGTACGTTTAACCCCCCGGAATGGCAAAAAGCCCCGTTCCACCCAGTTCCGGCGGTGACAAGATCGAGCCGGTCGATCTGAGAAGTGCGCTCGAGGAGCGCTACCTTGCGTATGCGCTGTCGACCATCACGCAGCGCGCGCTCCCCGACGTGCGCGACGGGCTGAAGCCGGTCCATCGTCGCATCGTGCACGTGCTGCGGCAGCAGCGGCTTGAGCCGGGCCAGCGCTACTCCAAATGCGCGGCCATCGTCGGCGACGTGATGGGCAAGTTCCACCCGCATGGCGACCAGTCGATCTACGATGCGCTCGTGCGCCTGGCGCAAACCTTCGCCATGCGCTACCCGCTGGTGGACGGGCAGGGCAATTTCGGCAACATCGACGGCGATAACGCCGCGGCCATGCGCTACACCGAAGCGCGCATGACGGAAGCGGCGGCCGAGCTGCTCACCGGCATCACCGAAGACGCCGTCGATTTTCGCCCGACCTACAATGAGGAGGATGAGGAGCCGGTGGTTCTCCCCGGCGCCTTCCCGAACCTGCTCGCCAACGGGTCGGCAGGCATCGCGGTCGGCATGGCGACATCGATTCCGCCGCACAACGCCGCCGAGCTCTGCACCGCGGCGCTGTATCTGATCGACAATCCCGAAGCGCCGATCGAAGACCTGATGAGCAAGGAGCCCGGCGACGGGCTCGTGCAGGGACCGGACTTCCCGACTGGCGGCATCGTCGTCGAGAACCGTGCCTCCATGCTGGAGGCCTACAAGACCGGTCGCGGTGGTTTCCGCGTTCGCTCGCGCTGGACTCAGGAAGACCTGGGCCGCGGCACCTGGAACATCGTCGTCACCGAGATTCCCTACGGTGTGCAGAAATCGCGGCTGATCGAGAAGATCGCCGAACTGCTGCTGTCCAAGAAGCTGCCTCTGCTTGAGGATGTGCGCGACGAGAGCGCCGAGGACATCCGCCTCGTGCTGGTGCCGAAGAGCCGCTCCGTCGATCCCGGCCTGCTGATGGAATCGATGTTCCGGCTGACCGAGCTGGAAAGCCGCTTCCCGCTCAACATGAACGTGCTTTCGCGCGGCAAGGTCCCGAACGTCCTGTCGCTGAAGAGCGTGCTGAAGGAATGGCTGGACCATCGCCGCGACGTGCTCATTCGCCGTTCGCGACACCGCCTGGCCGAGATCGAGCGGCGGCTGGAAATCCTCGGCGGCCTGCTGATCGCCTACCTCAACATCGACGAGGTGATCCGCATCATCCGCGAGGAGGACGAGCCGAAGCCGGTGATGATGCAGAAGTGGTCGCTGACCGACAATCAGGTCGAGGCGATCCTCAACATGCGTCTGCGCGCTCTGCGCAAGCTGGAAGAGATCGAGATCCGCAAGGAGTTCGATGGGCTCACGAAGGAAAAGAAGGACATCGAGTCGCTGCTCGCCTCGCCGGCAAAGCAGTGGAAGACCATCCGCTGGGAGGTCGAGACCGTCCGCAAGAAGTTCGGGGCCGAGACGCCGCTTGGCAAGCGGCGCACCACCTTCGCCGAAGCGCCCGACCACGACATCGAGGACATCCAGCAGGCGATGATCGAGAAGGAGCCGATCACCGTCATCGTCTCCGAGAAGGGCTGGCTGCGCTCCATGAAGGGGCACGTGGTCGATCAGGCATCGCTCGCCTTCAAGGAAGGCGATTCTCTGAAGCTGGCGTTTCCGGCGCAGACGACGGACAAGATCATCGTCTTCACCACCGGCGGCAAGTTCTACACGATCGGCGCCGACCGGCTGCCCGGAGGGCGCGGCCATGGCGAGCCGATCCGCATCATCGTCGACATGGAGAACGATCAGGACATCGTCACTGCGTTCGTCCACGATCCCGACCGCAAGCTGCTGCTCGTCAGCCATGAGGGCAACGGCTTCATCGTGCCGGAGGCCGATGTGGCGGCCAACACCCGCAAGGGCAAGCAGGTGATGAACGTGCGCTCGCCCGACGAGGCGAAGCGCTGCGTTCCGGTATCGGGCGATCACCTCGCGATCGTCGGCGAGAACCGCAAGATGCTGATCTTCCCGCTCGCCGAGATCCCGGAGATGACGCGCGGCAAGGGCGTGCGCCTGCAGAAATACAAGGATGGCGGCTTCCTCGACGCGAAACCGTTCGCGCTGGAGGAAGGGCTCACCTGGCAGGATTCGGCCGACCGCACCTTCAACCGGCCAAAGACCGAACTGGTCGAATGGATCGGCCAGCGCGCATCCTCCGGCCGCCTCGTACCGAAGGGTTTCCCCCGCACCGGCCGTTTCTCGGGCTAGAGGCTGGCTTCTAGCCGACCGACTGCGGCGCCTGCACGGCCGGGCGTCGCCGGCCGCTGATCAGCTGCCAGAGCGAATGCACGACGAGCGTGGCGATGATGATGACGCCGCCGATCAGCGCACTGCGGCTCGGCGTCTCGTCGAAGATCATCCACACCCAGACGGGCGCCAGCACGGTCTCCAGCAGGTAGAACATCGCGACCTCCGGTCCCGAGAGCCAGCGCGGACCGGTGGCAAGGCAGTAGAACGCCAGCGGCATCACGATCGCGCCGTTGAAGATGATCCACCAGGGGACGTCGATGCGGTAGCCATGGCCGGCGACGACGATCGCTGCAATGACCAAGGGCAGCAGCACTCCGGAAAGCGCCGTGAGCCCCATGTCGCGCCCGGACGCGCGGGTCAGCGTGATTGCCGAAGCGACGGTGAACGAGGAGGCGAGCGCCAGCAGGTCGCCGACGGCGCTTCCGCCGCCAAGGCTGTCGCCAACGATGAGCAGCACGCCGCCGAGCATCACCGCCATGGCCACCAGCGTCACCGCGCGTGGCCGCTCGTTGAGGAATATCCACGACAGCAGCGCCGCGAACACCGTGTTGAAGGCGAGGATGAAGGCCACGTTGGCCGGCGAGGTCTTGTACAGCGCCAGCATGAACAGGATCGATGTGAGCCCGTAGAGCCCGGCAACGGCGACGCCTGTCCAGCCCGGCGCCAGCGAGGGCGCGTTGCGGCTGAACGACCGCCACACCGTCCAGATGACCAGCGCGGCCAGAAAGGTGCCGATGCTGCGCACCAGCATCACCGACCATGTGTCGCCTTTGGCGAGCAGGATCAGCGGGATGTCGAAGGTGAGGATGAGGCCGCCAAAGCCGGTGATCATCAGGCCCTTGGCGTGTTGCGACTGTGACGACAATTGGCCGCGGCGCTCCAGATTGCCGGCGGCACTCGCCTGGCTCAGGCCGGGAAGCGCTCCCAGCCCTTAGGCCCGAGATGCTCCTGCGGCTGGAAGCGGACCTTATAGTTCATCTTGCGCGAGCCGTTGACCCAGTATCCGAGATAGACGTGTGGCAGCCCGGCCGCCTGTGCGCGCGCGATATGGTCGAGGATCATGTAGGTCCCCAGCGAGCGCTCTTCATATTCGGGATTGTAGTAGGAATAGACCATGGACAGGCCGTCGCCCATGCGGTCGGTGAGCGCCACCGCGATCAGGTCGCCCTGGCCCTTGCCGGTGATGAACGAATCCGGCCCGCGCCGGCGATACTCGATCACCTTCGTGTCGACATGCGTGTCCTCGACCATCATGGCGTAGTCGAGTACGGTCATGTCCGACATGCCACCCTTGCGGTGGCGGGCGTCGAGATAGGTCCGGAACAGCGCATACTGCTCGGAAGAGG
>JBFXFO010000208.1:0-5778 GCA_050178915.1 Rhizobiaceae bacterium | reverse complement strand
CGTCGTCGCCAACCGGTTCGGCTAAAATCTGGACACGCCGCTGCTCGCCTGCTTCGTCGGATTGGGCGGCTCGTTCTGCGCCTTCTCAAACCTCACCCTCGTCAAGGCCGGCATCGCGCGCCTTTGACCGCCGTCTGCCCAGAATCCGTCTTCGATTTTCCCTCAGGCTGACGTAGAGGTAACCGCAGGGCAGCCCCGCGCGCTGGGCGCGCGACGGGCGAACGGGGGCGTCATGGACGTCAATGCATTCATGCCGGACGAGGCAGCGCTTGCCTCGCTCAGGACCGACCTCGATGAATACAACAGGCAGCGGCTCGAAGCGGCGCGGCAGAGCCGTTCGCGGCTCTGGCTCTTCCTTGCGGCCTACACGGTCGTCTACCTCGCCGTGCTCTATTTCATAGGCACACAAACCAGCCGCGGCATCATCTCGGGTCTCGGCATGGTGGCGCTGGTGTTCGGCGCGCTCGCCTACCTCTTAGTCTACGGCTTTGCCATGTCGCCGGCGAGCAAGCTGCAGCAGTCGTTCCGCGACTATCTCATCCCGCGCATCTTCGGCTTCATCGACGAGGTGAAGTACCAGCGCGGCGGCGTGCCGACGACGCACGACTACATCCCGAAGGCCGCAATCGGCTCGTTCAACCGCCAGAGCTTCGACGATTCCATTCGAGGCACGTATGACGGCATGGGCTTCGAGGCGTTCGAGGCGGTGTATTCCTACAAGGCCGGCAAGAACACGTCGCAGGTTTTCCGAGGAATCGTCATCGCGTTCCAACTGCCGCAGAACTTCCGCGGCATCGTCGTCGCGACCAAGGCCGTCGGCAACGTCTCGCGCTTCATGCGCGACCTGTTCGGCCGTGGCGGGCTCGGGCCGGTGACCACCGGCGATGCCGCCATCGACCAGACCTACGAATTCCGTTCCAACAATCCACGCGACGCCGTCAGCCTGATCAATCCGCGCTTCATCGAGGCGCTCGACGATCTGCGCGACCTGTGGCCGGAAGCACCAAGCCGCGTTGCCATCTCGGAAGGCTCCGGTTTCGTCCTGCTGCCGACCAAGAAGAACTTCTTCGAACTGCCGAAGATCTGGGTGGCCTGCGATTACAGCAGCCACATCCAGCCGCTGGTGCACGACATGGTTGGTCTGCTGCGCGTCGCGGCGCTGGTGCGCGGAGCGGTGAGTCCGGGGGCAGAGCGCCAGGCTGGCTAGAACCCCAGCCGCTCCCTGATCGACGCAGGCGTCTCGCCCGCTTCGCGCAGCACGCGCAGGCCGGTCGCGTGCTGGCTCTTCGACAGCTTTCGACCGTCCGGCCCCTCGACCAGCGGGTGATGGAAATAGGCCGGCGCAGGCAGGCCGAGCAGCGCCTGCAGCAGCGCGTGAACATCGGTGGCATGCAGCAGGTCCTGGCCACGCACGACATGCGTGATTTGCTGCAGCGCGTCGTCGGCGACGACCGCCAGATGATAGCTGGTGGGGATTTCCCGGCGCGCCAGAACCACGTCGCCCCAGCGGGCCGGATCGGCCTCGACCGTTTCCGTTGCGCTCGCGTCGATGTCCGCCAGCGCCGTCCAGCGCGGCCGACGCCCCAGACGGGCGAGTGCCGCCTGCATGTCCAGCCGCCAGGCGAATGGCTCGCCCGTCGCCAGCCGCCGCTTGCGCTCGCGCTTCGAGAGCTGGCGGTCGTCGCCGGGATAGAGCGGCGCGCCGTCGGGGTCGCGTGGCCAGGTCGCGCGCCGCGCCTGGAGTTCGGTGATGCGGGCGCGCACCTCGCCGCGGCTCATGAAGGCGGGGTAGACCAGTTCGGCGGCGATCAGCCGGTCGAGCAGCGCCGAGTATTCGCCGAAATGCTGCGACTGGCGCCGCACCGGCTCTTCCCATTCGATGCCAAGCCATTCGAGGTCGCGATAGATGCCTGCCTCGAACTCCGGCGTGCAGCGCGTCACGTCGATGTCCTCGATGCGCAACAGCAGGCGGCCGCCGAGCGCGCGCGTCATGCGCTGGTTGGCCAGCGCCGAATAGGCGTGGCCGAGATGCAGCTCTCCATTGGGGCTTGGCGCGAAGCGTAAGGCAGGGACTGGCATGAGACCTGAGCCGCCCGGATTGAAGGCGCGGGCCGGCGATTGCTACTGTGCCGCCGCCCGGGGAGCAAGCCATGCGCCGCATCACTTCGCCAGCCGACGTGGCCGAGGGGCTGGATGCGCTGCTCGGGCTCGATCCGCGTCTCGAACCTGTCCGCGCCGCGGTCGACGAGGTGCCGCTGAGGCTCGCCGAGCCGGGCTTCGCCAGCCTCGCCTCGATCATTGTTTCGCAGCAGGTTTCGCGGGCATCCGCCGACGCGATCATGGGCCGGCTGATCCGGCTGGTCGACCCGCTGACGCCGGACGGCTTCGTCGCGGCGGGCGAGGGCGCCTGGCGCGAGGCGGGGCTGTCACAGCCGAAGATGCGGACGCTGACGGCAGTCAGCGAGGCGCTGGCGAGCGGCGCTCTCGACCTCTCCGCCATCGGCGCTCTGGAGGGCGACGAAGCCATCGCGCGGCTGACGGCTGTGCATGGCATCGGGCCGTGGACGGCGCAGGTCTACCTGCTGTTCTGCGCCGGCCATCCGGACATCTTCCCTGCCGGAGACGTGGCGCTGCAGAGCGCGGTCGGCGAGGCGCTGGGCCTGAGCCCGCGTCCGGGCCACCGGGCGCTGGAAGCAATCGCCGAATCATGGGCGCCCTGGCGCGGCGTGGCGGCGCGGCTGTTCTGGGCGTTCTACCGCGTGCGGCGCGGGCGGGATGCGCTGCCGGCCGGCTAAACCCCCGCAAAGGCAGGCAATTCCGCCGGGATTTGCGGGCTTACGCCGCACCTGCCGGCTTCACAATGCTGTCATCGCATGCTTACACTATTACCGCCGACTGCGCTTCGACCCTTCGACCCATCGATACAAGGGAGGCATGGACATGACGATTGCTGTGTCTCCGGACGGGCTTCCCGCCCTGGTGCTGAACGCGGATTACCGACCGCTCAGCTACTATCCGCTGTCGCTGTGGTCATGGCAGGACGCCATCAAGGCCGTCTTCCTCGACCGGGTGAACATCGTCGCCGAGTACGAGCACTCGGTGTCGTCGCCGTCCTTCCAGATGAAGCTGCCCAGCGTCGTCAGCCTGAAGAGCTATGTGAAGCCGTCGCGCAATCCGGCCTTCACTCGCTTCAACGTGTTCCTGCGCGACCGCTTCCAGTGCCAGTATTGCGGGCGACCCGACGAACTGACCTTCGACCACGTCATCCCGCGCCACTGCGGCGGCGCCACCACCTGGGAGAACGTCGTCGCCGCCTGCTCGCCCTGCAATCTGAAGAAGGGCGGCATGATGCCGGCGCAGGCCAAGATGTGGCCGGTGCAGGCGCCGTTCCAGCCGAGCGTGCATGACCTGCACAACAACGGCAAACGCTTCCCGCCCAACCATCTGCACGAAAGCTGGATGGATTATCTCTACTGGGACGTCGAACTGGAGCCCTGAGGCATTGCGGAAGGCGTGCCTTACCGCTTCAGCGCACCACGGAAGGCGACGGCGGCCAGAACCAGGCTGACAACCGCGTTCCAGCCGGCAAAGGACAGGCCGAGAACGCGCAGCGTAGCGGCGTCGCAGGACGGCGGGATGACATCATCGAGCATGTCGAGCACGCTGCGCCCTTCCTCGGCCGGGGCGGAGACCGCGCCGCAATCGGTCGGCCCGGCCCACCAGTGCCATTCCACGCCGGAGTGGAACACGCCCATGTACAGGCCCCAGAGCATGAGTCCGCCACCGGCCGCGAGCAGCACGCGCACCAGCCAGCGCGGTGCGCCGGCGAGCGAAGCGGCCACGGCCACCGCCATCAGCGGCACGCCGATATAGTAGGGGATACGCTGCTCGAGGCAGAGCTTGCAGGGCATGTAGCCGCCGAAGTGCTCGAAGCCTAGCGCCGTGCCCACGGTCGCCGCCATCGCCAGCAGCAGGAAGATCGCGGTCAGCGTCAGGCTGCGGCTCGGCGACTGCCGGCCGGCGGAGGTGGTTGCGGCGATGCTGGACATGGGAAGGCGGACCTGTGCTGGCGTCAGATGACGTATCTGACGACCAGATAAAGCAAAATAAGGGCGCCCGCAGCCAGCGCGGCGATCAGACCGAGCCGCTTCTCGATAAAGTGACGGATCGGCTCGCCGTAGCGCCGCAGCAGCCAGGCAAGCAGCAGGAAGCGCGCGCCGCGTGCCACGATGGCCGCCGCGATGAACAACCAGATGTCGACGCCGATGACGCCCGACAGGATGGTCACCACCTTGATCGGCGGCAGGTGCGCGAGGCCCGACGTGATCAGCATCAGGATTATGAAGCCCATACCGCTCGAATGGCGCAGCTCCTCGAAGGCATCGAGCTTGCCGTAGAATTCCAGCACCGGCTTGGCGATCGCCTCGTAGGCGTAATGGCCGAGCAGCCAGCCGGCGATGCCGCCGAGCACCGAGGCGATGGTGGCGACGATGGCGTAGCGATAGGCGCGCTCGGGCCGGGCAATCGCCATCGGAACGTAGAGGACGTCGGCCGGGACGAGGAAAACCGAGCTTTCGACAAAGGCGATGGCCGCCAGCCAGTACTCGGCCGATTTGCGCGCGGCGAGCGACAGCGTCCAGTTGTAGAGCCTTCGGAGCATGCAGTTCCCCCGGGGGATTGGGCGAGGCCTTCTAGGACCTCGGTGTCGGCCACACAATGGCCGCGCGGGGTTAACGCTCCGCTGACGCACCCTGTGCCCGGTTGTCGCGGCCTTGCGGCGCGCGGCGTCTCTTGCTAGGTGCGCGGGGTTCCGGGCGGCTACCAGACGCGGCAGAAATGCCAGAGACCCGGCGCGACGGCGCGATGCCCCCATGGCGGAACTGGTAGACGCGGCAGACTCAAAATCTGTTGCCTTAACGGGCGTGCTGGTTCGATCCCGGCTGGGGGCACCACCGTCGCCACAGAACGCTGTTGCGCCCGCAGACACCTCTACGGCCGCCGGGTGCCAACCCATTGTGAAAGTCTGCCCGAAATCGGTACCGTTGGTTTCGAGGATCAGGGCGTAGAACCCGTAGGCGCGGCGGTCCCATACCCGGCGAAACCCCTGATATCCTCCGGATCGTTGCCGGTGTCGGCCGGCGCGGGCTTGGCAGGAAGGCCTACGGCCCAGGATGACGTCGTCGTCCGGTCTGTTCGCTGTGCGAACACTTTGGCTCTCCCGCTCCATCCCGGCGTCGTGGCGGGCGGAAATTCAGGCCGGCGTGCGACGTCCGCGCTGTTCGCAGGCGAAACATTGCACTTGCCAGCCGCTGCGGCTGCGGCGACATTCGATAACGCGCATTTCATGTCTGGGAGGAAAAAGCATGCACAGCGTCGACCGGTTCCTGACCACCCACACCGGCAGTCTGCCGCGCCCGGACGATCTGGTCGAACTGGTCATCGCCACCCAGCGCGGCGACGATGTCGACCCGGCGAAACTCGAGGAGAGCATCAATGCCGCCGTCGACGATTCCGTGCGCCGGCAGGTCGCGGCGGGCGTCGACATCGTCAATGATGGCGAGATGTCGAAGCCGAGCTACGCCACCTACGTGCTGCAGCGGCTGACCGGTTTCGGCGGCTCCTCCAACAGCTTCCCTTTCGCCGATCTGAAGGATTTCCCGAAGGTCGCAGCACGCGTCACCGGCGATCCGGGACGCAAGTATCGCCGCACGCCCGGCTGCAACGCGCCAATCGCGGTCTCCGATTTCGACGCCGCCAAGCACGACATGGATCGCCTGA
>JBFXFO010000207.1:0-5801 GCA_050178915.1 Rhizobiaceae bacterium | reverse complement strand
CGCGCACATCCGAGATCGTGCCGCGCAGCGCCGTCACCTTCAGCCCAGTGCCGAGATCGACTTCGATCTCGTCGCTGCCTTCCGTCACCTTGCTGATCTTGCCGATCAGGCCGCCGCCGGTCACCACCGTGTCGCCGCGCCGCACCGCCGCCAGCATCTCCTGCCGCTTCTTCATCTGCGCGCGCTGCGGGCGGATGATCAGCATGTACATGACGACAAAAATGAGGACGAAGGGCAGCAGCGTGATCAGGATGCTGTCCGCGCCTCCTGCGGGGGCTGCGGCTTGCGCGAAGGCTGGCGTAACGAACATGCAAATTCTCCTGAAAAAGGAGGTTCGCCCATCGTGACGCCCCCCGCAAAGTTGCGCGGAATATAGTCAGTCAGGGTGCCTTTGCAACCGAATAGCCGGCTCCGGGCCTTGCTTTTCCGCGTCATTGCACCGTACCTCGCGCAATCTTGTTGTCGGAAGTGGACCAGCATGCCGAACCGCGCGGACGAAACGCTGGAGCAGAAGATCGACCGCCTGATCCGCGCCGTGGAGAGCCTGGCCCCGCGCACCGCCGCCGCGCCGGACTTCACCGCCGCCGACTGCTTCGTCTGGTCGGACGATCCCGGCGAGCTCGTCCCCGTTCCGCGCGTCAACCGCGTCGAAATCGGCCTGATCAAGGGCGTTGACCGCGTTCGCGACATTCTGGTCGACAACACGCAGCGTTTCGCCGACGGCCTGCCGGCCAACAACGTGCTGCTCTGGGGCGCGCGCGGCATGGGCAAGTCGTCACTGGTCAAGGCCGCGCATGCCGCCATCAACGCCGCCCTGCCCTCCGGCCACCTGCCGCTGAAGCTGATCGAAATCCACCGCGAGGACATCGACGGCCTGCCGCGCCTGATGACCGTTCTGAAGGGCGCGCCGCACCGCTTCATCCTGTTCTGCGACGATCTGTCCTTCGATCATGACGACACGTCGTACAAGTCGCTGAAGGCTGCGCTCGAAGGCGGCGTCGAGGGCCGCCCGGACAACGTCATCTTCTACGCCACGTCGAACCGCCGCCATCTGCTGCCGCGCGACATGATCGACAATGAGCGTTCCACCGCCATCAACCCCTCTGAGGCGGTCGAGGAGAAGGTGTCCCTCTCGGACCGCTTCGGCCTGTGGCTCGGCTTCCACAAATGCTCGCAGGACGAGTATCTCGACATGATCGGCGGCTATGCCCGCCACTACGGCCTGCCGATCGAGGCGGAGACGCTGCGCGCCGAGGCGCTCGAGTGGTCGACCACGCGCGGCGGCCGTTCCGGCCGCGTCGCCTGGCAGTTCATTCAGGATCTTGCCGGCCGGCTCGGCCGCCGCCTGCAGGACTGACACAGCCACGCGAACGAAAACGCCCGCTCACGGAGAAAGCGGGCGCCAAAGGAGCGGCCGCAGAGGCCGCACGCTCTGTTGTTGCTTAGTTCAGGAAGCCGCTCGGATCGACGGGCGCTGAGTCCTTGCGCACCTCGAAGTGCAGCATTGGCGAACTGGCCGATCCGCTCATGCCCGACGTCGCGATCTGCTCGCCGCGCTTCACCTTCTGGCCGCGCGTCACCTTGAGGTCGGAGTTGTGGCCGTACACGGTCACCAGCCCGTTCTCGTGGCGCACCAGCACGGTGTTGCCGAATTCCTTGAGCCCGTCGCCGGCATAGATGACGACGCCGTTCTCGGCAGCCTTGACCGCCGTGCCTTCCGGCACCGCGATGTCGATGCCGTCATTCTTCTTGCCGCCACCGGAGCCGTAGCCGCTGACGACGCGCCCCTTCACCGGCCAGCGCATGCGGCCGATGCCGGTCGCATCCGGCGCGGCTTCGGCCGATTCCTGCTCGACCTGCTCGATTGCCTTGTCGGCCTTCTTCGGCGGGGTATAGCCCGCAACCTCGCTCGCCTTGCCCGGCTTGGCGGGCACCGTGCCGACCGTGCCCTGGTCGAGTTCCGGCTTGCCCTTCTCCGCCACGACCTGCTCGCTGCCGCCGGGCACCTTGAGCTTCTGGCCGATGCGCAGGACGCCGTCCTGCAGGCCATTTGCGGACTTCAGCTTTGCAGCGCTCACGCCGGTCTTCTTGGCGATCTTCGACAGCGTGTCGCCGGCCTGCACCTTGTAGGTGCCGGTCTCCTGCGCGCTGGCGGTCGCGGTCGAGGTTTCCGCCGGAGCGGCCTTCTCGCCGTCGCGCACCTTCGGGCTGGCAGGCAGAACGGCGGTGCGCTCGCCCGGAGCGCTTGGCAGCGGGACCTTGTCGGTCGGCACGTCATACTTGGTGCCGCGCGACGACTTGGCGTCGGCGACGGCGGGATTGCTGTCCGGAGCCGAAACCGGCGCCTTGTTGGAATAGACGTAGGTCGGGATGACCAGCTTCTGGCCGGTCGTCAGCTGTGAATTCTCCGGCAGCCCGTTGACCTTGGCGATGACGTTGGCCGGCACGCCGAAGCGCCGCGACAGATTGTAGATGGTCTCGCCGCTGCGCGCGGTGACCTGCGTGCCGCCGGCGCGCGACCAGCCGGCCGGCTCCTCGATGGCGGCGGGCATCGCCTGCTCGACCGCAGCTGCGGCCGGCACCGAGCCCGTGGCGCTGTGGTCGAGCCCGGAGGCAGTGGCGCTGCCGAGCGGCTTGCGCCCGACCGGCTCCAGCGCGGCGGTGGTGACGGTGCTGCTGTCGACACGCGGCGGGGTGATCGCTGCACGATTGACCGAACCGGTCGGCGCCGCGTCCAGCGACGTGGCTACATCGCCCGGATAGGGCTGGCTCGCCGGTCGGATGATCGATTTCTGGTTTGCCGTGGATGCGGTGAAGAGGTCATCGACCCCGCCGAAGCGCTGCGCGCTTGAAGAACAACCGGCGGCAAGACCGCCGAGCACGACGATGGCGACCCCACGGCCCAGATTGCGCTTGAAATCGCCCAGAACACTGAAACGCATCGCCTTGAACCCGCGCACTCGATACGAACACTAACCGTGATTAAAGCGCGTTAATGTTACTGCGGGGTTAAGCGTTTGCGCGTGCTTGCGGAATTGCCGGGGTATTTTTTGCGGTCACAATGCGGCGGCAACGCCCGGCACGACCGGCTGCAGCCGCACCGTGCCTATGTCGAGCCGCTCGAAACGGCTGCCGGTCTTGCTGAGACGCGCCAGCTTCTGCTCGCTCTCGGCAGCGCCGATCGGTGCGATCATCATGCCGTTGGAGGAGAGCTGGTCGACGAAGGTGCGCGGCAGCCCCTCGAACGCCGCCCACACCACGATGCGGTCGAACGGCCCTTCCGCAGCCAGCCCGTTGCTGCCATCGGCCTGCCGCGCGAAGGCGTTGGTGAAGCCGAACTGCTCGAAGCGTTCCTTCGCCTTGTTCACCAGCGTCGCGTAGCGGTCGAGCGTCACCACCCTGCCGCTCAGGCGCGCCATGACGGCGGCGGTGAAGCCTGAGCCGGTGCCGATTTCCAGCACGCGGTGACTGGGCTGCAGTTCGAGCGCCGCGATCACGCTCGCCTGCAGGTCGACCCCCTCGATCGCCTCTCCGCATTCGATCGGCGCCATGCGGTCCGACCAGGCCTGCGCCGCCCACGCGCTGGGCAGGAAGCCGCGGCGCGGCGTCATCTCAAGGGCACTGATCAGTTCGCGTGAGGCAATGCCGCGCGCCCGCAGCCTGAGCAGGAACGCCGCGAAGGCCTCCCGATCGTCGGGCGCTGCATTCATGCGAGCGCCCGCGCCACGCTGTCGCGCACCTCGTAGGCGGTGAGGTCGAGTTTCAGCGGCGTCACCGATATCTGCTTGTTGCGCAATGCGGCCATGTCGGTTCCCTCGACCAGATTGCTCGATTCCCTGCCGAAGCGCAGCCAGTAATATGGAAAATTCCGCCCGTCCGCGCGCTGCTCCACCCACAGTCCGTGCGTCAGCTTGCCCTGGTTGGTGACGACCGTGCCAGTCACCTGGTCGGGCTGGCAGTTGGGGAAATTCACGTTCAGGAACACGCCGGGCGGCAGGTCGATCTCGACCAGCCGTGCCAGCAGTTCCGGCGCCAGCGTTTCGCTGGTCTCGTAGGGAACCACGCGCGCCTCGTTGTGGAAATTGTACGCCTGGCTCAGCGCGATCGAGCGGATGCCGAGCATCGCGCCCTCCATGGCTCCGGCCACGGTGCCGGAATAGGTGATGTCGTCGGCGATGTTCGAGCCTGAATTCACGCCCGACAGGATGAGCTCCGGCAGTTCCGGCAGGATCTGGCGGCAGCCCATGATCACGCAGTCGGTCGGCGTACCGCGCACGGCGAAGTGGCGCTCGCCGAGCTGGCGCAGCCTGAGTGGATCCGAGAGCGACAGCGAGTGGGCATAGCCCGACTGGTCGTTTTCCGGCGCCACCACCCAGACGTCGTCCGACAGCGTGCGCGCGATCTTCTCCAGCGATTTCAGTCCGTCCGCATGAATGCCGTCGTCATTGGTAAGCAGGATGCGCATCTTCAATCCTTGATGTTCGGGCGAAAGTCGAAGCTTCGGATCTCCCAGGTCAGGAGTCGCCGGCAGAGGGGTGTTCAGTCGAAGCTCACCCGATCCGCTCCACCCCGCCCATGTAGGGTTTGAGCACCGCCGGCACGGTCACGGAACCGTCCTCGTTCTGGTAGTTCTCGAGCACCGCGATCAGCGCGCGGCCGACCGCCACGCCCGAGCCGTTCAGCGTGTGCACGAACAGATTGCCCTTGCCGTCCTTGTCCTTGTAGCGGGCGTTCATGCGGCGCGCCTGGAAGTCGCCGCAGACCGAGCAGGACGAGATCTCGCGATAGGCGTTCTGCCCCGGCAGCCACACCTCGATGTCGTAGGTCTTGCGCGCGCCGAACCCCATGTCGCCGGTGCACAGCGTCACCGTGCGGAACGGCAGCTCCAGCTTCTTCAGCACGGCCTCGGCGCATTGCGTCATGCGGTCATGCTCCGCAATCGAGCTTTCCTGGTCGGTGATCGACACCAGTTCGACCTTGTAGAACTGGTGCTGGCGCAGCATGCCGCGCGTGTCCCTGCCGGCCGAACCGGCCTCCGAGCGGAAGCATGGCGTCAGCGCCGTGAAGCGCAGCGGCAGCCTGTCATGCGCGGTGATTTCCTCGCGCACGAGGTTGGTCAGGGGGACTTCCGAGGTCGGGATAAGCCAGAGCCGATCAGGATCGTCAGCCAAACCAAAGGACACATTGCCGCGATGCGAAGCGATCTCGCGCATGCGCGCAAGAATCTCGTCCGCGGTCCAATGCGGATTGGTTTGGATCGCCATCTGCGCCAACTCAAGCGCGGTATCGAATTGCTGTATGTGCTTTCTGTACAGCACCTCCTGTTCCGAGGTTCGGTACAGATCCTCGGAAAACTTCGGCAATTGCCCCGTTCCGAACATCGCTTCATCCCGCACCATCAGCGGCGGGATGACTTCGGTATACCCATGCTCCGTCGTGTGCAGGTCGAGCATGAACTGCCCGAGCGCGCGTTCGAGCCGCGCCAGTTGCCCCTTCAGCACCGTGAAGCGCGCGCCCGACAGCTTTGCCGCGCGTTCGAAATCCATGAGGCCCATCGCCTCGCCGAGCTCGAAATGCTCCTTCACCCAGTTCGGCCGCGGACCGATCGTGCCGACCTTGCGCGTTTCGACATTGTCGTGCTCGTCCTTGCCGACCGGCACGTCGTCGAGCGGGATGTTGGGCAGCACGGCCAGCGCGTCGTTCAGCGCCTTGTCGAGTTCGCGCTCTCTTGTCTCGCCCGACTGGATGAAGCCCTTCAGCTCCGCCACCTCGGCCTTCAGCGCGTCTGCTGTGGCGGCATC
>JBFXFO010000206.1:0-5809 GCA_050178915.1 Rhizobiaceae bacterium | reverse complement strand
TACAGCGGGCGACGGGCATGCTTGCCGAATTTTTCGACGGCATCGCGCAGGACTGGCAGGTTCTGGCGCTGAGCAGCGGCGCGATCTTCATCGCGGCGATCGTGCGCGGATTCTCCGGCTTCGGTTTCTCGCTGCTCAGCATCACCGCGATCTCGCTGATCCTGCCGGTGCAGGACATCGTGCCCTCGATCTTCCTGCTGGAGGTGGCGGCGTCGCTCAACCTCATCCCGGGCATCTGGCGCGAGATCGACTGGAAATCGCTCGTGTGGCTGATGCTCGGCTACGTCATCGCCCTGCCGGTCGGCACCTACCTGCTGATCAACGCACCCGCCGATCCGGCGCAGATCGTGCTCGGGCTGCTGGTCATCGCCACCGCCATTCTGATGCTGCGCGGCTTTCGGCTGGAGCGGACGCCCGGCCCTGCCGCCTCGACCGGCACCGGCGCGGCGTCAGGCTTGCTCAACGGCGCCTTCGGCATCGGCGGCCCGCCGGTCGTGCTGTTCTACCTGTCGACGCCGGGCGCCGCCGCCATCGGCCGTGCCTCGATCATCTTCTTCTTCCTTTTCACCGATCTCATTGGCGTCGGCTATTTCGCCACGCAGGGGCTGGTGACAACGAAGAGCTTCGTGCAGTTCGTGTTCTGGATGCCGGCGCTGTTGCTCGGCGTGTGGATCGGCGCGCACGGCTTCCGCCGCGTCGATCAGGCGACGTTCCGCCGCTGGGTTCTGCTCATGCTGATCGCGCTGGCGCTGCTCGGCATCGCCAAGGCCGTGGTGAATTTGAGCAGCTAGCTAGCGGCGCGTTGACGTCCATGCGCGCGAACGTCTCAGAATCCCCCTCCCCCTTGAGGGGAGGGGTAAGGGGGTGGGGGTAGTGTCCGATCTCCGTCGGAAGGCCGTCCGAAAATGCGAGAACCCTACCCCTCGATTTCCTCGCGCAGCATTTCGAGCTCGAGCCATTCCTCTTCCATGGCGGTAAGCGAGGCGCGCTCCTTGTCGAGCGTCGCGGCCGTCTTCTGGAACGCGGCGGGATCCTTCGAGAACAGCGCGGGATCGCCGAGCCTCGCTTCCAGCCTGGCGATCGCGGCCTGCGCCTCCTCCATCTTCTTCGGCAGCGATTCCAGCGCGAAGCGCTGCTTGTAGGAGAGCTTCTTCGCGTCCGGCTTCGGCGCGGCGGCCTCGCTTCTCCCTGCCGGCTCCTTCCCGGATGGAGCGCTCGCGCTCTTGCGGTCTGTCAGCTTCTTGCCGCCGCGCTGCGCCAGCATGTCGGAATAGCCGCCGGCATATTCGACCCAGCGCCCGCCCGGCTCCGGCGCGATGGTGCTGGTCACCGTGCGGTCGAGGAAATCACGGTCGTGGCTGACCACGATCACCGTGCCGGAAAACCCGGAAACCAGCTCCTGCAGCAGGTCGAGCGTCTCCATATCGAGATCGTTGGTCGGCTCGTCGAGCACCAGCAGATTGGCCGGCCGCGACAGAAGCCGCGCCAGGATCAGCCTTGCCCGCTCGCCGCCTGAAAGCTCGCGCACCGGCGTGCGCGCCTGCTCGGGGCGGAAGAGGAAGTCCTTCATCCACGAGACGACGTGGCGCTCTTCGCCATTCACCACCAGCGTCTCGCCGCGCCCGTCGGTGAGGTAATGCGCCAGCGTCTCGTCCGGTCCCACCGCCTCGCGCTTCTGGTCGAGCGCCGCGATCTCCAGATTGACGCCGAGCCGCACCTCGCCGGAATCGGGAGCCAGCTCGCCGGTCAGCAGCTTCACCAGCGTCGTTTTGCCGGCGCCATTGGCGCCCACGATGCCGATGCGGTCGCCACGCCCGACGCGCGCCGAGAAGCCATTCACGATCGGCGTGCCGCCATAACTCTTGTCGACATTGCGCGCCTCGATGACGAGCTTGCCGGACTCCGCCGCCTCGCTCGCCTGCATCTTGGCCAGCCCCTCGGCGCCACGATGCGTGCGATGCCGCTGCCGCATCGACTGCAGTTCGCCCAGCCGGCGCATGTTGCGCTTGCGCCGCGCGCTGACGCCGTAGCGCAGCCAGTGTTCCTCGCGCACGATCTGCCGGCCGAGCTTGTGCTGCTCGCGCTCCTCTTCTTCGAGGATCGTGTCGCGCCATTCCTCGAAATGCGCAAAACCCCTCTCGAGGCGCTTGGTCCTGCCGCGATCGAGCCACACCGTTGCGCCGGTGACGCGTTCGAGGAAGCGGCGGTCGTGCGAGATGAGAATCAGCGCCGATTGCGAGCGCAGCAGTTCCTCTTCCAGCCATTCGATGACGGAGAGGTCGAGATGGTTGGTGGGTTCGTCGAGCAGCAGGATGTCGGGCTGCGGCGCCATCACGCGCGCCAGTGCCGCACGCCGCGCCTCGCCGCCGGAGAGGTTGCCGGGCAGTTCGTCGCCGGTGAGGCCGAGGCTCTCCAGCAGGTAGCTGGCGCGATACGGATCGTCCGCCGGGCCGAGCCCGGATTCCACGTAGGCGCGCACATTCGCGTGGCCTTCGAGGTCCGGCGCCTGCGGCAGGTAGCGGATCGTCGCCGTCGGCTGCCGGAAGACCTCGCCATCCTGCGGCTCGACCATGCCGGCGGCAATCTTCAGCAGCGTCGACTTGCCCGAACCGTTGCGGCCGACCAGCGCGATGCGCTCACCTGCCGAGGCCGACAGCGACGCGCCGTCGAGCAGCGGCGTGCCGCCGAAGGTGAGGCGGATGTCTTCCAGTCGCAGCAGCGGCGGCGCCATCAGAAGCCCTCCGCCGGATACGGGTGGGCGACGAGCAGCGCACGCCCCGAGCCCAGCTCGATCGAGAGGCGGCCCTTCACCTCGTTGGAGATGGTGAGCGTCGAGCCGAACGGCATGGTGATGCGGCTGAGCGGCCAGCGCGCGCCGGTGACCGTCAGCCCTTCGAGGTCGGAAAAGCCGAGGATCGAAAACAGCGTGCCGTCGGCGAGATCATAAGCCGTCGCCTGTTGCGGCAGGATCGGCGCGCCTTCCTGCCACCCGCTGGTCAGCAGCACCGACAGGCCCTGTTCGGCCAGCCGCACCGCCATGGCGAGGTGCAGATGCGCATGGTCGGCGCGCGCCCCGCCGAAGGCGCCGGCCAATGTCAGCGCGGTGGCGCCGCGTGCGACGGCCGCTGCCACCGCAAGCTCCCCGTCCGTCTGGTCCTTGCCGGAGGGAAAGACTTCGCGCGGCACCCGGCGCCATTCGTCCAGCAGTTCCTGCGAAACGGAATCGAAATCGCCGACCCACAATTCCGGTTCGATGCCGATCTGCATGGCGTGGCGAATGCCGGAATCGGCGGCGATGACGCGGCTGCCGGCGATCTGGCCAGCGGTGCGCTCGGTCGGCAGGAAATCCCCGCCGAGCAGGATGGTGAAACGGCTCATGCCCGGCGTCTATCACGCCGCCCCGCGGCAAAGGAAGGCAAAGCCGCGCAGCTCTTCTCGCAGCACCGGCTGTGCCGATCAGAGAATCTCGAAGACGAACGGCTTCACCAGCGCGTCGGGCTCGGCGACGGCGTAGGCGCGCAGCCACGGCGCCTCCTCGACCAGCCGCCATTTGCCCTGCCGTTCGAGCTCGGCGAAGACGTCGCGGAAGCCGCCCGGTCCGAGCACCTGGTCGCGCACGGTGAAGATGGCGTGACCACCTTTTGCCGTGATGCGCGCCAGTTCGAACAGGCCGGCGGCCGGCGCATGGCCGATGGTGAACACGCCGGTCGAGAAGAAGGCGCGGAAGTGCCCGTCGGGCCACGGCAGCTCGTCGCCGAGCGCCGCCAGCGCGAGCTTGCCATAGGCGTTGCGGCCGCGCGCGATCTCCAGCATGTCGGCGGAAAGGTCTAGCCCTTCGATGTCGTCGTAGCCGAGCACCTTCAGCGTCGGGCCGGACAGGCCGGTTCCGCAGCCGGCGTCGAGGATAGGCCCCTCGCCCGGCCGGACGTAGCGTGTCACCCAGGTCAGGATCTGGAAGGGCAGCGCATAGCCGAGCGCCGCCGTCTCGCTGTCATAGGTGGCCGCCCACGCCGCATAGGCTTTCGCCGTGTCATCGGCTGTACCGGAAGCGTAGACGTGGTCCAGCGAGGCGCGCGCCTCATCGGTGATGTCGCTCATGACCGCCAGCCTGCGGTGACGGCGGCATTCCCGTCAATGGCTTTCGCTCAGCGCTCGGAGGAGCGGCGCAGAGTGCGCTCCAGCTGGCGCAGCGCCAGCGACAGGCTGACCGTCAGCAGCAGATAGATGTAGGCAACGATCGAGTAGGTCTCGAAGAAGCGGAAGGTGCCGGCGGCGTAGACCTTGCCCATCTGGGTGATGTCGGCGACGCCGAGCACCGAGACGAGCGAGGAGTCCTTCACCATCGCCACGAAGTCGTTGCCGAGCGGCGGCAGGATGGTGCGGATCGCCTGCGGGAAGACGATCAGCCGGAAGCGCTGGAAGCCTGACAGGCCGAGCGCCTTCGCCGCCTCGATCTGTCCGGCATCGACCGACTGGATGCCGGCCCGGAAGATTTCCGCGATGAAGGCCGAATAGCCGATGGTCAGCGCCAGCACTGCGCGCCACAGCAGCGACACGTCGCGCACCAGCAGCTCGTCCAGCAGGCCGGCCTCGCGCAGCGGCGTCATCAGCCAGTTCCAGCCGGCGACGAAGGCGGGCACGCCGGCAAAGGCGATCCAGAACAGCAGCACCAGGATGGGGATGCCGCGGATGATCTCGACGTAGAAGCGCGCGATCTGGCGCAGCACGCGCGAGCCCGACAGCGCCATCAGCGCGATGCCGAGCCCGATGGCCGAGGCGAGCGAAAAGCCGATTGCGGTGACAAGCAGCGTGATGCCGATGCCCTGCGAGACGATGCGCGCCACCTGCGCGTGCTCTTCGCTGGCGAAGATGAACAGGCCGGCGGCAAGCGCGAGCGCCGCGGCGGCGACCAGCCACCACGGGAAATCGCTCTCCTTGCGGGAAGCTGCCGGTGCCATGGCTCAGGCGGACCGCTGCGCGACGGCAGCGGGTTCGCCCGCCACCTTCGTCTCGCTCGGCAGGCAAAGGCGCCAGCGCCGCTCGCAATACGCCATGTCCAACGCAACGATACCGGCCAGTGCGCCCGGCCGGTATCCGTCCAGCTCGATCATGCCGCGAGAACTGCGCTTACGGCTTGTAGTCGACGAACCACTTCTTGGTGATGGCGTCGAGCGTCCCGTCGGCCTTCAGCGCGGCTATGCCGGCGTTGATCGGAGCGACAAGATCCGAACCCTTGGGGAAGATGAAGCCGAACTCTTCCGCCTGCAGCGGCTCGCCGATCATCTTCAGGGCACCGCCGGAGCCGTCCGCGATGAACTTGCCGGCTGCGCTGTCGGTCAGCACCAGATCGACGTCGCCGGCCTTGAGCGCCTCGACGGTGGCCGCGAAGGTCTCCATCAGCTTGATGCGCGGGTTCGATTCATTGCCGTCGAGCACGTTGTAGACGGCGACGTAGAACGGCGAGGTCCCCGCCTGCGCGCCGACCAGCAGCTTCTCGTCTGCGGCAAAGCTCTTGGCGTCGGTGAAGCGGCTCTCGTCGCCACGCACCAGCATGAAGATTTCCGACTTCATGTAGGGGTCGGAGAAGTCGACCTTCTCCTTGCGGTCGTCCTTGATCGTGATGCCCGTCATGCCCACGTCGTACTGCTTGTCCGACACGGCCTGGATCATCGCGTCCCAGGAGGTGTTCTGGTACTCGACCTTGAAGTTCAGCCGCTTCGCCAGTTCGGCCACCGCGTCATATTCCCAGCCGACGGCCTGGCCGGTCTTTGCGTCCATGAACTGCAGCGGGAAATAGGCATTCTCGGTG
>JBFXFO010000205.1:0-5849 GCA_050178915.1 Rhizobiaceae bacterium | reverse complement strand
CGGTCGAATACCCCGACCATCCCTGGTTCATCGGCGTGCAGTACCATCCCGATCTGAAGAGCCGGCCGTTCGTGCCGCACCCGCTCGTCGCCAGCTTCATCGCCGCCGCGGTCGAGCAGAACCGGCTGGTCTGAGCGGCGCGGCTGCGCCTAAGGGAACCGTCGGGCTGGCGGTCCGTTCTCCTTGCATCCCTAGCACTGGACAAGGAGAACCCCCATGACCACCCAGAACGGTCACACCGCCGCCATTCCCGCGTCGCGCGTCATCGGCACCGCCGTCTACAACACGTCGGGCGAGCACATCGGCACGATCGAGGACGTGATGCTGGACAAGCTGTCGAACGGCATCATGTTCGCGGTCATCGGCTTCGGCGGTTTTCTCGGCATCGGCGAGAAATTCCATGCCGTCCCGTGGTCGCTGCTCGACTACCAGGAGGCGCGCGGCGGCTACGTCGTTCCGTTCAGCAAGGAGCAGCTGACGACCGCGCCGGCCTATTCGATCAAGGAACTGACCGGCAATGACGGCCAGCAGGCGCGCGACGCCTCCTACAAATATTATCAGGTCGAGCCATACTGGTACTGATCGACCCGTACCTCCCACATTGAGAAAACCCCGCGGTGCGGGGCTTTCTCGATGAGAAGTCGCTTCCACCTGCCTTCGAGCTACTGCTCTTCACCTTCCAGGTCCAAACTCGGAAGCCCGACCACCATATCCCCGTCCGGATCGCTCGACGAAGCGGCCAGAAAAGCGGCGAAGAGAAGCAGAACACCAAAGAGTGCACCCAGCTTCATGTCCTGAATCCGAGCAAATAATACTTCAATGCACCTGCCAAGAATACGGTTCCATTCTGCATGCGGAAGCCCGCAATCCTCGGCGAGGGTGTCGGCCCCAAGCCTGTTTCCAAGCGCCTAGCTTAGGCTATGCTGACGGTCTCAACCGAGCCCGATATCTTCCCCGCGAAAATTCGCCGATGACATCCCCGTGTCCCATCTTTGACTTGGCGCGCTTCGAAAATGCCGGCGCGGCGGAGCGCGCGACGCTCGGTGAGCAGGTCGACACGATCTGCCGCGAGACCGGCTTCCTCGCCATCAGCGGCCATTCTGTGCCGCAGGAGAAGATCGACGCTGCGTGGAATGCCGCACACGACTTCTTCGACCTGCCGCAGTCCGAGAAGGATGCCGTGCGCGCGCCCTTTCCAGGCTACCCTTACGGCTATCTCGGCACGGGTGTGGAAGCGCTGGCCAAGTCCAAGGGCGAGGACACACCGCCGGACCTCAAGGAAAGCTTCAATGGCGGTCCGCTGTCAGTTCCGCCCGCCCTGACCGACCCGGAGGCGCTGGCTTTCTGCTACGCCGAGACGATCTGGCCGACGCGCCCCGCAGGCTTTCGCGATTCCTGGAGCGCCTACTACGCCGCCATGGAAGACCTCGCGGCGCGCATCATGCGCGTCTTCGCCGTGGCGCTGAAGCTGCCGGAGCATCATTTCGACGCCTTCATCGACCGGCCGATATCGGCATTGCGCGCACTCAATTATCCGCAGCCGAGCGTACCGCCGAAGCCGGGACAACTGCGAGCCGGGGCGCACACCGACTATGGCTCGCTGACGATCCTGCTGCCGCAGGCGGGTTCGGGCGGGCTGCAGATTCTTGCGCCGGACGGCCAGTGGCGGGAGGTGCCGCCGGTGCCTGGCGCTTTTGTCATCAACATCGGGGACCTGATGGCGCTGTGGACCAACGATCGCTGGGTCTCCACGCTGCATCGCGTCGTCAATCCGGCACCGGATGCGACGGGCGCATCGCGGAGGCAATCCTTCGCCTTCTTTCATCAGCCCAACTGGGCTGCCGCGATCGAATGCCTGGAGTCATGCCTCGCGCCGGGCGAGACGCCGCGTCACGCGCCCGTGCGGTCGGGGCCCTACCTGATGTCGAAGTTCAAGGCGACGGTGAAGCCTGCCACCTGACCGGTCTGCCGCGCCGAAATCCGACACGCTGTCATTGCGTTTTGACGGCCTTTGGCTAAGACGGTCGCGGTTTCCACGCTCCGCAAAGGTGTTTCGCCATGACCGCCATCGTCGACATCGTCGGCCGTGAAATCCTCGACAGCCGCGGCAATCCCACGGTGGAGGTCGATGTGGTGCTGGAGGACGGCTCGATGGGCCGTGCCGCCGTTCCGTCCGGAGCCTCGACCGGCGCTCATGAGGCGATGGAGCTGCGCGATGGCGGCGCCCGTTATCTCGGCAAGGGCGTCGAGCGCGCCGTCGAAGCGGTGAACGGCGAGCTGTTCGAGGCGATCGGCGGCATGGAAGCCGAGAACCAGATCCACATCGACCAGACGATGATCGAACTCGACGGCACCGCGAACAAGAGCAGGCTCGGCGCCAACGCCATTCTCGGCGTGTCGCTCGCCGTCGCCAAGGCAGCGGCGGAAGCCGCGGGCCTGCCGCTCTACCGTTATGTCGGCGGCGCCAACTCGCGCGTCCTGCCGGTGCCGATGATGAACATCATCAATGGCGGCGCCCACGCCGACAACCCGATCGACTTCCAGGAATTCATGATCATGCCGGTCGGCGCGCCAACGCTGCGCGAAGGCGTGCGCTGGGGTTCGGAGGTGTTCCACACGCTGAAGAAGCGCCTCAAGGAAGCCGGCCATAACACCAATGTCGGCGACGAAGGTGGATTCGCCCCGAACCTGAAAAGCGCCGAGGCCGCGCTCGACTTCGTCATGCAGTCGATCGAGAAGGCCGGATTCAAGCCCGGCGAGGAGATCGCGCTGGCGCTCGACTGCGCCGCAACCGAGTTCTTCAAGGACGGCAAGTATGTCTACGAGGGCGAGGGCAAGACCCGCGACCCGCAGGCACAGGCCGAATACCTTGCCAAGCTCTCCGGCGACTATCCGATCATCTCGATCGAGGACGGGCTCGCGGAGGACGACTGGGACGGCTGGAAGATCATCACCGACATGATCGGCGCGAAGGTCCAGCTGGTCGGCGACGATCTTTTCGTCACCAATTCGGCGCGCCTGCGCGACGGCATCAAGATGGGCGTCGCCAATTCGATCCTGGTGAAGGTCAACCAGATCGGCTCGCTGTCGGAGACGCTCGACGCGGTCGAGACCGCGCACAAGGCGAACTACACCGCGGTGATGTCGCATCGTTCGGGCGAGACCGAGGATTCGACCATCGCCGACCTCGCGGTCGCCACAAACTGCGGGCAGATCAAGACTGGCTCGCTGGCGCGCTCCGACCGCACCGCGAAGTACAACCAGCTCATCCGCATCGAGGAAGAGCTGGGCAAGCAGGTAAAATACGCCGGCAAGGGCGTGGTCAAGGGCTGACAATGCGTTGGTGGGTCGTGGCGGCGGCGGTGGCGTTGGGCTTGGCGGCATCGCCAGCCTTCGCCGACGTTGAGCAGTTCCATGCTCCGAGCGGCAACGTCCACTGCGGCTACTATTCCGACGAGACGATCACCGCGCTGCGCTGCGACATCCGCGAGACCAACGGCCCCGCACCGGCGGCACCGGCGGACTGCGAGCTTGACTGGGGAAACGCCTTCGAGATGGCGGTCGAGTCCCAGCATGCCGCCCGCATCTGCCATGGCGATACGGTGGCTGACGACAACAGCCCCGTCCTCGACTACGGCGACACGTGGGAGCGCGACGGTTTTACCTGCAAGTCCGAAACGACCGGCATGAGCTGTCGCAACGCCGAAGGCGCAGGCTGGGACCTCTCCCGCACCAGGCAGAAGCTCTACTGAAAAGTGGCGGGAAGGGCGGCGGCCGTAACCGCCCATTAAGCACGTCCGGGCGACACTCCTCGGTCAGAGGATTTCGCCCATGTGGACTCGCCAGTACAAGAAGCGCAACACCGGACGGCTGATCCTGCCCCTGCTGTCGGCGGCCGTCCTCTCCTATTTCGGCTTCCACGCCTATCACGGCGAATTCGGAATCTACTCGAAATACGAGTACGAGGCCCGCGCCGCGGTCCTGTCAGCCAAGCTCGACGAGGTGAAGGCGCGGCGCACCGAACTGGAGCGCCGGGTGCAACTGCTGCACGACGGCACGCTCGACAAGGACATGCTCGACGAGCAGGCACGACGGGCGCTCAACCTGTCGCGCGCCGACGAAATCACCATCATCCGCGATCGCTGAACCGGCTAAGCTCTGGATTTTTCAGGCATTGCCAAGCGTGTGGACACGCATGCCAGCCATGCATTTTTCCGCGTGGCGGGCAACCGTGGTCATGTGTTAGCAGTTTCATACAAATGGGGCTTTGCGCCCGATAAGATGTCCGTAAGAGACAGGTCCAGGGAGTGAGTGAATGGCGACTGCCGCCAAAAGAGCGCCCGCTAAAGCCAAATCCGACACCAAGATCAGCCTGCTTACGCCCAAGCCGGGCAAACTCACGAAAGAACAGGAACTCGTCGCCTATCGCGACATGCTGCTGATACGCCGCTTCGAGGAGCGGGCAGGCCAGCTCTATGGCATGGGTTTCATCGGCGGCTTCTGCCACCTCTACATCGGCCAGGAAGCCGTCGTCACCGGCATGCAGATGGCGCTCACCGAGGGCGACCAGGTCATCACCGGCTATCGCGACCATGGCCACATGCTCGCCTGCGGAATGTCGCCGCGCGGCGTGATGGCAGAACTGACCGGCCGCCGCGGAGGCTACTCCAAGGGCAAGGGCGGCTCGATGCACATGTTCTCGAAAGAGAAGAATTTCTACGGCGGCCACGGCATCGTTGGCGCCCAGGTGTCGCTCGGCACCGGGCTTGCCTTCGCCAACCGCTACCGCGGCAACAAGAACATCTCGGTCGCCTACTTCGGTGACGGCGCGGCCAATCAGGGCCAGGTCTACGAAAGCTTCAACATGGCCTCGCTGTGGAAGCTGCCGGTCATCTACGTCATCGAGAACAACCGCTACGCCATGGGCACCTCGGTGGCGCGCGCCTCGGCCGAGATCGACTTTTCGCATCGCGGCCTCTCCTTCAAGATTCCCGGCCTGCAGGTCGACGGAATGGACGTGCGCGCCGTGAAGGCCGCTGCCGAGCTCGCCGCCGAATGGTGCCGCTCGGGCGAGGGCCCGATCATCCTCGAAATGCAGACCTACCGCTATCGCGGCCACTCGATGTCCGATCCCGCGAAGTACCGGACGAAGGAGGAGGTGCAGAAGATGCGTACCGAATCCGATCCGATCGAGCAGGTGAAGGCGCGGTTGCTTGAAAACAAATGGGCGACCGAGGAAGAGCTGAAGGCGATCGAAAAGGAGATCCGCGACATTGTCGCCGATTCCGCCGACTTCGCGCAGACCGACCCGGAGCCGGACGTGTCCGAGCTCTACACCGACATCCTGATCTGAGAGGGCGGGGACATGCCGATCGATATCCTGATGCCCGCGCTCTCGCCGACCATGGAAGAGGGCAACCTTTCGAAGTGGCTGAAGAACGAGGGCGATAGTGTCGCCCCCGGCGACGTCATCGCCGAGATCGAAACCGACAAGGCCACGATGGAAGTCGAGGCCGTGGACGAGGGCAAGATCGGCAAGATTCTCGTTCCGGCCGGCACCGAAGGCGTGAAGGTGAACACGCCGATCGCCGTGCTGCTGCAGGAAGGTGAAAGCGCCGACGCCCGGCCGAAGGCCGCGCCCGCCGCAGCCGAGAAGCCGGCGGAGGCGAACGCCGAAAAGCCGGCCGAAGCGAAGGCAGCCTACGAAGAGGCGCCGAAGAAATCCGCTGAGCCGAAGAAGGAAGCAGCGCCCGCCGCCCCGAAGGCACGGGTCGCTGCCGATCCGGACATCCCGGCCGGCACCGAGATGGTAGCGACGACGGTGCGCGAGGCGCTGCGCGATGCCATGG
>JBFXFO010000204.1:0-6018 GCA_050178915.1 Rhizobiaceae bacterium | reverse complement strand
ATGCGGCGCGCCATTGCCAGTCAGCCGCAAGCGGCGGGATGATGCCGGAGAGAATGCCGGTCATGCCGGCGATGCGGCCGTGCAGCGCCATCAGCAGAACGGCGGAGAGCCCGATGAGCGCGCCGCCGAGCAGCGACTGGAGTGGAGTGAAATCGGTCATGGGCGGGTAACCTCGTGTTGGCGCGCGGGATACTACATGCGTGATCGGACACTGTCGAAGCATGCCGATGCCCTTGGCTGGCCCCGGCCGGCACAAACCGCCTCAGGCGGCGGCAACAGGCGCTGGAACATACCGCATAGCGACAGCGCCGGAGCCATACTCCAGCCGGCTGACGAGCTTGAGGTCGACCGGCTTGGCCATCCCGGCGAACAGTGTCGGCCCGTGGCCTGCGATCCTTGGGTGCACCACGAACTCGTATTCGTCGATCAACCCCATCTCCGCGAGGGTGCGCGGCAGCATGACGCCGCCGGTGAACAGCCCGGCGCCCGGCTCTCGCTTGAGCGCCTGCACTGTCTGCTGGATCTGGTCAGAACGCACGATCTCGGCGTTCCAGTCGGCCTGCCGCAGTGTGTCTGAGACGACGTATTTCTTCACCGCATTGATCGCCCGGGCAAACGGCTCCGTCCACGCCGGCATCGATGCCGGCCGCTGGCCCTCCGCCACCGGCCGCCAGGCGCCTTCCATCATCTCGTAGATCACGCGCCCGAGAATGAGCGCATCGGCTCGCGCGATCATCTCGGCCGCACGACGGTGCAATTCTTCGTCGGGCACGATGCCGCGATGATCGCAGCAGCCGTCGAGCGTGATGTTGATGGAGTATCGCAGCGGCTGCATTGCCGGACGTCCTACGCTGCGAAGAGACTGCCCCGATCGGCCAGCGCGCGCAGATGGTGGTCGCTGTCGCCGAACATCAGGTCGATCATGGTCATGCGCTTGAAATAGTGGCCGACGGCATATTCCATCGTCATGCCGACGCCGCCATGCAGCTGCACAGCGCTCTCGCCGACGAGACGGCCGCCGCGGCCGATCTCCGCCTTGGCGGCATGCGCGGCGCGGCGGCGCTCTGCTGCATCGTCGCTGTCGGCCATCATGGTTGCGTAGAGCGTGATCGAGCGCGCCTGCTCCAGTGCGACATACATGTCCACGGCGCGATGCTGCAGCACCTGAAACTGGCCGATCGGCACGCCGAACTGCTTGCGCACCTTGAGGTAGTCGACGGTGAGCGCGTGCATTGCCGCCATCGCGCCGACAGCCTCGGCGGCAAGTGCCGCAATGGCCTGGTCGACCACGGCCTCGACCAGCGGCAGGCCGCCCTGCGGATCGCCGAGCACGGCCGACGCCGGAACGCGCACCTTGTCGAAGGAAATCTCGGCGCCGCGCAGGCCGTCCTGCATGGGGTAGCCGCGCCGCGACACGCCGTCCGCGCTGGCGTCGACGAGGAACACGCCGATGCCGCTGGCGTCGCGCGCGCTTCCGCCGGTGCGGGCGGTGACCACGAGCGTGTCGGCGCTGTCGCCATGCAACACGACGCTCTTCGCGCCGGAGAGGATGTAGTCACTTCCCTCCTTCTTCGCCGTGGTTTCGACGTGATGGAGGTCGAAGCGCGAGTGGCGCTCGACCTGGGCGAAGGCGAGCCTGCGCGAGCCGTCGGCGATGCCGGGGATGATCGCGGCCTTCTGCTCGTCGCTGCCGCCGAGCCGCACGAAACCGCCGCCCAGAACGACGGTCGGGAAGTAGGGCTCCAGCGCCAGCGCGCGCCCCATCGCCTCCATCACGATCATCGTCTCGACCGGCCCGCCACCGACGCCGCCATGCTCTTCCGCGAACGGCAAAGCGAGCAGGCCAAGTTCGGCGTACTGCCGCCACATGGCGGCGCTCCAGCCCTCCGGCGAGGCGAGGAGCCTGTTGCGCTGCTCGAAACCGTAGTTGTCGGCGAACAGCCGCTCGACCGAGTCCTTCAGGATCGACTGCTCTTCGCTGAGATCAAAGTCCATCTGCAACCGTCCTTCTGCTCACAAGCCCAGCACTGCCTTGGCAATGATGTTCTTCTGGATCTCGTTGGAGCCGCCGTAGATCGAGACCTTGCGGAAATTGAAGTACATCGGCGCGGCGGAAGCGGCGCCGTCCGGCCCGACCGGCGGCTCGTTCCAGCCTTCCTCCTCGTGGCGCTGGTAGGGCATCGCATAGGGCCCCATCACCTCCATCAGAAGATGGCTGGTGGCCTGCTGGATCTCCGATCCCTTGATCTTGAGATAGGAGGAGGCCGGGTCCGGCTTGCCGGTGCTGCCGCGCTTGGCGTCGGCCGCGACGACCCGCAGCTGCGTCATCTCCAAAGCCTTCAGCTCGATCTCGACAGAGGCGAGCTTCTCACGGAAGCGCGGATCGTCGAGCAGCGGACGCCCGGACGACATCTCCTGCGCCGCCAGTTCGCGGATGCGTGCGATGCGCTGCTTCGACATGCCCACGCGCGCGATGTTGGTGCGCTCGTTGCCGAGCAGGAATTTTGCGTAGTCCCAGCCCTTGTTCTCCTCGCCGACGAGGTTTTCGACCGGCACCTTCACGTCGGTCAGGAACACCTCGTTGATCTCGCGCCCGCCATCCATGGTGACGATGGGGCGGACCTCGATGCCGGGCGTCTTCATGTCGATCAGCAGGAAGGAGATGCCCTCCTGTTTCTTGGCGTTCGCGTCGGTGCGCACCAGGCAGAAGATCCAGTCGGCGTACTGCGCCAGCGTCGTCCAGGTCTTCTGGCCGTTGACGATGTAATGGTCGCCGTCCCTGACCGCGCGGGTCTTTAGCGACGCCAGGTCGGAGCCGGAGCCCGGTTCGGAAAACCCCTGGCACCACCATTCGTCGAGATTGAGGATCGGCGGCAGGTAGCGCTGCTTCTGCGCCTCGTTGCCGAAGGTGTAGATCACCGGCCCGACCATGTTGACGCCGAAGGCGAGCGGGGCAGGGGCGGGGTGTTTCTGCAGCTCCTCCAGGAAGATGTATTGCTGCATTGGCCCCCAGCCGGTGCCGCCGAATTCCACCGGCCAGTGCGGTGCGCCCCAGCCTTTGGCGTGCAGGATGCGCGTCCAGCGCACGAAGTCGTCGCGGTCGATGTGTTCGCCGTCGACGAGCTTGTCGCGGATGTCGGCCGGGACGTTCTCGCGGAAGAAGCTGCGAACCTCGTCGCGGAAGGCGATCTCGTCCGGCGTAAAGCGAAGGTCCATTGCTTCCTCCCCTGTCTGCTCACGCCGCCTTGGCGGCGATGTGCGCGAACGAACCACTCGAAGCCGCGAGTTGCCGGAGCAACGGCGCCGGCTCAAAGACGGCCTTGCCGGTTGTCTTGTGCCAGTGGTCGAGGCGCTCGACGATCTTCGCCAGTCCCTCGCGCTCCGCCCAGAACATCGGGCCGCCCTTGCTGATCGGAAAGCCGTAGCCGTTGACCCAGACGATATCGATGTCGGAGGCGCGCGCGGCGATGCCTTCGGCCAGAATCTTCGCGCCTTCGTTGATCAGCGGGTAGTGCGTGCGCTCGATGATTTCCTGGTCGGAGACGGTGCGGCGCGTGACACCGCCTTCGCGGGCCTTCGCCTCGATCAGCGCGGCCACGTCGGGATCGGACTTTGCCGCCCGCGCGCCTGCCTCGTACAGATAGAAGCCGCGCCCGGTCTTCTGGCCGAAGCGGCCCTGCTCGCACAGCGCGTCGGCGATCGCCGCTGTCTTGCCGAGCGACTTGCGGTTGCGCCAGCCGATGTCGAGGCCGGCGAGGTCGCCCATCTGGAACGGACCCATCGGCCAGCCGAATTCGGCGAACACGCGGTCGACCTGCTCCGGCGAAGCGCCTTCCAGCAACAGGTCCTCGCCCTCCGCCGAGCGGGCCGAGAGCATGCGATTGCCGACGAAGCCGTGGCAGACGCCGACGACCACCGGCACCTTGCCGATCTTCTTGGCGAGATCGACAACGGTGGCGAGCACGTCCGGTCGCGTGGCCTTGCCGCGCACGATCTCCAGCAGCTTCATGACATTGGCCGGGGAGAAGAAATGCAGCCCGACGACATCTTCAGGGCGAGACGTGCTGGCCGCGATGGCATCGACGTCGAGATAGGAAGTGTTGGTGGCAAGAATGGCGCCGGGCTTCGCAACGGCATCGAGCCTGCCGAACACCTGCTGCTTCACCGCCATCTCCTCGAACACGGCCTCGATGATGAGGTCGCATTCGGCGAGGTCGGCGTAGTCGGTGGTAGTGCGGAACATGGCGAGCCGCTTGACCTTCGCCTCTTCGCTCAGCGAACCGCGCGAGACCGAGACGGCGTAGTTTTTTTCCACCGTCGCCATGCCGCGCTGGAGGGCCTCCTCGTTCATCTCGAGCAGCGTGACCGGCACCCCGCCATTGACGAAGGACATCGCGATGCCGCCGCCCATCGTGCCGGCGCCGATGACTCCGACGCGCTTCACCGGCCGCGGTTTCACGTCCTTGCCGACGCCGTCGACCTTGGCCGCCTCGCGCTCGGCGAAGAAGAGGTGGCGCTGCGCCTTCGACTGGTCGCCGAGCACCAGCTCGACGAAGTAGCTGCGTTCCGCCGCCAGTCCTTCGCCGAATGGCATGGTGATGGCGTTGCGCACCGACTGCGCACAGCGCGCGGGAGCGTCGAGGCCGCGCGATTTCTTGAGGATCTCGGCGGTCTGCCGGTCGAAACCGGTGATGTCGGCGCGCGCCGCCGCAAGCTTGTCGTCGCGCTGGAACACCGGCACATGCGATCCGCCTGCGCGCGTCTTGTCGCGCGCAAAGGCGACGGCGCTGCCGACGAGATCGGCGTCGAAGGCGGCGTCGATCAGGCCGGACGCCTGTGCCTCCGGCGCGCCGACCGGCGTCCCCGATGTGATCATCTTCAGCGCCTTCTCCGGGCCGACGAGACGCGGCAGCTTCTGCGTGCCGCCGGCGCCGGGGAGCAGGCCGAGCTTGACCTCGGGCAGGCCGAATTTGGCGCCGCGGTCGGCGACGCGGTAGTGGCAGCCCATCGCCAGTTCGAGCCCGCCGCCGAGCGCGGTTCCGTGGATCGCGGCGACCGTCGGCTTGCTCACCGTCTCCAGCGTGGCGATGATTTCGGGCAGCGTCGGGCTCTGCATCGGCTTGCCGAACTCGGTGATGTCGGCGCCCGCAACGAAGGTGCGTCCGGCGCATGTGATGACGATTGCCGCAACGGACGCGTCGGCCGCCAGTTCACGGATGGCGCGGTCGAGCGGCTCGCGCACATGGAAGCTCATGGCGTTGACCGGCGGGTTGTCGATCGTGACGACGGCAATTTCTGCGTCGCGGCTCACGGTGACGGAGTGGACCATCTTCTCTCTCCTGCGGTCTCGGTTCAGACGGAGCCGGGCAAGCGCAGGAACGCGCCGATCAGGCAGACAGGTTTACGCGGATGCGCCGGCCTGTCCTGGCCAGCATATGCCGTTGCAGCCGTCGTCCGGACTGCCTGTGTTGCATGACTTGAGGCTATTCGGTCCTCAACGGGTGAAGAGACCACGCCGGACCTCCCTTCCGGTGAACATACTACCGAGTATGTTGCATCTTTCCGGAAGGGTCAATCGTATGAGCTTGTTGCTCAGCGCGTCGAGAACTCGAAGCTCCTGCTGACGGTGAACGACACGAGATGGTCGCGGATCGCGCTCTGCTCGGCATAGGTGTAGCCGACGGAGAGGTCGATGCCGTTGTCGAAGGTATAGCCGGCCGAAACCTGGGCCAGCGCGTCGTTCTGGCTGCCCCCGGCAGCGAAGTTGGTGCGCCGCAGCGAGGCCGCGAGTTCGCCATGCCAGTTGCGGTAGCCGACGGAGAAGCCCGGCGTGAGATACGTCGCCGAATCCTCGGTGCCACCGACGCCGGCGAAATGTGCGATCTCGCCGGTGACGCCGACCGTCATGCCGTTGGAGAGTTCGGTCTCCTTTGCCACGCCGGCGACGAAGCCGTTCTCTGGCCCGAAGTCGCCCATGCCGGGCGCCAGCCGGCGATAGCCGACGTGGTAGGAGAAGCC
>JBFXFO010000203.1:0-6038 GCA_050178915.1 Rhizobiaceae bacterium | reverse complement strand
CAGCAAGGCGCCTCGCGTTCATCTTGAGCGACCCCACCCGACCCGCTGTGCGGGCCACCCTCCTCTCACGGGGGAGGGAACTCCGGAGCCAGACGATGCCCTACGTGCCTGCCGAGAACCGCTACGAAACCATGGTCTACAACCGCTGCGGAAAGTCGGGGCTGAAGCTCCCGGCGATCTCGCTCGGCCTCTGGCACAATTTCGGCGAGGACTTTCCGCACGCGAGCAAGCGGGCGATCTGCCAGCGCGCCTTCGATCTCGGCATCACGCATTTCGACCTCGCCAACAATTACGGACCGCCGGCCGGATCGGCGGAGACCGCGTTCGGCGAAATCCTGCGCACCGACTTTGCCGGCTATCGTGACGAACTGATCATCTCGACCAAGGCCGGCTACAACATGTGGCCGGGGCCGTATGGCGAGTGGGGCAGCCGCAAATATCTGCTCGCCTCGCTCGACGCGAGCCTGCAGCGCATGGGCCTCGACTACGTCGACATCTTCTACTCGCACCGCTTCGACCCCGAGACGCCGCTCGAGGAGACGATGATGGCGCTCGATCACGCCGTGCGTTCCGGTCGCGCCCTCTATGCCGGCATCTCGTCGTACAATTCGCAGCGCACACGCGAGGCGGCAGCGATCCTGCGCGACCTCGGAACGCCGGTGCTCATCCACCAGCCGAGCTATTCCATGATCAACCGCTGGATCGAGGATGACGGTCTGCTCGACACGCTCGACGGGCTCGGGATCGGCTCCATCGTGTTCTCGCCGCTGGCGCAGGGCATGCTCACCGACAAGTACCTGAAGGGCGTGCCCGCCGCGAGCCGTGCGGCGCAGGGCAAGTCGTTGCGCCAGTCCTTCCTCAACGACAAGACGCTGAAGAACATCAAGGCGCTGAACGCGATCGCCAAACGGCGCGGCCAGACGCTGGCGCAGATGGCGCTGGCCTGGGTGCTGCGGGGTGGCCGCGTGACCACGGCGCTGATCGGCGCCAGCCGGCCCGAGCAGGTCGACGATTGCGTCGGCGCGCTGAAGAACCTGAGCTTCACCGGCGAGGAACTGGCCGAGATCGACAAGTACGCACGCGAAGCGGACATCAACCTCTGGGCCGCGTCCGCCGAGCGCAAGGGACCGTCACGGGGGAAATGATGCTGCCATCGGATGTCGAGCACGGTGCTGCGGGGTCGGTCGCATGATCCGCAATCCGATCCTGCCGGGCTTCAACCCCGACCCGTCGATCTGCCGGGTGGGGCGCGACTACTTCATCGCGACCTCCACCTTCGAGTGGTATCCGGGCGTGCAGATCCACCATTCGACCGACCTGGTGAACTGGCGGCTGGCGAAGCGGCCGCTGGAGCGCGCCGCCCAGCTCGACATGCGCGGCAATCCCGACTCCGGCGGCATCTGGGCGCCGTGCCTGAGCCACGCCGACGGGCTGTTCTGGCTGGTCTACACCGACGTCAAGCGCATCGACGGCAACTTCAAGGACAGCCACAACTACATCGTCACGGCACCGGCGATCGAAGGGCCGTGGTCAGACCCGGTCCAGGTCAACTCGAGCGGCTTCGACCCGTCGCTGTTTCACGACGACGACGGCCGAAAGTGGTTCCTCAACATGATGTGGAACCACAATTCGCGCGGCGTCGGCGGGCAGCCGAAACATCCGTCCTTCGCGGGCATCCTGCTGCAGCAGTACGACCCGACGGCCGAACGCCTGGTCGGGCCGGTGAAGAACATCTTTGCCGGCTCGGCACATGGGCTGGTCGAGGCGCCGCATCTCTACAAGCGCAATGGCTGGTACTATTTGACCACCGCCGAGGGCGGCACCGGCTACGGCCATGCGGTGACGATGGCGCGTTCGCGCTCGATCGACGGGCCCTACGAACTGCATCCGGACACGCATCCGATCACGTCGAAGGACGCGCCCGGCGCGCCGCTGCAGCGCGCCGGCCACGGCCAGATCGTCGAGACGCCGGACGGCCAGACCTACCACACGCATCTGTGCGGCCGGCCGCTGCGGGGCGGGCCGCAGAACGAGCGGCGCTCGCCGCTCGGACGCGAGACAGGCATCCAGAAATGCGTCTGGCGCGACGACTGGCTCTATCTCGAACAGGGCGGCCAGGTGCCTGCGCTCGACGTGCCGGCGCCGGAGGCGGGAGCCGTGCTCCGCGTCTCCGAGCGCACGCTGCGCAGCACGTTCGAGGCAGGCCTGCCACCGGAATTCCAGTGGCTGCGCACGCCCTACCCGGAGCGGCTGTTCGCCACCGGGGCGAGGGGCCTGCGGCTGTTCGCGCGCGAGTCGATCGGCAGCTGGTACGAGCAGGCGCTGGTGGCGCGCCGGCAGGAGCACTTCTCGTTCCGCGCCGAGACCAGCGTCGCCTTTGCGCCGGAGAACTTCCAGCAGATGGCGGGGCTGACGCATTACTACAACCGCCACAAATTCCACTTTGCCGGCGTCACGTTCGACGCGCGCCTTGGACGCGTGCTGACGATCCTCTCCTGTCCCGGCGACTGGCCTGACGGCAGGCTGTCCTTCCCGCTCGGCAAGCCGGTGCCGCTGCCCGGCGACGGACCGGTGACGCTGGCCGCCGATGTCGATGGCGCGGCGCTGCAGTTCCTCTGGGACGACGGGTCGGGCTGGAAGCCGCTCGGACCGGTGCTCGACGCCAGCGTCATCTCCGACGAAGGCGGGCGCGGCGAGCATGGCTCGTTCACCGGAGCGTTCATCGGCATGGCGGCGTTCGACACCAGCGGCGGCGCGCAGCCCGCCGACTTCGCGTGGTTCGAGTACACGCGGCGGGATTGAGCGCCGGCGCACGACCGCCCACACGCAAGAAAAAGGGGGCCCGTCGGCCCCCTTTTCATTGATCAGATCGGAACGATCAGTTGGCGGCCGGCTTCTGCGCGGTGCCGACGCCGCTGCCAGAACCATTGCCACCGCCGACGTCGGTGCCGTCGCCTTCGTCAGCGCCGCCGGCGCCGATGCCGACGCCGCCACCGCTGCCGCCGCCACCGTTTCCGCCACCGCCATTGCCGCCGCCGTCACCGCCGCCGGCCACGCCGGGTCCGCCGGCAGCGGCCATCTTCTCCTGCACCCATGCGGTGTAGTTGCCGAGGCGGGTGTAAATGCCGTAGGCGTTCTCATGGCCGCAGGCGAGATCGGCGTCGACCGGGCCTTCGCCCCACGACACGATGCCGACCTGCGTGTTGCCGTTCGGTCCCTGGGTGAACAGCGGGCCGCCGGAATCGCCGTTGCAGGCATCGCGCACGCCGCTGGTGGTGCCGGCGCACAGCATGTTGTCGGTGAGCGGGTTGCCCATGTTCTGCGACAGCGAATCCGCCGCCGGGCCGATCGCCTCCTCCGGGAAGCGCATGCGCGTGGCCCAGGCGCCGAGGATCTTGCGCAGGTCACTGCGGTAGATTTCCTTGATGCCGGTGTTGCAGGCATCATTGGTGGTGAGGTCGATCTCGGTCTGCATCAGATCGGCCGGCGCGGTGCCGTCCTGCATCAGGCCCCAGCCGATGACCATGGCCTTGCCGGTGTCGGCAGCGCGGCCGTCCGGCAGGGCGATCGTCTGCGCGTCGGAGCCGGTGGCCAGGTGCAACAGCGCGATGTCGTTGTCGACGCTGCCGGTCGCCCAGCCCTCGTTGACGAAGATTTCCTTGACCTCGAAGCGCTTGCCCTCGGCGAGGTTGTTGGCGCCGATCAGCGCGGTCACGGTCGACGGCGCGGCGACGTTGGCGCCGTCGGAGACGCAATGCGCAGCGGTCAGCACCCACTGCGGCGCGATCAGGCTGCCGCCGCAGAACTGCGCCTGCAGCTGCGACTGCGGGCTGTTGTCGAGGCGCTCGGAGAGCAGCAACGCGACCTGGAACGGCCACGCACCCTTCTTGGCTTCCTGGCCGCCGAAGACGCGGTCGCCGCTGTCTTCACCTGCCTTGGCGGCGGCAGCGGCGCGGGCGTCAGGCACGCGCGACATCGGGTTGAGTTCGGGGCGATCCTGCGCCAGTGCGATGCCGGCGGGAACTGCGCCGCCGGCGGCGAGAATGGTAGCAAGGGCCAGCGGCCTGAGACGATTGACGATCGGCAAGCGAACCTCCTGAGAGAACATTTGTATGAGGGTGTCTGCGTACAGCCCACACCCGCGAATCCAAAGCGAAACCCCGCCGCTTCGGGTCAACCTCAGAGGCGGCTTTAATCCCGGAGAAATTGTGGCGCAACGAGCGATTCGCTTCGCCGGATGCCCGGCCAATCCTTCACCGGCGGCTCTGGAAACCATGTTTTGCGCGGCGCCCGGAAGCCTGCTTCCCTTTCGGAAATTTTTGGGCAGAATGCCCCGCGCAAATAAAGGAGCGCGACTTTCGGCACGCCGGGCGGCAGCGGATCCTGATATTTTTGCGGACTGCCGCGATGTAGACAGAATTCGAGGCTCATTTGCGGCTCCTTGCAGCTTTTGGGAGTGTCTCAGCATGAACAAACTCGTCTATACGATGGCCCTGTCGGCCATGCTCTCCACGGCGCTTTGGGTTGCGCCGTCGTTTGCCGCCGACGTCAATGCAGGGTCCGAAGGCACCGGCGAGGCCGAGCGCGCCGCGCCCGGCGCTGGCGCCACCTTCTCGGTGCGCGACGCCAAGCCGATCGAAGTTCCGAAGCTCGCCGCCGGCGAGGAGCCGCGCGCGGCTCCGATGGATGAAGCCTCTGTCGTGAAGTCGCTGACCGCTGTCGGCCGCTCGGCGGACGGCAAGGAAGTGCGCGTCGAGGCGAGCGAAGCCCTGCGCGAGATCGTCAAGCAGGAGCTGTCCGGCGGCAGCGCCGGCAGCGACAGCGGCGCGGGCAAGACCAGCGGTCCGGGCAAGGCCGTCGATCCTGCCTTCCAGGAAGGTGATCGCGCGATCTTCGACGGCGACGACCGCGTCCAGATCACCAACACCAAGGCCTATCCGTTCCGCACCATCGGCATCATCCTGATGAAGGCGCCGAAGTCGGGCAACACAGGCACCTGCTCGGGCACGCTGATCGGACCGCGGACCGTGCTGACGGCTGCCCACTGCCTCTACAACCACGATGATGGCGGCTGGCTCGACGAGTTCGTCTTCGTGCCCGGCCTGTCCGGCGCCACGGCCGACGACGCTCCGTTCGGCGGCTACCTCTACGAGACCGCCTACGTGGTCGAGGGCTTCATCACCAACTACCAGGGCTACTACGGCTCTGTGGTTCCGTGGGACCTCGGCATCATCACGCTGAAGGACCCGATCGGCGATCACCTCGGCTACCTCGCCTACAACAATTTCGATGATCTCGCCGACTTCACCGCGAACATCGTCGGCTACCCGGGCGACAAGCCGGCCGGCACCATGTGGCGCGCCACCTGCGACGTGCTGTCGGAGAACATCGGCATCGATTATTTCCAGTACAAGTGCGACACCTATCCGGGGTCGAGCGGTTCGTCCGTCTACGCGGTCGACGGCAACAACAACCGCGTCATCGTCGGCGTCAACGTTGCCGAGAGCCCGGATGCCAACACCGCCGTCCGCATCAATGCGGGTTACCTGGAATGGATCAACGGCCTCAACAAGTAAGGTTTCGCGCCGGCTTCAGCCGGCCAGCCTGAACCAGCCGGCGGTGAGCGATCACCGCCGGCTTTTCTTTTGCGCGGACGGCGACGGTGCTGCGCCGTTGCCAACCACGCCAAGCGGCTGTTTAACTGCGCCGCCGGGCCGACAGGCGCGCGGCGGGCATTTGCGGAGGGGTCGTGATGCGCAGGTCGGTCTTGGGTCTGGTTACCGCATGCCTGCTGCTGGGAAGCGCCGCCTCTGGCCACGCCGACAATACGGCCTCCGCGTCGGGCGCCTGGGCCGAGCGCGTGCAGATCGTCTACGACGCGGCCACCCGCTCGGTGGAGCGCCGGCGCGTCAAGGTCTGGGACGACCAGCCCGAACGCAATCTCGATTTCGTCTGGGAGCCCGCCGCCGGCCAGCCGGCAACGCTTGCCGCGGACGGCACGGTGAGGGGCGAGGGCAAGCTCGTCTGGCGCGTGCGCG
>JBFXFO010000202.1:0-6039 GCA_050178915.1 Rhizobiaceae bacterium | reverse complement strand
TCCTTCCGCGCCACTGGCTCGGGCTGGCGGCCGGCTTCGTCGTGGTCGCCATCGTGCTGTCGCCGAAACTCGGCAACGTCGCCGATGCGCTCACCTGGCCAACCCTGGTGGCTGCGGTCGTGGCGGTGGTGGCGATGAGCGCCGGCACGGTGTGGCAGAAGCGTTTCGTCGCCGGCGGCGACCTCGTCACCGGCACCATGTACCAGTACCTCGGTGCCACCGTTCTGATGGCGATCGGCTCGTTCGCCTTCGAGACGCGCACCTACGACATGCATGTCGAGCTTGTGCTTGCGCTCATCTGGTCGGTGCTGGTTCTTTCGATCGGCGCCATCGTCCTTCTGATGCGGCTGATCCGCGCCGGCGACATGGCCAAGGTCGGTTCGCTCTTCTATCTCGTGCCGGCTGTGACGGCGCTGATGGCGTGGCCGCTTTTCGGCGAGACCCTGTCGTGGCTGCAGCTTGGCGGCATGGCGCTGGCCGTGATCGGCGTGAAGCTGGCGACCGCGCAGCCGGCGAAGAGCCGGCCGGTCGAGCCCTCCCCCACCGCCTAGAGCAATTCCAGCAAAAGTGTGAGCGGTTTTGCGTCCGGAATTGCGGCCTAGGAACTACCGACGGCCCCGCCCTCGACCAGCGCGCGCGCCTCGCGGTAGCGGCCGATGGCGGCGTTGAGCTCGCCGCCGAGGATGAAGATCGCGGACATGATGTAGAGGAACACCAGAGCGATCATGATCGAGGCCAGCCCCGCATAGGTGGTCACGTAGGACGCGAAGGAGTCGAGATACCAGGCAAAGGCGAGCGAAGCGCCGAGCCAGGCAGCCAGCGTGAAGCCGATCCCCGGCAGCATGCCGACGAACGAGCGGTCGCCGTCCGGCAGCCATTTGTGGACGGCGAACAGCCCGGCGACGATGACGGCCGACGCGATGACCAGCCGCCAGAACGTGATCGTGCCCGTGTACGGCTGGATCCAGTCCAGATGCGTCTCGGCGATGCGCGCGAGGATCGGCGCGAAGACGAGCAGCACCGAGATCGCCAGAATGCCGGTCGTGGCGATGAGGACGAACAGCAGGCTCTGCAGCCGGCGGAAGATGATCGAGCGCGTTTCCGCAACCCGGTAGGCACGGTTCAGCGAGGTGCGCAGCGCCTCCACTCCGTTGGATGCGAAGTAGAAGACCAGCGCCACGCCGAAGGTAAGGAGGTCGGAACGCGGCACGGTCAGCACCTCGACGACCTCTCGCGAAATCGGCTCGGCCACCTCTTTCGGCCAGGTATCGAAGATCAGGTGTACGGCCGTCTCGGCGAAGGCGTCGGCGCCGAAGAAGCTGGCCAGCGTGGTGGCGAAGATGAGGAACGGAAACAGCGCCATGAGCGCCGACAGCGCCAGATGGCTGGCCATCGCCCAGCCGTCATCGGCGTTGAAATGGCCCAGCGCGTCGCCAAGGATGCGGCGTGTGGCAGGAAACCTCGGCATTCGCTCCAGACCGTTGTTCGGTGCGTGCGAATATGGAAACTGGCCCACAGGATTGGCAAGTCTCAGCTGTGGAGGGGGCGGACAATGAGCGGGTTACGCACAATCATCGTCACCGGCGCCTCCTCGGGCATAGGCGCGCACTGCGTGCGGGCACTGAAGGCCGAGGGCTGGCGCGTCTTCGCGACGGCACGCAAAGCCGAGGATCTCGCCGCGCTGCGGGCCGCCGGGCTGGAAGCGCTCTACCTCGACTACCGCGAGCCGGAGTCGATTGCCGCGCTGGTGGAAACGGTCATGGCGAAAACCGGCGGCACCCTCGACGCGCTCTACAACAATGGCGCGCATGCGCAGGCCGGCGCGGTGGAAGACCTGCCGGTCGAGGCGCTGCGCGAGCAGTTCGAGGCAAATTTCTTCGGCTGGCACGACCTGACGCGGCGTATCGTGCCGGTCATGCGCCGGCAGGGCCACGGACGCCTCGTTCATTGCTCGTCGATCCTGGGACTGGTGCCGGTGAAGTATCGCGGCGCCTATGCGGCCTCGAAACATGCGCTGGAGGGGCTGATGCTCTGCATGCGCGCGGAGCTGCAGGGCTCCGGCATCCATGTCTCGCTGATCGAGCCCGGGCCGGTCTATTCGAAGATCGCCAGCAACGGCCTGCCCTTCTTCCTGCGCTACATCGACATCGAGAATTCGGCCCACCGCGAAGGGTACCAGGCGCAATTGCAGCGGCTGAAGGCCGGCGGATCGCGCTCGCGGCTGAAGCTCGAACCCGACGCGGTTCATGCGGTGCTTCGCCACGCCCTGCTTTCCCCGCGCCCGAAACCGCACTATGTGGTTACTTTGCCGGCCCGCATCGGGGTGTTCCTGAAACGCGTCCTGCCGGCCTCTTCCCTGTACCGAATCATGGCCAATCAGGGCTGAACGGAACGACGGCATGGAAACCACCCTCAAGATCCTCGCCGTCGTGGCCATGGCCGCCGTGGTGGTCGTTCTCCTGCGCGGTCTGGTCAACATGATGCGTGGCGGTTCCGGCACCACGTCGAACAAGCTGATGCAGGCGCGCGTGGTGCTGCAGTTCGTGGCGCTGGTGCTGGTGCTGGCGGTGGTCTACTTCACGCGCCAGCCTTCCTGACGTCTCAGGCCATCGGGGACGGGGCGATGGTGAAACTCAACAAGATCTACACCCGCACCGGCGACGCCGGCACGACCGGCCTCGGCACCGGCGAGCGCCGGCTGAAGTCCGACCTGCGCGTCGAAGCCTATGGCACCGTCGACGAGGCGAATTCCTGCATCGGCATGGCGCGGCTGCACACCGCCGCCCTGCCCGAAATCGACGCCATGCTGATGCGCCTGCAGAACGACATGTTCGATCTCGGCGCCGATCTGGCGACGCCCGACACCGGCGAGCCGCTCGGCTATGAGCCGCTGCGCATCGTGCAAGGCCAGGTGGACCGGCTGGAAGCCGAAATCGACACGCTCAACGCCCGCCAGCAGCCGCTGCGATCCTTCGTGCTGCCGGGCGGCTCGCCCGCCGCCGCCAATCTGCACCTTGCCCGCACCGTGACGCGCCGGGCCGAGCGCCTCATGGTGGCGCTGGCGCAGGACGCGACGGAGCGGGTGAGCCCGGTCGCCATTGCCTTCGTCAACCGGGCCTCGGATTTCCTGTTCGTGGCCGCCCGCGCGGTCAATGACAACGGAAAGACCGACGTGTTATGGGTGCCGGGTCAGAACCGGTGAGCGCCCGGCCGGGGCGGTGAGGCAACGCATGTTCATCCCGCTCCACGACGCCAACTCCCTGAAGCACATCAGCGCGCAATATGTGACGATCGCGCTGATCGCCGCCAACGTCATCGTTTTCCTGCTCACTTCGGTCGGCTCCGAACAGACCGTGCAGGCGGCCGTGGTCGGCCTCGGCTACATCCCCGCCACCATCTACGATTTCGCCGCCCGCGGGCCCGCGCAGATCTGGGTGCCCGACTACGCCACCTACATCACCTACATGTTCCTGCACGGCGACATCTGGCATCTCGGCGGCAACATGCTGTTCCTGTGGGTGTTCGGCGACAATGTCGAGGACGCGCTCGGACATCTCAAGTTCCTGATCTTCTATCTGCTCTGCGGCATCGCCGGCGCCTTCCTGCATGGCATCGTCGCGCCCGACAGCACGGCACCGCTGATCGGCGCATCCGGCGCCATCGCCGGCATCGTCTCGGCCTATCTGTTCCTGCATCCGCGCGTGCGCATCTGGGTCCTGGCGTTCGGCCGCATTCCGCTGCGCATCCCGGCATGGCTGGTGCTGGCGCTGTGGATCGCGTTCCAGCTGGTCATGTTCTTCGGCGCCGGCGACGAGCAGATTTCCTGGGCCGCGCATGTCGGCGGCATCATCGCTGGCGTGGTGCTTGTGCTGGTCATGCGCCGCCGCAACGTGTCGCTGTTCGACGCCGAAGTGGTGACGCCGCGCGCCGCGCAGGTGCGCACGCCGTGGACGCCGCCGGAGCCGCCTCCGCCGTCGCAGCGCTGGGGCCGGCAGTAGGCGTGCACTGCCGCAGCGGCGTTTCCGCATATTGACGCGGCGTTTTGGCGGTCTTAGAGCGGGGCACGTTTCGCGGCGCTACCCCGCAGGCACGCGTCGTTTCGCTATGTTTCCATGTCGGCGCCCGGCAATCGTCCCGGTGCCGCGCCTGATAGGCACACCGCGGTTTCCAGAGAGGTGAGAAGCGAATGAAGGTCCTTGTCCCGGTGAAGCGGGTGGTCGACTACAACGTCAAGATCCGCGTCAAGGCGGATGGCAGCGGCGTCGAACTCGCCAACGTCAAGATGTCGATGAACCCGTTCGACGAGATCGCCGTCGAAGAGGCGATCCGCCTGAAGGAAGCCGGCAAGGCGACCGAGATCGTGGTCGTGTCGATCGGCCCTGCGCAGGCGCAGGAGACGCTGCGCACCGCGCTCGCCATGGGCGCCGACCGCGCCATCCTCGTGAAGGTCGATGAGACTGTCGAGCCGCTCGGCGTCGCCAAGGTGCTGAAGGGCGTCGTCGATGCCGAGCAGCCGGGTCTCGTGATCCTCGGCAAGCAGGCGATCGACGACGACGCCAACCAGACCGGCCAGATGCTGGCGGCGCTGCTTGGCTGGAGCCAGGGCACCTTCGCCTCCAAGATTGTGATCGAAGGCGATCGCGGCAAGATCACCCGCGAGGTTGATGGCGGCCTGCAGACCGTCGATCTGAAGATGCCCGCCATCGTGACGACCGACCTGCGCCTGAACCAGCCGCGCTACGCTTCGCTGCCGAACATCATGAAGGCGAAGAAGAAGCCGCTGGACGAGAAGACCGCGGCCGATTTCGGCGCCGACGTGACGGCCCGCCTCAAGGTCGTGAAGACCGAGGAGCCCGGCGGCCGCAAGGCTGGCGTCAAGGTGAAGACGGTCGAGGAACTCGTCGGCGCGCTCAAGTCCGCCGGCGTCCTGTGATCCAGCGATAGAAGGAACAAGAGAATGGCAATCCTCCTCATCGCCGAACACGACAACGCCTCGCTGTCCGACCAGACGGCCAAGGCCCTGACCGCTGCCGCGAAGATCGGCTCGGACGTGCATGTGCTGGTCGCCGGCAAGGGTGCCCAGCCGGCTGCCGACGCTGCTGCCAAGCTGCAGGGCGTCTCCAAGGTGCTGCTCGCCGAGGCCGACGAACTCGAGCAGCGTCTCGCCGAGCCGCTCGCCGCGCTCGTGGTTTCGCTCGCCGGCAATTATGACGCCATCGTCGCCGCCGCCACCTCGACCGGCAAGAACGTCATGCCGCGCGTCGCTGCGCTGCTCGACGTGATGCAGGTCTCGGAAATCATCGAGGTTGTGGCGCCCGACACCTTCAAGCGTCCGATCTACGCCGGCAACGCCATCCAGACCGTGCAGTCGACCGACGCCAAGAAGGTCGTCACCGTCCGCACCGCCTCCTTCCAGGCGGCCGGCGAAGGCGGCTCCGCTCCGGTCGAAAGCGTGGGCGCCGCTGCCAACCCGGGCCTCTCGACCTTCGTCGAGAACCGCCTGTCGGAAAGCGATCGCCCGGAGCTGACGTCTGCCAAGATCATCATCTCCGGCGGCCGCGCGCTCGGCTCCTCGGAGAAGTTCCAGGAAGTCATCCTGCCGGTGGCGGACAAGCTCGGCGCCGCGGTCGGCGCTTCCCGAGCCGCCGTCGACGCCGGCTACGCGCCGAACGACTGGCAGGTCGGCCAGACCGGCAAGGTCGTGGCGCCGGAGCTCTACATCGCCGTAGGCATTTCCGGCGCGATCCAGCACCTCGCCGGCATGAAGGACTCCAAGGTGATCGTGGCGATCAACAAGGACGAGGAGGCGCCGATCTTCCAGGTGGCCGACTACGGCCTGGTGGGGGACCTCTTCACCGTGCTGCCGGAACTCGAAAAGGCGCTTTGACGCAGCAGCACACGCACTAAACTCACGGGCCGGGATGGACAGACGCCATCCCGGCCCTTTAGTTTGCGCTGCACAAAAACAGGGCACAGCCCGGCGGGATAAGAGATGACCAAGATCGCGACGGTAGGCATCGTGGGCGCTGGCCAGATGGG
>JBFXFO010000201.1:0-6092 GCA_050178915.1 Rhizobiaceae bacterium | reverse complement strand
GTGCTCTTCCGATCTTCGACCGCCTTTCCAAGGTTCCCGGCGTCGAGGTGGTGTCGAAGGGCTATGAGGCGCTCACCTACCAGCTGATCGTCGAGATCAACCACCGCCGCAAGGAACTGGCCGACGTGAAAGTGCGGCAGGCCATCGCGCATGCGATCGACCGCGATTTCGTGGTCAAGACCGTGTTCCTCGGCTACGCGGCAGCTTCGACCGGGCCGGTGCCGAAGAACGACCCGCAGTTCTACACAGCCGACGTGCCGACCTATCCCTTCGACATCGCCAAGGCCAATGCGATCCTCGACGAGGCCGGCTATGCCAGGGGCGCGGACGGCAAGCGCTTTTCGCTCAAGCTGCTGCCGGCGCCCTACTTCAACGAGACCAGGCAGTTCGGCGACTATCTGCGCCAGGCGCTGGCGGAAATCGGCATCGACGCCGAGATCGTCAACAACGACGCGGCGGCGCACATCAAGGCCGTCTATGTCGACCACGCCTTTGACCTCGCCGTCGGCCCGCCGGTCTTCCGCGGCGATCCGGCGATCTCGACGACCATCCTCGTCCAGAGCGGCATTCCTGACGGCGTGCCCTTCTCCAACCAGGGCGGCTATTCCAACGCGGCCATCGACGAGGTGATCGCCAAGGCCGGCAGCGAGCTGGATGCCGCCAAGCGCGTCGAGCTCTACAACGAGTTCCAGAAGCTGGTGGCAACTGACCTGCCGCTGATCAACGTCGCCGAATGGGGCTTCATCACCGTGGCGCGTACATCGGTGAAGAACGTCTCCAACAATCCGCGCTGGGCGGTGACAAACTGGGCGGACACCTGGCTGGACGCCTGACGCGATGCGTTTGCGTGCCCACTCCGCGGGTGTAGAAGTCGCGGGGTGAACCGCGCCTTCCGTCTTATCCGGCGCCGCCTGCTCGGCGCCATCCCGGTCCTGCTGATCGTCGTGGTGGGAACGTTCTTCCTGCTCGAGGCGGCGGAGGGCGACGCCGTCGACGCCTACCTCGTGTCGGCCGGGACCACAGACACGGCGCAGATCGAGGCGATGCGGCAGGACTGGGGGCTGGACCAGTCCGCCCTGGCGCGGCTGGGGTTGTTCTTCTCGTCCGTGGTGACCGGCGATCTCGGTTTCTCCGTCACCTTCTCGCGGCCGGTCCTCGACGTGGTGCTTGAGCGGCTGCCGAACACGCTGCTCCTGATGGGCGGGGCGACCGCCCTTTCCTTCTTCCTTGGCTCAGTGCTCGGCATCGTTGCCGGGGCGCGGCCGGGCGGCCTGCGCGACCGCTTCCTCTCGATCGGCTCGCTGGCACTTTACGCCATGCCGAGCTTCTGGCTCGGCCTCGTGCTGCTCGTGCTGTTCGCGGTGGAATGGCGCTGGCTGCCGCTCGGCGGCATCGAGACCATCGCCTCCGGCTACACCGGCATCGAGCGCGCGCTCGACATCGCGCGGCATCTCGTTCTGCCGGTTGCGGCGCTCGGCATCATCTATCTGGCGCTCTACCTGCGCATGATGCGAACCGGCATGGCCGAGGCATGGCGCGCCGATTTTGTGCTGGCGCTGCGTGCACGCGGCATCCCGCGCCGCCGCATCGTGCTGGCGCATGTCGCCCGCAATGCGCTGCTGCCGCTGATCACCATGCTCGGACTGCAGTCGGCTGCCATGCTCGGCGGCTCGGTGGTGATCGAAAGCGTCTTTGCCATTCCGGGCCTCGGCCGGCTGGCGCAGGAGGCGGTTGCAGCGCGCGACACGCCGCTGCTGCTCGGTGTCATCCTCACCAGTGCTGTCTTCGTCATCATCATCAACCTGGCCGTCGATATCGCCTATGCCGCGCTCGACCCGCGCGTTGGCGCTTCGGAGGCGTCATGAGGCTCCTGCGCTCCCCCGAAGGCGTCGCCGGGCTGATCCTGCTCGCCGCGCTCGCAGCGATGGCCCTGCTGGCGCCAACCCTGCTCCCGCGCGACCCGCTGTCCATTGCCGGTCAGCCGATGCTGGCGCCGTTCCAGGATCCCGCCCACTGGCTTGGCACCGACCGGCTCGGCCGCGACACGCTGGCCGGCATCGTGCACGGCGCCCGCACCTCGCTGCTGGTCGGGCTGGCTACGGCGGCTGCCGCGATCATGATCGGCGCGACGCTTGGCCTCCTCGCCGGCTTTTTCGGCGGCATCGTCGACGAGGTGCTGATGCGCGTCACCGACGCCTTCCAGACCGTGCCGGCCTTCCTGCTGGCGCTCGCCTTCGTCAGCGTTGCCGGCGCCTCGACCTGGGTTGTCGTGCTGGCGATCGCGCTCGGCGCCTGGCCTGGCCCTGCCCGCATCGCCCGCGCTGAAGTGCTGTCGCTGCGCGAGCGCGACTTTGTCGCCGCACAGCGCGCCATCGGCATGCACCCAGCGGAGATCGCCTTCCGCGAAATCCTGCCAAATGCACTGCCGACCGTGCTGGCGCTTTCATCCGTGATTGTCGCCAACGCCATCCTCGTCGAGGCGGCGCTGTCCTTCCTCGGCCTCGGCGACCCCAACGTCGTGACCTGGGGCGGCATGATCGCCGAAGGGCGCACCGTGCTGCGCTCGGCCCCCTGGCTTTCGATCATCCCGGGCATCGCGCTCGTGCTGGCCGTGCTCGGCGTCTACCTCTTCGGAGAAGGCGCGACCGAGGCGGCGGCGGCGCGGGAGCGCAACGCATGAGCACCCGCCTCGCCGTTTCCGATCTGACCGTCCGCTACCCGAATGCACTCGCGCCGGCGCTGGCGAACGTGCGCTTCGAGCTGGCGGCGGGCGAACGCCTTGCCATCATCGGCGAAAGCGGTTCGGGCAAGTCGACGCTGGCGCTGGCAATCGCCGGTCTGCTGCCACGCGGCACGCAGGTGCTCGGCTCAGTCGAATGGCCGGAACTGGGGCGTTCCGCCCTGCCCGGCCGCGACTACGGCTTTGTGTTTCAAGATCCGGCGGCGAGCCTCGACCCGGTCATGCCGGTCGGGCGGCAGGTCGCGGAGGTGGTCGAGGCGTTGACTCACTGGCAGGCCGGCAAGGCGGCGCGTGACATCCTGCTCCGGGTGGGTCTCCCGGAATCGGCTGCTTCGGCCTATCCGCACCAATTGTCCGGCGGTCAGAAGCAGCGCGTCGGCATCGCCGCGGCCATTGTCGCACGGCCGCAACTGCTCATCGCCGACGAGGCGACCTCAGCGCTCGATACGATCGTGCAGGCGTCGATCGTGCGGCTGATCGGTGAACTGGTCGCCGAAACCGGGATGTCGCTGATCTTCATCAGCCACGACATCGCGCTCGCCTCTGGCATCGCCGACCGTATCGCCGTGTTCCGCAACGGGCAGTTGGTGGAGATCGGCAACACCGCCGACATCGTCAACCGCCCGCGTGACCCTTATACACGCCTGCTGCTCGAAGCTGCAGAAACCCCCTACGTGGCAGGCGGGCGCGGATGAACGAGCCGCTGCTCTCGATCCAGGGCGTGTCGAAGACGTTCCGCCGCGACGGCACGAAATTGCTGGCGCTCGATGACGTCACGCTCGACATCGAGGCTGGCGAAACGCTGGCGCTCGCCGGGCCGTCAGGAAGCGGCAAATCCACGCTCGCACGCATTGTCATGCGCCTGACCGCACCGGATTCCGGTCGCGTTTACTTCGCCGGCACCGATCTGCTGTCGCTCTCCGGTGCGCCATTGCGGCGGATGCGTGCGCGCTGGCAGATGGTGTTCCAGGATCCGCACGCCGCGTTCAACCCGCGCGCCACGGTCGGCAAGGTGCTGGCCGACCCGCTGCGCATCCATGCCATCGTACCGCGCCGCGAGCGGCCGGCCGCCATCGCCGAACTGCTGCAGCGTGTCGGTCTCGCGCCGGAACTCGTCCTGCGGCGCGTCCACGAGATTTCCGGCGGGCAGCGCCAGCGCGTGGCCATCGCCCGCGCCATCGCGACCAGGCCGGCGCTGATCGTGCTCGACGAGGCAGTGTCGGCGCTCGACGTCTCGACCCGCGCCGACATCCTCTCACTGCTGGCGCGCCTCCAGCGCGACGACAACATCGCCTATCTGTTCGTGACGCACGATCTGGCGCTGGTCCGCAGCTTCGCGCATCGTGTGGCGATCATGGACGCAGGACGCATCGTGGAAGCCGGACCCGCGCGCGAGGTGATCGAAGCGCCGCGTTCGGCAACGGGACGGGCGCTGGTCGAAGCGATGCCCAAACTCGTGCGCGAGGAGGTTTGATCATGACCGATGCGGAACGCGCAGAAACTCTTTCGCGCGAACTGGACGGAGCCTTTCGCAATCGTGCGGACCTCTACCGGCTGTTCTTCGACCAACTGGCGATGGAGATGGGCGAGGAGCGTGCCGAGGAGATCATGGTGCACGCCATCACGCGGCGCGGGCAGGAAGTGGCCGAAGCCGCGTTCGCGAAATTCGGCCCGAATGATGCACGCGCCGTCGGCGAGGCATTCCTCGCCGCAAGCCCGGACGGCGGGCGCATGTATCCCACCGAGGTCGACCGCGCCGACGACCGCATCGCCTTCCGCGTCAAACGCTGTCCGCTGAAGGATGCGTGGGTCGCAGCCGGGATCGGCGAGCAGCGGCTCGCCACGCTCTGCCGCATCGCCGGCGCATTCGACCGCGGCCTGTTCGAGGCGACTGGCGTGCACTTCGACAACGTCACCTGGACGCCCGGACATGGCAGCGACTGCTGTCACATCACGCTGACCGACCGCGACGCGGTGCGCGCATGAGCGCTGCCGTGCAACCGCTCTGGTCGACGCTGACGCAGGAGGCGCCAGTCACGACGCAGCTGGCCGCCGACGAAACCGTCGACCTGCTGGTCATCGGCGGTGGTTTTCAGGGGCTTTCCACCGCCCGCCACGCGGCGCGGCGTGGCCTTGCCGTGCGGGTGCTTGAGGCGAACGCCACGCTTGGCGAAGGCGCTTCCGGCCTCAACGGCGGACAGGTGATCCCCGGCCTGAAATACGACCCGGAATATCTGCGCGAGCATTTCGGCGATCAGGCTGCCATCTTCGCTGCCTCCACTGCCGACGCGGTGTTCGACCTCATCCGCGACGAGAACCTGGCGGTTGCGCACACGCGCACCGGCTGGATACAGGCCGCCCACACCGAGACGGCGCTGAAGCTGGCGCAGGAACGCGTGCGCCAATGGCAGGCGCGCGGTGCCGACGTCGCGTTTCTCGACAGCGCGGCGATCGCCCGGCTGACCGGCGCGCGTGGCTATCTCGGCGGCTGGACCGACCGGCGCGCCGGCGTCGTTGACCCCTTCGCCTTCACGCAGGCACTGGCCTGCCTCGCGGCGAAGGCAGGCGCGAAGATCACGACCGGCACACGCGTCGTCTCACTCCTGCGCCGTGACCAGCGCTGGGAAGCGCGCACGACCGACGGACGAACGGTCAGGGCGGCGAAGGTCGTTGCCGCCACCAACGCCTATTCCGACAACCTCGTCCCAGGCCTCGCGCAGTCACTTGTCTGGCTGCATTCGTTCCAGATCGCCACGCAGACCCTGCCGCCCGATCTGGCGGCGACGATCCTGCCCGAGGGGCAGGCAGTCTCCGACTCGCGGCGCATTCTCGTTTATTTTCGCAAAAGCCCGGACGGGCGCCTGATGCTGGGCGGGCGCGGCCCGATGCGCCAGCCGACCGGCCCGGAAGACTGGGCGCATCTGCACCGCGCCATGCTGCGGCTCTACCCGGCACTGGAGCGTGTGCCCATCGAGAAGCGCTGGTTCGGCCGGGTGGCGATGACGCCCGACCACATGCCGCGCATCCATGAGCCTGAACCGGGCCTGGCCACCGTGGTCGGCTGCCAGGGGCGCGGCATCGGGCTGATGACGGCAATGGGCGAACGCCTCGCCGACTATGCCATCAGCGGCGACCGCGCGGCGCTGCCACTGCCCGTCACACCTGTACGGCCGATCCCCTTCCACCGCTTTCGCATGGTGGGCATTGCAGCCGCGATCGGCTGGTACCGCTTTCTCGACGCGCTGGAACGGTGAGGGGCCGGCTGCTCAGGTATTGAACTTGAACAGCATCACGTCGCCGTCCTGCACGACGTATTCCTTGCCCTCATCGCGCGCCTTGCCGGCCTCCTAGG
>JBFXFO010000200.1:0-6163 GCA_050178915.1 Rhizobiaceae bacterium | reverse complement strand
CCTTCACGCCGAGTTCCGCCGCCCTGGTGAACCAGCGCGCAGCCGAATCGTTGTCGGCGGTGCCGTCGGCTCCCATCGCATAGATCACGGCGAGGTTGTGCATGGCGCTCGCGTTGCCCTGCTCGGCAGCCATCTGGTACCAGGTCTTGGCCTTGTTGACATCGCGCGTCACGCCGATGCCCTTCTCGTTGAAATTGCCGATGCGGTACTGCGCCGGCGCGAAACCGAGTTCGGCGGAGCGGGTGTACCACTTGGCCGCCTGCGCCATGTCCGACTTGACGCCACGGCCGTCGGCGTAGCGCGAGGCGATCTCGAACATTGCCTTGGCGTCGCCACCGTCCGCCGCTTCGCGCAGCGCTACCGGGCCGGCGTCGACGGGCGCGGGCTCGAATGCCGCGACCGGCGTCGCCTGCAGGTCCTCGCCGACCGGCTCCGCCATCGGGGCGTCTTCGAGAACCGGCGCCGAGACCGCGGACATGGCCGGCGTTTCCAGCGGGTCATTGTCGAGGGCATCAACAGAGCGCACGGCTTCCGCCGGCGCGGTATCGACCACGGGCGGGGGGGCAGCGTCGAGGGGCTTCTCGTTGGCCGGGACGGCCACGTCGGCGACGATCGCCGGCGGTGCATCGGCCTGCGAGACCTGGGCGTCGCCGCCGCGGAAGAAGGCCTTGCCAAGCTGCATGCCGGCGAGTGCCACAAGCAGCGCGACCGCCGCCATCAGGATCGGCTTGCGTTTGGTGCGCAGCATGTCGGTGAGCTTGCCGCCGCCGCCGGCCTTGCCCGGTTCGGCGGTGCGCTTGCCGATGCCGGCATCGGCGGCAGCGGCCTGCGCAGCGCGCCGCGCCGCCGCGATGAAATCGGACTTGGCGGTGTCGGGATCGTTGATCCGGCCACCCGCCCCGCCATCGCGCACCTTGCGCACGATGGCGTTGAGGTCGGGGGCGCCGGAACCGGGCTCGAGCGGCTGGTTGGCAATGCGCGGGTCGAGCGGCGCGTCGAGATCGGGCTCGACGAGTTCCATCGTCGGTTCCATCGGCATCGAACCGGCGAGCACCGGCTCGGCGCGTTCCTTCTTGGACAGCGCACGGGTGAGACCGCCGAACATGGAGCGCATGCGGCCGCCCGCGGAGCCGTCAGCTTCGTCCTCTTCCTGATCGAGCGCGGCGGAAGCCGCAGCCGCGGCGGCCTGCGCCGGCGTCAGCTTCTGCGCCGGCTCGTCGCGGTGCAGACGCTCGACCGCATCGGCGTCGCCGCCGAAACGATGGATCTCGGCCTGCGCCTGCATCGGCGCCTGCATCGCGGGTGCCGGTACGACGCGGCCGGACTGCTCCAGTTGGCCGAGGCGATCGACGATCTTGAGCAGCGTGTCGTGGATGGCTTCGAAGGTCTTGGTGTTGCGTTCGTCCGAGCGGCGGCTGAGCGCCTCGAGCGACTTGAGGTCGTCGGCCAGCCCGGTCACGGCGGCGGCCTCGACGGACGCGCCGGTGCCGGCGAGCGAGCGGACAGCGGATTCGGCTGCCTGGCGCGCCGCCAGCAGGATGCTGTCGTGCTGGCCGCTGATCGAGCGCTCAAGCTCGTCCAGCCGCGGCGCGATCACGTCCATCTCGGAGGAGCCGGAACGGGCAATGTTGCGCGACAGTTCGGCAACCTGCTCTTCGAGCGTGCGGATCGAAGCGTTGTCGAAGCCGCCGGCCTGCGCCGGGGCGGCTTCCAGGCGCGACGCGACGTCGTTGAGGCGCGCCTCGATCTCGCGGATGGCCTCGGGCTGCGCGGCGGCACGTTCCTCCAGCCGCATCGCGAGATCGGCGAAGCGACGGTCGATGGCGTCCATCAGCTTCGGCGTCTCGGCATCCGGCGCCGCGGCCTTCTGGTCGAGACGAACGGCCACCTGGTCGAGACGGCGCTCGAGATCGCGGAAGAGCGCAAGGCTCTGCTCGGCGGCGTCGCCCTGGCGGCGATCGAGCACGTCGGAGAGCATGTCGAAGCGCTGTTCGATGCCGCGCAGGATATGGTCGGCGTCCGGCGCCGACTGACCATGCTCAAGGCGGTCGGAAATGTCGGCGATCTGGTGCGCCAGGCGCTCCATCGCCTTCTCCGGCACCTGGCTGCGCGAGGCGACTTCGTCGATGCGGCGGGCGAGCAGCTCCATCTGGCCGAAAAGCGCGTTGGACGGACGGTCGTCCATCAGCTCCTCGATCTGGTGCGCCAGCGAGGTGATGCGCGCCTCGATGCGCTCGAACGGCTCGGTGTCGAAGGCACTCGCCTGCGCCGTGGCGGCCGAAGCCACGATGGCGCGCGAAATCTCGTCCAGCCGCTCCTCGACCATGCCGAGCACGCCGGTGCCATGGTCCTCCTGCTTGTGCGCGAAATGCTCCACCGCGCCGGCGAGCATGCGCACCTTCTCTTCGAGCGAGCGCAGCGACAGCGATTCGGGCAGGCCGTTGACCGCCTGGTTGATCTGCTCGAGGCGGGCGTTGAGCGCCGCCAGCGACGGATCGGCCGGCGGATTGGCCATGCGGTCCTCGAAGGACGACCAGCGGCGGTCGAATTCGTCCCAGCGGTTGCCGACGGAGCGCACGGTTTCCTCGCGCGCCAGGCTGTCGATCGCGCCCTTCACCTGCTCCAGCTCCAGCCGCAGCATGTTGATGCCCTTGTCGTCGCTGCGCTCGGACAGCGTGCGGATGGCGCCGGAAAGCCGTTCAAACTCGGCGCCGAGCTCGGCGCCTTCGCGCGCCGTGCCGGTCTGGCTGTAGGCGCGCTGGATGTCCTTGCGCAGCGAATCGAACTCGCGCCGCAGGCCGGCGGTCATCTGGTGACGCAGTTCCTCGCGAAGGCCCTTCAACTCGGATGCGATCTTGCCGGCGGCTGCGCCCTGATCATCGGGACGGCGGTAACGGTCGATCTCGCGTTCGATCGACTGATAGCTGCTTTCGCCGCGCGCGTGGGTCGAGGTCCGGACGCCTTCGCCGGGGCGCGGCTCGAAGCCCATGTCGGTCGGCGCCCACTGCGCGTTGCCGCGCGAAGGCCGGCGACCGCGCCCTTCGGCCGCGTCGAGGTGCGGGTCGAGACGCTTCAGCGCGTCCATCGACCGGTTCAATTCCTCCAGCGAGCTGTGCACGCGGCGCTGCCGCCCCGTGTTCAGCGTGTCGAGATAGGACTTCCTGCTGTTCATCGAACGTCCGCTCGCAATCCGGCTGGAGTGATCCAGCGCCTCAAATCCGCGTCGGAAACCGTTGCGACCGCATGCGGCGAGGAAACGGGTTTGACCCCCGCTTCGAACAAGCCGTGAAAAATGCGGTTACAGGATAGCCACGGGACTCCGACGAACGCACCTTTCCCCAAACGTAGTAAACAAGCCGTTAACCAAACTTAAGAAGCGTAAATTGCCTCGGGCTTGCATCCAGCGAATGGCAGGTGCGTCAGTTTCGCACTTGCCATGGGTGCCCCTCGGTTATACGTGGACGCCACATGGCGAGGGGCCACGGCCTCTCTCCCCGTAGGAACGTGGGCGTCTGGTGAACCAGAACGGCCCGAGCCGCCAGGCAGTGCCGGTGGCGATGGAAGGAAAGCCAATAACAATGATGGATTTCATCCCGGCTGCGGAAGCAGCGGCTGTTGTCAATGACGTTGCCAACGAGGATGGCGATGGCTTCACGCGGATCGGCGAGATGGCGAAGACCTTTGGCGTCACGCTGCGCACGCTCCGCTTCTATGAGGACAAGGGCCTGCTCTCGCCCAAGCGCGACGGCACCACGCGCCTGTATTCGCACCGCGACCGCAGCCGCCTGAAGCTCATCCTGCTCGGCCGCAAGGTCGGCTTCACGCTGCGCGACGTGAAGCAGCTGATCGACCTCTACGATCCGAACGGCAGCAACGCGAAGCAGTTGAAGCTCGCGCTGGAGAAGTCCGAGAAGCAGCTCGGCCGCCTCAACAAGCAGCGCATCGCGCTGGACGAGTCCATCTCCGACCTTTCCAACCTGATCGGCACCATCCGCGGCATGCTGGCGGATCGGCAGCAGAAGGTCAGCTGACCTCCCTCACGATACCGTGCTTTGGAAAGCCGGTCCGCTCGTCGCGGCCGGCTTTTTTGTTTGCCGCCGATGCGGCACATTGTGGAATGACAAACTTTGACGTTTACGCAAACGTCAAAGTTTGCTAGTCAGTGCGGAGTGATCGAGCCCGGCGCGCGAGAACTGGCGCGGCGCGGCCTTTTTCCTTGCTGTTTTCGGAGGAATCCATGCCGACTTACAAGGCGCCCGTTCGCGATACGCTGTTCGTGCTGAACGAGGTGCTCGGCTACGAGCGCTATTCCAACCTTCCCGGCTTCTCCGACGCCACGCCTGACATCCTCGAAGCCATCCTGGCCGAGGGTGCGAAGCTGGCCGAGAATGTGATCCAGCCGACCAACCGCACCGGCGACCTCGAAGGCTGCACGCGCGCCGCCGACGGTTCGGTGAAGACGCCGAGCGGCTTCAAGGACGCCTTCCAGCAGTATCGCGAGGGCGGCTGGATGGGCCTTGCCGTGCCGGCGGAATTCGGCGGCCAGGGCCTGCCCTACACCGTTCACTCGGCGGTCGGCGAATACATGACCGGCGCCAACATGGCCTTCATGATGTATCCGGGCCTGACGCAGGGCGCGATGGCCGCGATCCTCGTGCATGGCAGCGAAGAGCAGAAGTCGACCTGGCTGCCGAAGATGGTCGAGGGCATCTGGACCGGCACGATGAACCTGACGGAGCCGCATTGCGGCACCGACCTCGGGCTGCTGCGCTCCAAGGCCGTGCCGCAGGGCGACGGCTCGTACAAGATTTCCGGCCAGAAGATCTTCATCTCGGCCGGCGAGCACGACATGTCGGACAACATCGTGCACCTGGTGCTCGCCCGCATCGAGGGCGCGCCGGAAGGCGTGAAGGGCATCTCGCTCTTCATCGTGCCGAAGTTCATGCTCGACGAGGCCGGCAATCCGGGCAAGCGCAACGGCGTCATGTGCGGCTCCATCGAAGAGAAGATGGGCATCCACGGCAACTCGACCTGCGTCATGAACTATGACGATGCGACCGGCTACCTGCTGGGCGAGGCACATGGCGGCCTGAAAGCCATGTTCACGATGATGAACGAGGCGCGCCTCGGCGTCGGCCTGCAGGGCCTGGCGATCTCGGAAGCCGCCTACCAGAACGCCGCGGCGTATGCGCGCGACCGCATCCAGGGCCGTTCGCTGTCGGGCGCCAAGGCGCCGGACAAGAAGGCCGACCCGATCATCGTGCACCCGGACATCCGCCGCTCGCTGATGACCATGCGCGCCTTCAACGAAGCCGGCCGCGCGCTGGTGCTGTGGACCGCGATCAAGTCGGACGTGGCGCACCGCTCGGGCGACGACAAGGAGCGGCAGCTGGCCGACGACCAGCTGAGCCTGATGACGCCGATCATCAAGGGCGTGCTGACCGACAAGGGATTCGAGCATGCCGTGATGGCGCAGCAGGTGTTCGGCGGTCACGGCTACATCGAAGAGCACGGCATGAGCCAGTTCGTGCGCGATGCCCGCATCACCATGATCTACGAGGGCGCCAACGGCATCCAGGCGCTCGACCTCGTCGGCCGCAAGCTCGGCATGCATGGCGGCCGTGCGGTGCAGGCGTTCTTCAAGGAGGTCGGCGAGTTCTGCGAGACCAATCGCGCCGACGAGAAGATGGCGCCGTACACGAAGGCGCTCAAGAAGGGCCTCAACGATCTGCAGGCGGCCACCATGTGGCTCATGCAGAACGCCATGCAGAAGCCGGACAATGCCGGCGCTGCCTCGACCGACTTCATGCATCTCTTCGGCCTCGTGGCGCTCGGCTACATGTGGGCGCAGATGGCGAAGACCTCGCAGGGCAAGCTGGCAGAGGGCGCCAATGGCGATGCGTCGTTCTACGAAAACAAGCTCGTCACCGGCCGCTTCTTCATGGACCGCGTGATGCCGGAAACCTCGGCGCATCTCGCCCGCATCTCGTCGGGCGCCGATGCGATGATGGCGCTGCCGGCCGAGGCGTTCTGAAGGTTCTTGCGTGCGTGAAAGTGCCTGCGTGCCTCAAAGTTCTTGCGCGCAGGCAATTCTGTTCATATTTGAACAGAATTGCGGTGACACGGTAAGGAGCAGTCCTTGGCAACGAACCCGGCGAACCTT
>JBFXFO010000199.1:0-6217 GCA_050178915.1 Rhizobiaceae bacterium | reverse complement strand
GGGCGACCTCGACCGGCTGAAGCTGGTGCTGGAAAAGGACTGGGGCTGGAAGGACCTGCGCGTCGCGCAGCACCTGATGCCGGAGATCCAGAAGATCCTGCGCAAGGAGAACTGGGGCGTCACCGCCGCGATCCACAAGGACATGGAGTTCTCGCGGGCCACGGTCATCGCGCTCTATCCGGGCCTGAAGAACGAGGCCTACGGCATCGCCTGCGACATCGGCTCGACCACGATTGCGATGCATCTGGTGTCGCTGCTCTCGGGCCGCGTCATCGCCTCGTCCGGAACGCCCAACCCGCAGATCCGCTTCGGCGAGGATCTGATGAGCCGCGTCTCCTACGTGATGATGAATCCCGACGGCCGCGAAGCCATGACCAAGGCTGTGCGCGAAGCCGTCAACGCGCTGATCGGCAAGGTCTGCGCGGAAGGCGGCGTCGACCGCAACGACATCTTCGACACGGTGTTCGTCGGCAATCCGATCATGCACCATCTGTTTCTCGGCATCGACCCGACCGAACTCGGCCAGGCGCCGTTTGCGCTCGCCGTCTCCGGCGCGGTGCAGGGCTGGACGTCAGAGATCGGCATTCAGGCCAACCCCGGCGCGCGCTTCTACATCCTGCCCTGCATCGCCGGCCATGTCGGCGCCGACGCTGCCGCCGCAACGCTGTCGGAAGGCCCTTACCGGCAGGATCGCATGATGCTGATGGTCGACGTCGGCACCAACGCCGAGATCGTGCTGGGCAACCGCCAGCGTGTCGTCGCCGCATCCTCCCCTACCGGCCCGGCGTTCGAAGGCGCGGAAATCTCGTCCGGCCAGCGTGCCGCACCCGGCGCCATCGAGCGCGTGCGCATCGACCCGGAGACGCTGGAGCCGAAGTTCCGTGTCATCGGCGTCGACAAATGGTCGGATGAGGACGGCTTCGAGGAAGCGGCTGCCGGCGTCGGCGTCACCGGCATCTGCGGCTCTGCGATCATCGAGGTCGTGGCCGAGATGTATCTCTCCGGCATCATCTCCGAGGATGGCGTGGTGGATGGCGCGATGGCTGCGCGCAGCCCGCGCATCATCCAGAACGGCCGCACCTTCTCCTACCTGCTGCGCGACGGCGAGCCACGCATCACCGTCACCCAGAACGACGTGCGGGCCATCCAGCTGGCGAAGGCGGCGCTCTATGCCGGCGTGAAGCTGCTGATGGAGAAACAGGGCGTCGAGACGGTCGATACGATCCGCTTCGCTGGCGCGTTCGGCTCCTTCATAGACCCGAAATACGCAATGGTGCTGGGCCTCATCCCCGACTGCGAACTTTCCGACGTCAAGGCAGTCGGCAATGCCGCGGGAACCGGCGCGCTGATGGCGCTTCTGAACCGCGACCATCGCCGCGAGATCGAGCGGCACGTGAGCCAGATCGAGAAGATCGAGACGGCGCTCGAGCCGCATTTCCAGCAGCTGTTCATCGACGCGATGGCGTTGCCCAACAAGGTCGATCCGTTCCCGAAGCTCTCCGCAGCAGTCACGCTCCCGCCGCGCAAGGTTGTCGAGGCGGCCGCCGGCGATGGCGGCGGAAGGCGGCGCGGGCGCGAAGGACGGCGCGGCCGCGAGTAGGCCGGCCCCCGTCGCTCCACCTCCCTCAGCGGAAGATCACCAAAGCTTGAAGCAAAGCTGCGCGAGCGTGATCGCGGTTTCATGGAACCGTTGACCTTTTTCTGCGACCACCGGTCAAAAGACGTTTCATGAAGAAGTTGGCCAGATGTCCGTTTCGCTTTCCCGCCGCGCCTTCGTCGTCGGCGCTCCCCTCTTTCTCGGCGGCTGTATGTCGACCGGCCGCGTCGGCAACGAGCCGGACGTCAAGCCACAGCCATCAGAATATTATCGGCAGATGTATGCGGCGATCGACACCGAGCCCTTTCCGATACCCGCCGCGGACCTGAGCAAGATCGAGCCGCAGTTCTACCGCCAGGAAGTGACCTATCACGGCTATGAGCCGGCCGGCACGGTGGTGGTCGATACGCAGGCGCGCTACCTCTATCTGCTTCTCGGCAACAGCCGGGCGCTGCGCTACGGCGTCGGAGTCGGCAAGGCCGGGCTCGAATTCGAAGGCGTAGGCGTCATCCAGTACAAGCGCGCCTGGCCGCGCTGGACGCCCACGCCGGCGATGATCGCGCGCGAGCCGGAACGGTACGGCCCGCTCGCCGACGGCATGGAGCCGGGCCCCACCAACCCGCTTGGCGCGCGCGCGCTCTATCTGTTCAAGGATGGCGAGGACACGCTCTATCGCATCCATGGCACCAGCGAGGACTGGTCGATCGGCCGCGCCATGTCGAGCGGCTGCATCCGCATGCTCAACCACGATGTGATCGACCTGCACCAGCGCGTGCCGAACCGCACACGCGTGGTGGTGCTGCAGCATGGCGGTCCGCCTGCGGCCTGAGCTTGGCCCAATCCAATCCGCCAGCACCCTCTGGAATAGCGGGATTCATGCGATAAACACGGGCCGCGCCGGACGGGACGGCGCGCCGGAGTGCTGCGATGAACATCCTCTCGATCCAGTCATGGGTGGCCTATGGCCACGTCGGCAACGCCTCGGCGGTGTTCCCGCTGCAGCGCATGGGCTTCGAGGTCTGGGCCGTGAACACCGTCCAGTTCTCCAACCACACCGGCTACGGCAAGTGGCGCGGCCAGGTGTTCACCGGCGAGAACGTGCGCGACCTGATCGACGGCATCGCCGAGCGCGGGGCGCTGGCGCGCTGTGACGGGGTGCTGTCAGGCTACATGGGCGATGCCGGTATCGGCGAGGCGATCCTCGACGCGGTTGCGCGCGTGCGCGCCGAGCGGCCGGGCGCACTCTACTGCTGCGACCCGGTCATCGGCGATGTGGGCCGCGGCGTCTTCGTGCGGCCGGGCATCCCCGAATTCATGCGCGACAAGGCGGTGCCGGCGGCCGACATCGTCACGCCGAACCAGTTCGAGCTGGAATGTCTCTCCGGCATCGAGGTGCGCGATGCCGCCACGCTGCGCCGCGCGATTGCCGCAGTCCACGCCATGGGGCCGAAGATCGTCATGGTCACCAGCGTGCAGGGCGAAGGCACGCCCGAGGGCCATGTCGACGTGGTGGTTTCGGACGGCTCCGACATGATGCGGGTGCGCACACCGATGCTGCCCGTCTCGGTCAACGGCGCAGGCGACGCCATCGCCGCGCTGTTCCTCGGCGCGCTGCTGCAGAAGGGCACGCCGGAGGCAGCGCTGGTGCATGCCGCGTCCGCGACCTACGGCCTGCTCAGGCGCACGGCCGAGGCGGGCTCGCGCGAGATCGTCACGGTCGCAGCGCAGGACGAGTTCGTGAACCCGTCCACCAGCTTCGCCGTCGAGCGCATCTGAGACGAGCGCCGGCCCGCAAGGCGGGCTCTGTCGGCCGGGCCTCCAAATTCATTTGCATGCAAATGTTTCCGTGGCGCAACGGACTGGCCCTTGCTGGGCTGTCCCGCAGCCACAATGCGGAAACGTTTGACCTCTATCCGGAGCAGCCAAGGCAGCCGGATTCGGCTGCGCGTCCGAAGGAACTGCTCCCATGTCGATGTTCGACAACATTGCCCGCTTCGCCGCCTCGCAGCGCCGCGCCCGCGCCGAGCGCCGCACCGCGCGCATCATCGAGCAGCTGCCGCAAGACGTTCAGAAGGACATTGGCTGGCGCTGGACGCCGCGCGGTCCCGGCCGCCCTATGGCGCGCCATTTCGACTTCGTCGGCCAGTAGGCGGCCAAAGGGCCGGTCGTGACGGCTTGACTCAACCGCCTGCGGCAAATCATCTTTCCGGCAGGGTTGGGTTCAGTCGTGCCGCCTTCGCGGCGTAGTTCGTCAGCATGCCGAGTCTCAAATCGCACATCGCTGCGCTGATCCTGCGCAACACGCGCAAGAAGGCGTTTGCCAGTCCCGAAGGCATGAATGCCTGGATCGCCCAGGCGCGCCTGACTGAAACGCATCGACCGCCTGCAAAGCTCTCTGCCCGCGTCAGCGTTGCCGAGCGCAGCGTCGCCGGCTCTCCGGTCTACGAGGTGACGCCGAGGCGTGTGACCAGCCGCCAGCGGCTCGTCTACCTGCACGGCGGCGCCTTCGTCTTCGAGATCGGGCGCTTTCACTGGGCGATCATCGCGGAACTGGCGGAACGCGTCGGTGCCCGCGTGACGGTGCCGATCTATCCGATCGCGCCCGAGCACGGCTTCGACGCGATCTTCGGAATGCCGCTGGAGCTCTACGAGGAGATGCTTCGGGACGTGCCGGTGGAAGACATCGTCATGGTCGGCGATTCTGCCGGCGCCAACATGGCCGTCGTGTTGGCCATGCTGGGCGCGCGGCGCGGCCTCCCCCCGCCCGGCCGTCACGTGCTGATTTCACCCGGCCTCGACATGACGCTCGCCAATCCGCAGGTGTTCCAGCTCGAGCGCATCGATCCATGGCTCGGCATTCCCGGCGGACTGGAAGCAGTGCGCCACTACGCCCGCGACATCCCGCGCGACGACTGGCGCATCAGCCCGATCTATGGCGATCTCACCGTGTTGCCGAAGACGCTGATCTTCACCGGCACGCACGAGATCCTCTACCCGGACACCGTTCTGTTTGCCGAAAAGGCCCGCGAGGCCGGCGTAGACGTGGAACTCGTGGTGGAACCCGGCATGTTCCACGACTGGCCGCTTCTGGCGCAGATCCGGGAGGCGAAGCGCGCGCGCAATCGCATCGTCGCCTTCTTGCGCGAAGCGGAGTTCGGAGTGCAGCCGTCGCCTGCCGAAACGCCCAGGCCGCGGCTCGGCTGGCTCAATACCGCCCCGTCTGCCTGAACAATTCGAAGGTCGCGCGGATGTGGTCGGCTGCCGCCTTCACCGGCGCGCTGGCGTCGGGCGCGACCAGCATCAGCAGGCTGTAGTTCCCCATCTCTGGCAGCCCGTCCTTCTCGGTCAGCTCCACCATATCGGCGCTGAGGAAGGATTTCGGCAGCGGCGCCACTGCGAGGTCCGAGAGGATCGCGGCGCGCTGGCCGGCCGTGTGAGCGCTCATATAGGCGAGGCGATAGTTGCGGCCGTCGCGACCAAGCGCCTCCAGCGCATTGGCGCGCCAGGCGCAGCCCTCTTCCCAGATCGAGATCGGCAGCGGCTCGCGCATATGGGCCGAACCGCCCTTCGCGCCAGCCCAGACGATCGGCTCGCTCATGAGCGCCTCCGCCGAATCCAGCGACACCTTCACCGAATTCGTCAGGAGCGTGATGTCGAGCGCGCGGTCGTCCATGCGACGACGCAGATTGATGCTCTGGTCGATCACGACATCCACCGCGATCGACGGATGCGACTGGGCGAAGCGCTTCAGGACGTGCGGCAGCACGCGTTCGCCAAAATCGTCCGGCGAGCCGAGGCGCACGACACCGGTGATGTCGGGCACGATGAACTTCGACACCGCCTCGCGGTTGATCGCCAGCATGCGCCGCGCATAGCCGAGCAGCACCTCACCGTCGGTGGTAAGCGCGACCGAACGCGCGTCGCGCGAAAACACGGCGCATCCAAGCACATCCTCCAGCTTCTTGATCTGCATCGAGACAGCGGAAGGGGTGCGGAAGACGGCGTTGGCGGCGCCCGTGAAACTGCCCGTCTCAGCAATGGCGACGAAGGTGCGCAGCACGTCCAGTTCGAGCAGGGGAAGCGGGTGATTGAGCGGTGCGGTCATGAATGGGCCATTCAGGTACGATTCAGTTTTCTTGATCTAAATCATCACTTCATTTCGATTGATTGAATATAAGCGCGGTGCGATTGTCAACGTGTTGAAGCGAGGCGGCCGGTCCTTCCGAGACGGAAGGGAACCCAAACCCGCTCAATCAGAAATGAAACGGATACAAGCGGCGGTCATGCCTGACGCAACGAAGTAGCCCCGGCCGAACGGTTCGGGCAGACAAGGAAAAGACCATGTCCATTCTCTCGACCCTGAACCATCTGGCCAACGAGTATCGCGCGGCCCGCACCCGCTATCTGACCGAGCGCGCAATCCTGTCGCTGCCCGCGGACATGCAGAAGGATATCGGCTGGCCCGATACCTACGACGCCGCAACGGGCAGCCGCCGTCGCCAGCATGCGGATGTCCCGCGCCGCTAGATTGCCTGGGAGCCATGCGTCTTTCGCATGGCGCAATTGAAGCAGGCGCATGGAGCGCCTGCCTCAAACCTTAACAGATTGTAAAAGCACGGA
>JBFXFO010000198.1:0-6235 GCA_050178915.1 Rhizobiaceae bacterium | reverse complement strand
GACATTCCGCCAGCTGGAGCTGAACGCCCAGATGGTGCGCTTCCCGTCCGGGCAGGAACCCGAGTTCGGCGGCCAGGCCGTCTATCTGATGCGCATCTTCGGCATCGATGGCGAAGCCGTCACCGAACTGCCGCTGGAGAACACGCCTGACGTCGCAGGGCTGAAAGGCGACGCGAAACTCAAGGCCGATCTCGCTTCCTACCTGAACGGCAGCACCGGCGCCGTCGACACCGGCGTCTACATGATCCCGGACCAGTTCCTCGCGCGCAAGATTGTCTCGTGGTCCACCTTCGGAAATGCGCGGGCTGCGAACCATCCGTTCGCTGACCTCTTCGACGCGGAGGACTTCGCCGCGGAGGCCCTCTCGGGCGGCCAGCTTGTTCGTTCGCCCGCCGCCATGATTGAGCGGCTGGACAATGGCACCTGTCAGGGTTGCCACCAGTCGAGTGGCACGGCTGGCTTCCATTTCATCGGCCTAGATGACGCAAACACCTCCCCGCTCAACCGCGTCGAGGTCGGCATCTCACCGCATTTCCACGCCGAGGTGCCGCGCCGCCAGGCGTGGGTCGAGGCGGTGGCGCATGACAGGCGGCCCAACCCGTTCCGTCCGCTGTCCTTTGCACCGCCGGCAAAGTGGGCCGATGACGCCCACGACTATGTGCCGGCGGAGGCCGGGATGTCGTGCATTGCGGCCGAGGATGCCGCGAAGTTCGGCGGCAACTGGCAATGCGGCGGCGGCACCGTCTGCACGCCGCTGGCCGCGACGCCCGGCCTGCCCATGCAGATGGCGCAGTGCCTGCTGCCGGAAGACAGCAAGGCCATGTTCTCCGGTCATCCCTGCCTTGCAGGTCCGGTGACGGCGAGCGCCGACGTGCCGTTCAACGATCGGTTCAAGCTGACCCAGTTCACCGCTTTCGCGGAAAAGGCATCGCCGCGTGACTATACCTGCCGGCCGCCGCGCATCGGCGTGCCGGGTGGCATGGCCTACCGCCAATGCAACGAGCACGACCGCGCCTTCAAGGCGTTCAAGGCCGGCCAACCCATGCCGCGCGAGATCTGCGGCCTGACCGGCGGCAAGAAGTTCGACCTCTGCGTCGCGAGCGGCAATTTCGACCAGTGCCTGTCCGGTGCGGTTCAGCGGGGCAACCGTGGCGCTTGCTCGGCCGAGCATTTCTGCCGCGACGACTACATCTGCCAGGCTTTCCCGCCAGACACGCCGAACGTCTCGAAGGTGAAGGGCGTCGGCTTCTGCTCGCCGACCTACTTCGTCTTCCAGATGCGCATCGACAATCACACGACGCCATGGGGCAGCGACCGCGCCCTCGGCGAGGAGGCGCCGCAATATCGCTCGGTCGAGACCGGTACCGACGAGGACCCCGACGACCTCTGGTAAGGCGCGTTATGCGCCGATGCGTTCCATGAAGGCCATGGCGCCCTGCGGCGCGCGCAGTTTGCCCTCGTGAATAATGTAGACGAACACGTCCCGTGCCTCTTTGGCCGGCTTGCGATCTCCGTCGGCATAGGGGAGGTCGTCCGGCTGCCCTCCCTCCGACCACAGCTTCGCACGCGCCGCCCAGCGGTCGAGATCCTTCGGCGTGTAGGCGGTCGGGTTGGAATCCTCGCCCTTCTGCAGACGCGCATAGACGAAGTCGGCAGTGACGTCGGCGAATTCCGGATAGTCGTGATGGTGCGCATAGCAGATCGCCATGCCATGCTTGGTCGCCAGCGCCACGAACTCCGGCGTCGCGAAGCTGCCGTGTCGTACCTCCAGGGCGTGGCGCAGCGCGCGGCCGGCATGCTCGCGCGGCAGCAGGTTCAGGAACGCCTCGAAGTCGTCCGGCTCGAAGCGCTTCGTCGGCGCGAACTGCCAGACCAGCGGCCCGAGCTTGTCGCCAAGCTCCTCGAGCCCTTGGGCGAAGAACTTTTTCAGCGACTCGGAGGCTTCGGCCAGCACCTTGCGGTTGGTGACGAAGCGATTGCCCTTGATCGAGAAGACGAAGCCGTCCGGCGTCTCGGCAGCCCACTTGGCATAGGTGGCCGCCGTGAAGCCGGAATAGTACGTGCCGTTGACCTCGATCGTCGGCACCTGCCGCGAGGCGAACTCCAGTTGCTTCTTCTTCGCCAGCTTCTCCGGGTAGAACGTTCCCTCCCAGGGCTCGAACGTCCAGCCACCCATGCCGGCGCGGATGGTCCCCGACTTGATCATGATCACACCTGTTCCATATTCCTCCACATGGTCGCGAGGCGTGCGGTCATGTCAACCCGAACGGCACGGCATCGCGCAGCGACAATCGACCATCCTGACAATTCCGGTAGGCGTTGTGTTAGACGGGCGCGGCGGTCGCGGCGAGCGTCCGCACCCATTCGCAAAAAAAAGCAGGCCACAACCATGGCGATTTCATTCAAGACCGTCCGCAAGATCGTGATCGCCGCCGTGGTGCTCGGCCTCGCCATCTGGTTCATTCCGATCGTAGCGGCGATCTGGATCATCGCCGGGCTGATCGACGTGATGCGCAATACGCGCCGCGACCAGATGGTGTTCGAGCGCTACTTCCTCGGCAACGGCATCACGACGTGGCTGCTCTCGCCGTTCAACGTGCTGGTCGACCTGATCTCCTACCGCAACCCCGGCGTCTACAAGCTTGACGACCTGCCGCCGGCCTGGCGCGAGGAGGTGACGACCGTGCTCGACGCCTTCCGCAACCGGCGCGAGCAGATCATGTCCGACATCGACAGCAAGTTCGAGGCCGGCCGCCGCGGCATGTACGTGTTCACCTGGTACGGCAAGGACAACCCCCACGATATCCCGGAGTTCAAGCGCGACTTCCGCTACATCAAGACCATTGCGGTCTCGGTCTTCTCAGGGCGGGAGTCGACCAGCTTCCACTACGGGCCGCTGCGGCTGACGCTGCGCGTCCTCTACAATCTGACGCCGGTGAAGTCGGAGAACGTCTTCATCGAGTGCGGGAACAAGAAGCATTTCTGGTACGACGACCCGCTCTATATCTTCGACGACACGCTGATCCACCGCTCGGTCAATCTGCACGACGCCCGCCGCTACGCGGTGTTCATGGATATCGTCCGGCCGACGCCGTTCCCGCGGCTTCTCGCGGCGCTGGTCAGCGTCGTCTCGTTCATCGCCGCCAGGATCAACGCCATCTTCTACAAGAACTGGAAGGTGGTGACGCCGGTGGTGAACGCGCCACGCGCCAAGGCGCCCAGGGCTGACGCCAGCGTCTGACCTGCGCGGAAGATTTCCGCGCCGCCACAGAGCCGGCGGAATTCGATGCGAATCTCCTGCTTCGCGGTCGGCGGTTTTCGCCGGCCCACGGTTCTGTTACCCTTGCGGTAAGCGGTTTTTCGGGAGGCTTGATGTCTGATTCTGCTCTTCTTTCCGGTCGCATCGACCGTCGCGTTTTCCTCGGCGGCATGGCCGGCATGGGCCTCGCGGGCGCACTGCCCGCGCGCGCCGAGACGGTGCGCTCGAACACGCAGATCCCCGTGCTCGAGAGCTACAAGGAGATGTATTCGGCGCGCAGCGACGGCGGCCACAGCCTGCCGGCCATCCCGTTCGAGAAGATCGACAAGCAGTTCCTGCGGCAGGTGGTGATCAACCCGGCGCTGGCCAAGCCCGGCACGGTCATCGTCGATGCCAACGCAAAGTTCCTGTATTTCTCGCTCGAGGGCGGCAAGGCGATCCGCTACGGCGTCAGCCTCGGCAAGGCCGGCTTCGAATGGACCGGCAACGCCAACGTCCAGTACAAGAAGGCGTGGCCGGTATGGACGCCGCCGCCGGAGATGATCGCGCGCAATCCGGAACTGGCGAAGTACGCCGAAGGCATGCCGCCCGGCCCGAAGAGCCCGCTCGGCGCCCGCGCGCTCTATTTGTTCAAGAACGGCAAGGACACCATGTACCGGCTGCACGGCACGCCGGAATGGGCCTCGATCGGCAAGAACGCCTCGTCGGGCTGCGTGCGCATGCTGAACCAGGACGTGATCGACCTGTTCGCGCGCGTCGACGGCCCGACCCCGGTGGAGGTCTACCACTCCATGTATCTCGGCGCCTATGCCGGTGGCGGCGCCGAGCCGGCGCCGAAGCCGGTCGGCGAGGCGATCGACGCAGGCGTGCCGGAAGGCGCGGAGAAGGTGGAATAGGGCTTCGAGGCAGTAGGCATTAAGGCACACTGCCGCTCCCGCTTGATGGCGTGACGATGCACTCCCTCTCGCCGAAAGGCGAGGGGAGCCGATTTTCGGGGGCATGGCGCGAGGCCGCCCCCTTCCGGCACGTCGTGGTTCCCGCTTCGCAGGGGCGGATGTTCATGACGTGTCGCGGCGCTCCAGCGCCCACCAGGCCAGCGCCTGCGCGTTGATCAGGATCTCGTGCATCTCGTGCGTCGGCCGGCGCGGCAGGCCGGGTGGCCGGCCGCCCATGCGCAGCGGCCAGATGCGGCGTGTCCGCCGGAATCGCCTGCCGCGCCGGCTGTTGCGCGCCGGCACAGCGTCATGGATGTCCCGAGCCTGCCCGGAGGCGAAGCGGCCTTGCCAGCGCGCGAAGCGGCGGGCGTGGCGCGGCATGTCGTCGAGGGCGCGGCCCAGCGCGTCGAGCCGAAGCATCAGGCGCGCCGCGCCGATCGGATCGTCGGGCGCGGGTTTTTGGCGCACCGGCCGCCGCTCGGTCCAGCCGGGCACGGTGATGCGCGGCAGCGCGCTGGGCCTTGGCCGGAACGGGCCGGTGCGGCGCATGCGGTCGAACAGCGGCAGGGCGATGGTCCGTGCAGGTAAAGCGCTCCTGCCCAGGCCGGCGCGCTGGCCCGCTCTGGCGGGCCGGCAAGCCGGCCACCCCTTTTTACGGGAGACCTGCATGCTCATGCCCAGCGTGATGATCAACCGCCGCGCGGCGGACTCCGCCGGTCGCAGCAGGCGCAGGATGGCGCGGTGACGCAAGCGGGGCAGGGTGTCCGGCTCGCCTGCGGCCCGCGCGCCAAGCCCGGCCATCGAGACAAGGGCTGAGAGGATGCGCTTCAGCGCCTCCCTGCCTCGTTCCACTGCCGCGTTCCCGTCCATCGCCGCCGGCTCCTTCGTTCGGGCGGCAGGATTATCGCGCGGGCTCAGAGAGGGTGGATAAATTTGCCGGAATTTTTTCGGGCGGCGCAGCGGCGTTGTGTTTAGCTAGGTATCTAGCTATATTCCGCGAATGACGATCATCAACATGCACGATGCCAAGACGCAGTTGTCGGACCTCGTCGCCCGCGCGGAAGCCGGCGAGGAGATCGTCATCGCGCGCCGCAACAAGCCGGCTGTTCGGCTGGTGGCGGTCGGCGAGACCAAGGCTGACGTTCGAGAGGCGCGCAGGCGCATCGCTGAGCGTTTCGCGCAACATCGGCCGACCATGACGGAGGCAGACTGGCTGGCGCCGTTGCCTGAAGAAGAGCTTCAGGCCTGGGAGGGAAAGTTCTCGACCGACTTCGACGTTTCGGCGCGGTGAGCCTTCTTCTGGATACGCACACGTTCGCCTGGTTCTGCCTTAACAGCAGCCTGCCGAGCCGCGTCCGGACCATGATAGAGGACTATGACGCCGACATTTTCGTCAGCGCCATGTCTGCCTACGAAATGTCGCTGAAATACCGGCTTGGCCTGTGGCCCGATGCCGGGGCTCTCGTCGACTCTTTCAACACCATCATCGACGAGGCGCACTTCACGGCGCTGCCGATCATGGCTGGTCACGCGCTTCGCGCGGGGGCGCTGCCGCTGGTCCATCGCGACCCGTTCGACCGCATCATTGCCGCGCACGCGATAGCCGAGGGGCTGAGCGTCGTGTCGAAGGATGGTCAGTTGGCAGCATTGGGCGCGCGGGTGGTGTGGGAGTAGCTACCCGACGGCCCGAAGGAGCAAGGACGGTGAAGAGCTATCGCACTGCCGGCTGACGCATCCGACGCCGAGGATTTCGACGTATCGGCCGAAGCGCTGGACCGTGGCCAGCGGGCGCGGCTGATCCGCGCCACGCGCTCCGCGCCGCCCCTTCTGTCACAGACTGAATTCGCCGGGTTTCAGGGTGCCGGTGGGCACGCTGCGCGACTGGGAGCAGGCGCGTGTCAGCCCGCCGGATCTCGCCGTGGTCAATCTGAAGTTTCCGGAGATGACGGCTAGGCGGTGGTTTGATCGGAACGGGGTGCCTAACCACCGCCAGTAGACCTTCGTCTTGGTCGCCTCATATGTTCTCGGTTTTGATAGGGGG
>JBFXFO010000197.1:0-6254 GCA_050178915.1 Rhizobiaceae bacterium | reverse complement strand
GCTTCACCTTTCCCGGCACGTCGCTGTCAGTGAACCGCATGGGCTACGGCGCCATGCAACTGGCCGGCCCGCACGTCTTCGGCGAGCCGAAGGATCCGGAAGAGGCCCGCTCAGTGCTGAAGGAAGCGCTGGCGCTCGGGATCGATCACATCGACACGAGCGATTTCTACGGCCCCTTCGTCACCAACCGTCTGATCCGCGAGGCGCTGCATCCCTACCCGAAGAACCTCACCCTCGTCACCAAGGTCGGCGCCTATCGCGACGACGAGGGCGGCTGGGTCCTGCGGCACGACGCCGATTTCCTGCGCAAGTCGGTCGAGGATAATCTGCAGCGGCTCGGACTGGAGCGCATGGCCGTCGTCAATCTGCGCATGGCGGGAGCCGAGCAGGACATTGCCGGGCCCATGCGCACCATGCGCAGGCTGCAGGAGGAGGGGCTGCTCGACCACATCGGCATCAGCACGATCGGCGCGAAGCAGCTGCGCGTGGCGCGCGACATCGCGCCGGTGGTCTGCGTGCAGAACCACTACAATCTCGTGCATCGCGAGGACGAGGCGCTGATCGATGAGCTGGCCGAGGCCGGTATTGCCTACGTGCCTTACTTCCCGCTGGGCGGTTTCGCGCCGATCCAGGCTGAGGAGCTGAGCCAGGTGGCGGCCGAGATGAAGCAGTCGCCGCAAAGCGTGGCGCTGGCCTGGCTGCTGCAGCGCAGCCCGAACATGCTTGTCATCCCCGGCACGTCGCAACGCATCCATCTGCGCGAGAACATCGCCGCTGCCGGCCTCGCGCTATCGAGGACGCACAAGGCGCGGCTGGACGCGATCGCCGGGCTGGCCTGACGGCCGGGCCTCAAACATAGGGTGTGTAGTCCACGTCGTAGCCGAAATAGCGGGGGCCGACGAGCTTGATGCCGGCCTCTGTCTGCCACTGCGGATTGCAGGGGAAGGCCAGCGCGACGAGGCGCAGCCCGTAGCGGATCGCGTCCGCCGTCACCGGATTGCCGCTCTCCGCCTCGACCAGCGTGATCAGGTCCGGCGTCGTAACGAGGACTTTTCCGTCGCGGTGGGCGATCAGGAATTCGTTCTGGAACTCCAGCTTGAAGCTGTGGCCCTTCCATTCCTCGACGCCCTCGAAGGACGCCGTGCCCCGCGCGAAGCCACCGACGGTGCGGCGGTCGATGTCCTTCACGCGACCGTGGAAGATCACCTTCGCCTCAAGCAGGTCGGCAATGGCCGCCACCGGCTCTCCATGCGCCGCGCGCGTCTCGCGCAGCTTCTGGCCGAGCTTGGCGCAGAGCGAGAGGGTGCCGCGCACGACCGCCTGCTTCGCCACCGCGCCGCTCATGGCGTAGAAGGCGAGCAGCGCGGACCCGCCCATCTCGACGGTGGCGGCACGGGCGAGGCGTTCGGTCCAGCTGTTGCTGACCGTCTCCAGCACGATCGAGTTTCCCTTGTCGTCGCACAGCACCATCGGCGTCGCGGAGACGCCATGCATGGTGAAGGTGACCATCTGCAGTTCCGGATAGGCGCGGCCCATGCCGTCGCCATCGACCAGCGGCAGGCCGCTGGCGGCGGCAACCACGAAAGGCGTTGTCGAGTTGACGCCGCCGGCCTCGCCACAGAGCACCGCGTCGATCTTGCGGCCGAGCAGCTGCTCCAGCTGGCGGAAGGCGTTCATCAGCTCGTCGCCCTGCGGCAGCTTCTCGGTCATGACGGTCGGCGCGCCCATCATGCAGACCGGCACCACCAGCGCGTCGTCGGGCAACTCATCGACGTCGACCAGCCGCACCGGGCCGTGCTTCCTGATCGCCTGCTGCGCCATCAGCTTGCCGACATAGGGGTCGCCGCCGCCGCCGGTGCCAAGGATGGCGCCGCCGATGGCGATGTCTTCCAGATCTTCGGCGTGGATCGTGCGGAGTATCTTCATCGTGCGTTCCTCAGGCCGCGAGCGGGCCGGCTGGGAGAGGCTGGAAAGTCAGTTCCGGGTAGCCGAAAGCCTTCGGCCCGACGATCTCCAGCGCCTTTGGCGTTTTCAGGAGATCATGCGCCGGCAGGCCGATGACGGCGACGCGCTGGCCGTAGCGCAGCATCTCGGTGGTGATCGGTTCGCCGGTGTCGAGCTCGAGGTTCATGATCAGGTCAGGCACCATGAGCACCGGTACGCCGTCGATCCAGAGCACGAGGTTCTCGTTCTGGATCGCGATGCGAGCTTCCGAGCCGGCCCAGTCGTCGATGCCCGACACGACCGCGTGGCCGCGGGCAAAGCCGCCGGTCAGCTCGCGCCGGACGTCGGTGATCTTGCCGGTGAAGAACAGCCTGCCGCTGGTCTTCTCGACCACGCGCTCGACCACGTTCTGCCGTCTGGCGCGGGCGTCGAGCACGGTCTGGCCGATCTCCAGCGCCTGCGTGACGGTGTTGGGTACGGCGGTGCGGCGCACGAACTCCATCTGCATCGGCGCGATGGCGAAGCCTGCGCCGGCACCCATATCGACCGATACGGTGCGGGCGAAACGCTCAAGCCAGAACATGTCGATGACTTCGCGAAACACGACGACATTGCCCTTGTCGTCGGCGATGGCCGCAGGTGCTGCCTTGGCGCCGTAGATGAAGAATGTCGTCATCTGCACTTCCGGGAACGCCCGGCCCATGCCGTCGCCGTCAACGACAGGCAGGCCGGCAAGCGCCGCCGCGATGATCGGTTCGATCGAGTTGGCGCCGCCGATCTCGGCCGAGATCAGCGCCGACATCCTCACGCCGGCGGTTTCCTCGACGGCGCGCATGGCGCGATAGCATTCGCCGCCTTCCTCGATCTTCTCGACGCCGACGACCGGGGCGCCGATGCCGCCGACCTCGCCGATCCAGGCGTCGTCGGGCAGGGCGTCGAGCGGCACGATGCGGACGCTGGCGCCCTTGCGCAGCAGTTCGCGGGTGCGCAGCATGCCGACGTAAGGGTTGCCGCCGCCGCCGGTGCCGAGCAGCGCGGCGCCGATGGACAGCGGCAGCAGGTCCGCCTCCTTCAGCAGATAGCCCTTAGACATGCAGCTCACCGACGGCCTTGATGCGCACGCGCGTGGCGTTGCCGGGCAGGTAGGCGAGCGGCACGTCCTCGACATCGACGATCTCGATGGTGTCGAGGGCTGCGCCGGCAGCGACCGCCGCATCGACGGCGCGCTGCTTGGCGTCCTTCAGCGCTTCCTCGCGGCCGATCTCGGCGAGCGCGTAGACACGATCGACCTCGCCAGAAACCTGGGCGATGGCCGCGCCGACGGCGTTGGCGACGGCAAAGTGATCGGGCTTGATCACCTCCAGCCCCCCGATCGGGCCGTTGACGAGGATCGAGCCGCCGCCGACCACGATCACGGGCAGTGGCTCCGGCGACAGGCGCGAGCGCTCGACGCAGTCCTCCAGCATCTCCATGATCTTCGCCTGGGTGCGCTCGATGAAGTCGGGCGTCAGGTGCTGCACCTTGGAGCGGTCGCCAAAGTCGGTGCGGCCGGCTGCTGCCATGACGTCCGAGGTGGTGAGCGTGGAGCCGCCGAAGATCAGCGCGTCGGTGACAAGGCGGTAGCCGACCGAGGTCGGGCCGACCTTGATGCCGCGGTCGCTCTCGACAACATGCGAGCCGCCGCCGAGGCCGATGGAGAAGACGTCGGGCATGCGGAAGTTGGTGCGCACGCCGCCGACCTCGACCGCCACGGTGGCCTGGCGCGGGAAACCCTTGTGCAGCGAGCCGACGTCGGAGGTGGTGCCGCCGATATCGACGACGATGGCGTCGGAGACTCCCGACAGGAAGGCGGCGCCGCGCATCGAGTTGGTCGGGCCCGAGGCGAAGGTGAGCACCGGGAATCGCTCGGCAAACGCGGCGTCCATCAGCGTGCCGTCATTCTGGGTCAGGTAGAAGCGGCCCTTGATGCCGGCTTCACCGATCGCCTTGCGGAAGGCCTCGATGACGTGGGCGGAGAGATCGCGCAGGCAGGCGTTCATGATCGCCGCGTTCTCGCGCTCAAGCAGGCCGATGCGGCCGATCTCGCTCGACAGGGTGACGTGCGCGCCGGGCAGCGCCTTCTCGAAGATGGCTCCGGCCTGCTTCTCGAACTCGTTGCTGACCGGAGAGAACACCGACGTGATGGCGATCGAATTGATGCCCTTCGCCTTGATGTCGGCAGCGATCTCCAGCAGCTCCTTCTCGTCCAGCGGCGAGATCACGCGGCCGTCGAACTCGTTGCCGCCATGCGCGAGATAGGCGTGGTTGCCGATGGCAAGCCGCAGGTCCTCGGGCCAGTCGACCATGGGCGGGAGCGATGCCGTGGCAGGCAGGCCGAGCCGGACCGCTGCGGTCTGCGCCAGGTCGCGCCGCTGCACGACGGCGTTGGTGAAGTGGGTGGTGCCGATCATCACCACATCGACGTTCGACGCCTTCATCTTGGAGGCGTCGAGCACCGCCTTCAGCGCGTTGACGACGCCGCTCATGACATCGGCGGTCGTGGCCGACTTGACGCCGGCGATGACCTTCGCCCCGTCCATGACGACGGCATCCGTGTTGGTGCCGCCGACGTCGATGCCTATCCTGATCATTGTGTCTGAACCTCTTGGAGCGTTTCCGGCAATCTGCCTGCCTCGCGCAGGGCGATAAGCTTGTCGGCGGTGGGGATTTCGCCGTCGATCAGCGGAATCACCGGCCGCATGCGTTCCTCTTCCTCCGAGATGACAGGCACGGAGGCGAGGAGGAGACGGGTGTAGTCGTGTCTGGGGTGCTCGAAGACCTCGGCGGTCGGGCCGGTCTCGACGATGCGTCCAAGATAGAGCACGCCGACCGTCTGCGCGAAATTGCGCATCAGGCTGAGGTCGTGGGAGATGAACAGGAAGGTGAGGCCGAGGCGCTCGCCGAGCCCCACGAGCAGTTCCATGATGCGCGCCTGCACCGACACGTCGAGCGCCGAGGTCGGTTCGTCCAGTACCAGCAGTTCCGGCGCGACGGCGAGCGCCCGGGCAATGGCCACGCGCTGCTTCTGGCCGCCGGAGAGCTCGTGCGGGTAGCGCGACGCGAAGTCGGTCGGGAGCTGCACCATCTCCAGCAGCTCTGCGATGCGCCTGGCCCGGTCGGCGCGCGGATGACCATGCGCCGCGAGCGGCACGGCGATGGACTGGCCAACCGTGCGGCGCGGGTTGAGCGACGAGCCGGGGTTCTGGAACACCATCTGCACCTTGCGGCGGTGCTCGCGCGAGGCGCTGGCACCGGCAATCGACTTGCCGTCGAGCAGGATCTCGCCGGAAGTGGGCGTGCTCAGCCCCATGATCATGCGGGCGATGGTGGATTTGCCGGAGCCGCTTTCGCCGGCAAGCCCGTAGACGGCGCCGCGCTCGATGCGAAACGACACATCGTCGACGGCTTTTACCTCGCCCGCCTGCCGGCCGAAGGCATTGCGCACAGGGAAGGTTTTGGACAGCCCAACGGCCTCAAGCATGGGCGTGCTCATGGCGCAGCTCCAGCCGAGGCAAAGCTGGTGCCGCCGGTGAGGCGCGGCACGGCGGCGATGAGCGCGCGCGTGTATTCCTCGCGCGGGGCGGCGAAAAGTTCGGCGGTCGGGCGGTGCTCGACCACTTCGCCGCGATGCATGACGTAGACGTAGCTCGACGTCTCGCGAACCACGCCGAGATTGTGGGTTATCATCAGCAGCGCGAGGCCGCGCTCGACCACGAGGTCGCGCAGCAGTTTCAGGATCTGCGCCTGTGTCGTCACGTCGAGGGCGGTGCCGGGTTCGTCGGCGATAAGCAGCTTCGGCTCAGAGAGCAGCGCCATGGCGATCAGCACGCGCTGGCGCATGCCGCCCGAGAGCATGATCGGGTAGGAGCGCGCGACGCGTTCGGGGTCGCGCATGCGCACCTGCGCCAGCACCTCGTATACGCGCTGCATGCGCTCGCGGCGGCTGCGGTCGCGGCCCAGCCTGCGGTCGGCGTATTTCAGGATCGTGCCGAGCTGGTCGGCGATCGTGAAGACAGGGTTCAGCGAACTCATCGGGTCCTGGAAGACCATCGCCATGGCGGTCCCGTGCAGCTTCTGCCGCTCGGTCGCAGGCATCGTCAGCAGATCGCGTCCGTCGTAGAAAATCTGGCCGCCGGTGATGCGAGCCGGCGGGTTGCGCAGCAGGCCCATGATGGCCTTCATGGTCACCGTCTTGCCGGAGCCGCTTTCGCCCACCAGCGCGATCTGCGCGCGCGCCGGCACGTCGAGCGAGACGCCGTGCAGCACCTCGT
>JBFXFO010000196.1:0-6255 GCA_050178915.1 Rhizobiaceae bacterium | reverse complement strand
ATCTCGTGGCGATTGCGAAGCTCAGTTGATGGCGCCGAACATCTCCTCGCGTCGATCAAGCTGACAGCGGCAATCCGCTCAATCGGCTTATTGCAGGATCGCCTCGCTACTAGGCTGAGATTTTGCGTGCTGCCCTTTGGAGCAATTGTGCAGGTTTCCCTTCTAGGCATCTCGTCCCGAAGGAGACGGACCGCTATTCTGTGCTGCGGATTGGACCGCCTTCGCCAGCGACTCCTCAAAGGCTAAAGTGCTTGGCCTGGGCGTCACTCAGCGTCATCGTTGGTTGTATCAGCTGCTTCCGCGGTGGTCGGACAGGTCGCGCAGCGCGGTAGTCACGCGCCGCGACAGCTCGGCCTGGCTGCGCACGCCGATGCGCTCGAACGCCGTCTTGAGATGGTAGCGCGCGGTGTTGACGGAGATGCCGAGCCGTTCGGCATAGTCTTGCAGGTCTTCTCCTGTCGTCACCGCGGCGGTGAGATTGGCCGTGGCTTGCGGCAGGCCGAAGAGCAGCGCGATCGCCGCGCCCGTCGCCAGCTCGGCGCCCAGCGGATCGTGAATCGCGAAGATCACGCCGCGTGGCCGCGAGCGGCTATCGTTGATCTGATCGTCCTGGGAATAGGGCGCGACCAGCACGATGTAGGGGGCCTTGCCGCCGACGCGGTGGACGCGCACCGTGCCGCCCGAGCCGCCGTTGCGCACGTCGTTTTCCAGCTCCGTTAGGCGCAGATTGACCTCGCGTGTCATGCCGACAGGCCGGCCGCGCCGGTCGAGCGACAGACCGTCTCTGGCTGCCGCTATTGCGCGTGCACCGCTGTTCACGAACAGGCTGGCGCCTGTCGAGCCGACCACCGAGACGCCCGCTGCCAGCCGGTCGCACAATTCCGACAGCGCGCCGTTCACTCCCTCCAGTTCGAAGAAGCTGCGGCGCAGTTGCAGCGCCCGGCCGACATGCGGCATCAGCCGCCCCAGCCTCTCGACATCGGTGTCGTCGAACGGGTGTCGGTCAGGCGACCGCTGCAGCCCGATCATCGCGAAGCGGCCGTTGGCAGCCGCCAGCGTGCCGCCCAGGCACTCCTCCAGGCCGAGCGGCCGGAAGAAGTCGCCGTAGAATTCGCCGGGATGCGCGCGCTCCTCCGGCAGCAGCCGGTAGGTCGGCATCGCCGTGCCGACAGGCAGCTTCAGGAAGGCGAGCGGGGCCGGGTCGAGCGCCGCAAAATTGCGATGATAGGTTTCCAGCGCTTCGCCGGTGAACACACCGACCGACGCGTGGATCGATACATCCGGCCTTGCGGCATCGACGTCCAGAAGTGCCGCCGAGATCACTCCGAACATGTCATGCAGCATGCCGATCGGCGCCTCGAAACCGGTGCGGTCACGCACGCCGAGATACAGCGCATCAAGGAATTGGGCTTCACGATCCTGCATCAGCCACCCTGCTGAGACACGCATGCCCGTCTTTGCCGCGTGGGAACCTGTCCGATATTCCCCTGCGTCATGTTCTATCTCAAACACTGCATCCAGTCATCAATGTGGCGCGGTCGACAAATCCTCGCGCCTACCTGTTTGGGTAGGGCGGACGGGCGCACAACTTGGTCTTCTGCCACCGAGGGATGTGGAAACTCGGTAGGAGACACTTGATGAAAATGGTTCTCAGGCATGCAGCAATCGCCGCCGTCGCAGTGGCGATGGCCGTCGGCAGCGCCTCGGCCGCCGACCTGACCAGCAAGGAAGGTGCGGACGCCCGCACCAGGGTGGCAACCGCGGTTGCGCTGGCCAACATCGCCATGGCCGAGAAGGATGGCGATGCGCTGCTCGTGGCCGCCCGCATGCTGGCCAAGGCCGGGCCGGTGGCGAAATCGGGCGAAGCCGCCGGCTCGCCTGCCATGTACGATGTCGGCGCGATGGCGGCATCCGCCAAGGAGATGGGTGCCGACGCGGCGAAGGCCGACGAGGTTGCCAAGCTGGGCGCCGAGCCGACCAGTTCGACGCGCGGCTACTGGTATTACAGCTGCGATTCCTACAACAACTGCATGTGGATCTGGGCGGGCGACTGAGTATTCGCTCTTTTGGGCAGATCCATGCGCACGTGCCCGTCCGGCGGCCGTCGGGCGGGCACTTGCGTCTTCAGATTCCGCCAAACCAGTCGTAGCCGCGGTCTTCCCAGTAGCCGCCGTGGCCGGTGCCATACTGCGCGAAGCTGTCCACCAGCTCGATGCGGTAAAGATATTTCGGCTGCTTGTAGCCGAGCTGGCGCTCCACCCGCACGCGCAGCGGCGCGCCATTCTCGACCGGCAGCGGCGCCCCGTTGAGCCCGTAGGCGAGGATCGTCTGCGGGTGATAGGCGTCCACCAGATCGACGGAGCCGTAGTACTTCACGTCGCCGGCGAGCGTTCTCTCGATCGTGTCGAGGCAGTGGAACACGACGTAGCGCGCGTTCGGCCTCACATGCGCCTCGTCGAGCACGAGGCCGAGCGGCACGCCGGTCCATTTCGCGATGCAGCTCCAGCCCTCGACGCAGTCGTGGCGGGTAATCTGCGTCCGCGACGGCATCGCCAGCAATTGCTCGCGCGACAGCGACAGCGGCTTCTCCACCAGACCGTCGATGGTCAGCCGCCAGTCGGCGAAATTGTTCGTGAGCAGCCCTTTGTAGACATCGTCGTCCGGCGAGGTGACGCCGTTTGGCCGCTGCGGCTGGCGGATGTCTGCCTCGGTGAACTCCTGCGCCAGCGCGTTCCTGTCGATGAGCAGGCGCTGGGCGCCGTAGGTGAGGTCGTTGGCGCCTTCCATGAAGTTGCGCACCGGGTTGTCGGGATTGCCGAGGCCGTCGAACCAGTCGCAACCGGAGAGCGCGATCCCGCCGAGGCCGAGCGAGGCTCCGGTCAGCAAGCGCCGGCGGCTGAGCATGAATTTGCCGGCCATGGTCATGCCTCCTTCTTGTCGGTGGACGTCGCAGGCGCGTCGGTGCGGTACCAGCCTGTGATGATCGAGCGCAGTTCGTTGAGCGGCCCGGCGGCCAGGATCATCAGCATGTGGACGAGGAAGAAGCCGACGAGCAGCAGCATGGCGACGAAATGGATGGTGCGCGCCGTCTGCCGCCCGCCGAACAGGTCGGGCAGCCACGGCATGGCTGCATTGGCGCCGGGCGACATGCAAAGCCCGGTGAGGATCATCACCGGCAGCAGCACGAACAGCACGCCGGCATAGGCGAGCTTCTGCAGCGTGTTGTATTCGCGCACATGGTGGAAGCGCAGCCGCGCATGGTCGATCATGTCGCGCGGCAGCTTCTTCAGGTCGCCGAGCGTCGGCACGAGGTCACGCTGCAGATGCCGGTTGATGAGACTGGCGACGAGCCAGACGATCAGCGTGCCGACCAGCACCCAGGCGAAGAAGAAGTGGATGACACGGCCGGTCGCGAGGTTCTGCCCGCTCGGCACCGTCGCCCATGACGGGAAGGCGCGCGCCCGGCTGTCGGAGACGCCGAGCACGCCGGTCGTGTCGAATTTCTGCCCGAACACCTCCGTCACGCCGACCCGGCCGGAATCGCCCTGCTCCGAATAGATCGCGAGCACGTGGTTCTCGAACTGGAAGCCCGACTGGTCGCCGATGTAGAGGGCAGGGTGGGCGTTGAAGATCTGCAGTCCTGAAAGCAGCAGGAAGAACAGCGAGATCGCCCAGAGCCAGTGCGTTCCGCGTGTCCACGCCGACTGCCTGTAGATCAGGGGGCCCTTCTTCTGCGCGGTATTAGGCTTTTCCCCTGGCACCCCCGGCGCGGCGTCCATGACGTCCTCCCTTTCTGTGCTGCCTATCCTCAATACGCAGCGGGCGGCGGAGGTGTTTCATCACCACGAAAGGAAAAATGCGTCCGGCGCTCAGTTCCCGAGTGTCACCGCGACATTGACCGCGGCAGCGACAAGCACGGTGTTGAAGAAGAACGAGACGACGCCGTGCAGCAGCGCGAAACGCCGCATTGCCGAGTTGGTCAATGCAGTATCCGAGGTCTGCGCCGTCATGCCGATGACGAAGGCGAAATAGGCGAAGTCGATGCCTCGCGGCTCCTTCGTGCCGGGAAACTCCAGCCCGCGCACCGGCTGCCTGCCAGCTTTGCTCTTCGGCGCTTCCGTGTCGGGTTGCCAGAATTCATGCGCGTAGTGGATCGCCGCCATCATGTGGATGGTCAGCCAGCCGAGCGGCACCGCCGCCAGCGCCACGCCATAGTCGAGCGGCTGCGTTGCACCCTGCGCGTTGATGGTCGTGAACAGCGACACGACAGCGACGCCGACCGCGCCGAGCGTGATGAGGAAGATGATCCACACCGGCATGTCGCTGCTCGCGGCGTTGTGTTTCAGGTACTCGGCGCTGAGCTTGCGCAGCCCGGCCAGCGTCAGCACGAGATAGGCGATGAAGAAGGCGTTCGCCGCCAGCGCCCAGGGCATGTGCGAGCCCGTCAGCCATGTGAGCAGGAACACCACGACCGCGAAGACAATGGCGATGTAGAACGGCAGATGCCTGCGGAAGATCGTCATGGCGTCGCACTGCGCAGTGCGCGCCTGCAGGCCTGGTCGAGCGCACTCAGGAAGGCCGAGCGGTCGCGCGGCGAGAACGCGGCGTTGTAGCCCTTGCTCTCGCCCGTCTCGCGCAGGTGCTGCTTCAGGTCGCGCATCGCCACCTGCATCCCGATCGTCTCCGGCGTGAACGCACGGCCGGTGGGGCCGAGCACATGCGCACCGATCGCCACCGTCCGCGCCGCCAGCGGCACGTCGGCCGTGATCACGATGTCGTTCGCCTGCGCATTCTCCACGATCCAGTCGTCGGCGGCATCGCCGCCCTTGCCGACGACGACGTTGCGCACCATCGGGTCGCGCGATGGACGCAGGCCGCCATTGGCGACGAAGGTCACCGCGAGCCCGTGCCGTTCGGCCACGGTCAGCACCTCCTGCTTCACCGGGCAGGCGTCGGCATCGACATAGATGGCGGGCGCTGCGCTCACGTCCAGATGTTGAGCGCCGCGAGCAGCACGCGTACCGCCATGAAAATCAGGATGAGCGATCCAATGGTCCAAAACGTGGCCCGCATATCGTGCGTCTGGGCGGTAAAATACGCCGCGAAGTGCAGCAGACGGGACACGACGTAGCCGTAGAGCAGAAGCTGCGCCATCAGCAGCGACGGGCCGGTCAGTACATAGAGGAAGCCCGCTACGAGGAAGAACGGCAGGTTCTCAAGGTCGTTCTGCTGTATCCTGCGGACGCGCTCGACGCGTTCGTTCGGCTTCAATTGATCCGGATTCGGATCGGGATTGATCGGCGTCCGGCGCAGATCCTCCGGCGAGCGGTAGCCGCCTTTCTCTTGAATCATGCGCACAACCGTGAGCCATGACATGGCGACGGCCTTGAGGATCATAAGCGAGGCCGCAATGGCGTAGGTGGTGAAAAGCGGGTCGGCGAGGCTGATCATGATTCCCCCCCAGCCGGCGACCGTTTGTGCAATTGCGTGCGCCGCGCCGGCGCAGCCCACGCAATCTCGTTCAGGCGGGCAGGGCGCCCGTCTTCTTCGCCGTCCATGTCGCAATGTAGTCCATGAGCCCCGGCGACAGGCAGTCATACGGCTCGAGCCCGGCCTTCTTCAGCCGGTTGCGGATCGCTTTCATCTTGGTCGGGAGCACGCCGGACTCGATGATCGACGACACGAAGGCTGCGAAACCGGGCGGCGCCCAGCCGGATTCCTGGAAGCGTTCGGGATGAATGAACGAGAGACCCTTGAACGGGTGGTCGCGCTCGACTGGCCCGTGCATGTGCACGCCGCAGCCACGGCAGGCATGCCGCAGGATCAGCGCCTTGGGGTCCACCACCTTCAGCTTGCTCTTGTTCTCGGTGACGGTGACGTTCTCCGACGGCACCACCGCCACGACCGAGAACATCGCGTCCTTCGGTTTCCAGCATTTGGTGCAGCCGCAGGCGTGATTGTGCGCGACCTGTCCCTTGATCTCCACCTTCACCGGATTGTTGATGCAGGCACAGACGAGCGTCCCCCCGGCGAACCGCGCTCGTTTCTTCGGCAGTCCCTTGTCGATATTCGGATGCAGTTTGTCGGCCATCCCATCCTCCTCGAAAAAATGCCTGACGAACCATTCCCCGTAAGAGCAATTCCAGCAAAGCGTAAGCGGTTTTGCGTCCGGAATTGCGACCAATCAAGACAAACTAGTAGACGACGACGCTCCGGATCGACTCGCCGGCGTGCATCAGGTCGAAACCCTTGTTG
>JBFXFO010000195.1:0-6358 GCA_050178915.1 Rhizobiaceae bacterium | reverse complement strand
CGCCGGGCTTGGCGCCGCCTGATCACCTTCGGGGTGAGTGTGTCTATCCCGGCCCACATGGCAGCGCTCAGAGCGACAGCGAGAGGCGCGCGCCGAGCGCGACGATTTCGGCCTGGCGCTTGCAGCCGGTCTTCTCGAAGACACGCAGCAGATGCGTTTTCGCCGTCGAACGGGCGATGCCCAGCGTTTCCGCCGTCTGCTCCAGCGAAAGGCCGCGGCAGAGGGAAGCGAAGATCAGGCTCTCCGCCGGCGTGAAATCGTAGAGCGTCGCAATCGCGTCGACGGGGGTCTGCGCGCCCTGCGCGCCGCTGACCACGAAGACCGCCGCAACCGCGCGCTGCGACAGGCGGCTGCGCAGCGCGCGGTGCTGCAACGGCAGCACGTGCAGCACGGCTGGCGAGCCATCCTCGGCGAGTGCCGGGATGCCGATGCCGCGCTGGGCCATCGCCGCCTCGTTGTCCGCGGCAAGGCGCACGGCAGCGCGCAGCGCGTCGCCCGCCAGCTTGCCGCGCACGCCGAGCCGGCCTTCCGCCGAAAGCAGGTCGCCGCCTGCAAGCATGCCCTGCGCGGCGTCGTTGGCGTGGACGATCATCAGGTCGGCGTCGACAAGCACGACGGCGCAGGCCATGCGGTCGAGCACGGCGCGGAAGGTCGCGTTCTCCACCGCCTGCAGGTCGAAAAGGTTGCTGATCGTCACGGCGCGGCGCAGATGCGGCGCGATCAGCCGCAGCGCCTCGAGTTCCTCGGGCAGCACCTCGCCATCCGAGTGGTGACGGTTGAGGCCGAGATAACCGAGCAGCGTCGGCTCCGCCGTCAGCCGCAGCACCACCGCCTCATGGATGCCGCGCGGTCCAAGCACGTCGCGATAGTAGCCAAACTCGCCGAGGCGCGAGCGCGGCGTGATGTTGGTGGCGACAATCGGTTCGCATAGCGGGAAGGCCTCCATGCGCGCCTGTCCGCCCCAGATCCTGACCGCATCCTCGACATAGTCGTCGGCGACAGCGATCCATTCCGGATCGAACCCGAACTGCGCCTTGAGGTGATTGGCGCCGGGGCGCATCTGCAGCACCGCCAGGGCGCCATTGGTGAAGGAGAGCGGGCGGACCAGCCGCTCGATCGTGTTTTCCCAGCGTTCGGGCTCAAGCACGCAGTCGTAGATGTCGCCAACAGTCCGCGACAGCCACTCCGGGCTCACGGACGGCTTGCCGTTCGCCCCCTTCACGAAGGTGTCCGAGACGAAGCCACTCTGATGGCGCATGCGATACCCACGGATGGCCGCCAACGGAGCTTCCGTCACGGCAACTCATAGCAATCACATGGCAACGACGCGGCGCAAGCGAAAGTTGCAACCGCGCGAAATCACCCGGAACTCAGCCTGCCGGCAGGGTGGCAGGAAACTAGCGGCGCGGCGCGCCGCCTAAATCCACCAAATGGTGGAAATCGCGCTCGGTCAGACGTGTTTGCGGCCGCCCGAGGCGCGGAACCAGTCGTCGGGGTAGGGGTACCACCAGCCCTGCTTCTGCGGCTTGTGGTCGATGATCACCATCTTCGACCGGCGGAAGGCGTCGAGCCCCTGCCGGCCCAGTTCGCGACCGAGGCCGGAAGCCTTCCAGCCGCCGAAGGGCAGCGCGTCGTTGTCGATCAGCGGATTGTTGACCCACACCATGCCGGCTTCCAGCCGCTCGGCCGCTTCATGCGCCTCGGCGAGGTCGGTGGTGAAGATCGACGCGCCGAGCCCGAACGGGCTGTCGTTTGCCAGCCGGATCGCCTCGTCGAAATCGGCAACCCGGCAGATAGCAGCCACCGGTCCGAAACACTCCTCGGTGCAGATCGCCATGTCCGGCCGCACGCCGGTGAGGATGGTGGGCTCGTAGAACCAGCCGGTATTGTGCGCTGGCGGGATGCGGCCTCCGGTGACGGCCTTTGCGCCGTGTGCAACGGCGTCGTCGACCAGCCGCATCACCTTGGCACGTGCCGCCTCGCTGACCAGCGGGCCGATCTCGGACTTGTCCATGCCGTTGCCGACGCGAAGCCGGCGCGTTTCCGCCGCGAACTGCGCCACGAAAGCGTCGTGCACGTCGTCCACGACGAAGAAGCGCTCGGCCGAGGTGCAGACCTGGCCGGAGAGATGGAAGGCGGCGGTCACCGCGCCGGCCGCCGCGACGTCGAGCGGCGCGTGCTTCGAGATGATCATCGGGTCGCTGCCGCCCGCCTCGATGACGCAGGGCTTCATGCGCTCGGCGCAGGCGAGGGCGACAGCCTTGCCGGCAGCGACCGAGCCGGTGAAGGCCACGGCATGCGTGCGGTCGGACTGGATGAGCGCCTGCGCCGTCGCGGCGCCGCCGGGCAGGCACGAGACGAGGCCTTCGGGCAGCGAACGGAAGACGTTCATGTAGTCGAGGGTGGAAAGCGTGGTCGTTTCCGCCGGCTTGATGATGCAGGCATTGCCGGCGGCAAGCGAGGCGGCCACCGTCCAGCACATCAGCAGCACCGGAAAATTGTACGGCATGATGTGGACCGACACGCCGTAGGGTTCGTAGCGCGCGTACTGGAACGAACCGGCCTGCGTCGTCCCGGCCACCTTGCCGGCCTCGTCGCGCGCCATCTCGGCGTAGTAGCGGAACACCGGGGCGCAATTGGCGATCTCGCCGATCGCCTCGGGGTAGGGCTTGCCCATCTCGCGCACCATCAGCTCGGCGCAGCGCGTGAAGTCGGCAGCCTCGATGGCGTTCGCCACGTCGTGCAGGTGCTTCGCCCGGCTCTTGGCGTCGAGCTTCTTCCAGGCCGCCTGCGCCGCGTTGGCGGCGGTCAGCGTCGCATCGATCTCGGCCTCGGTGGCGGCGGCGATGGCACCGACCGTTTCCAGCGTCGCCGGGTCGATGACGGGCCTTTGCGGCCCTGCCATCGAACGGAAATGCGGGTTGACGAAGAGTGTGGGTTGAGAGGGCGAGAAGCTCATCAGCGGATCATGTAAACCTTCTTGATCGTCTCATGCACGGTGCAGACGCCCTTCCAGTCCTGCGGGAAGAAGGCGGCGGTGTCGGGCACGATCTCGATCACCTCGCCGGATTCGTGCACGTAGGTGCAGCGGCCCTCGAGGAAGTGGCAGAACTCGTCGCGCGTCACGTGGCATTCCCACTTGCCCGGCGTGCATACCCACAGGCCGCATTCCGAGCGGCCTTCCGGGCCCTTGTGGATCACCTTGCCGGAGGTGCGTGACTGGCCCTCGATCATCGTCGGGATCACGCCCCAGTCGACCAGACCGGTCTGTTCGAGCGGCTTGCGCATCAGCGGTGTGGCAGTCATGTCGGTGTGTCCTTGCGGTTCGGTCAGCGGCACATGAAGGCTTTGCTGAGCGTCTCGGTGATGATGGAGGTTCCGGTCCAGCCGGCCTTGAAGAATATCACCGTGCCGGCCTGTACGGGGATTTCCTCGCCGTTCTCGTGCACGTATGTGCCGCGGCCGCCGGTGAAGTAGCAGAACTCGTCGGTCGGGAAAGACACTTTCCGCTGCCCCGGCGTGCACGACCACAGGCCGCATTCGCTCGACCCGTCGCCGTTCTTGTGCAGGATCTTGCCAGCCGCCTTGGGGGTGCCGGAGATGATGTTGCTGCCCGGACCCCAGTCGTCGAGGGTTACCTTGGCGGCGTCGGTCCAGTTTGGCGTGCTCATGACTTCTCCTCAAGCGATCAGAATGTAGATGTTGCGCATGGTCTCGTGGACTGTGCATTCGCCGGCCCATCCAGCGGGAAACATGACGACGGTGCCGGCCTCGACCTCGATCACCTCGCCGGCGTCAGAGCGGTACGTCGCGCGGCCGGAGACGAAATGGCAAAGCTCGTCGCGCGGGATCGACAGGCGCCAGCGGCCCGGCGTGCAGACCCAGATGCCGCATTCGGGGCGGTTGTCCGGCCCCTTGTGCACCAGTCGCCCGGTCGAATGCGACGTGCCTGCCAGAGCGTCCGGCTGTACGCCCCAGTCGACCAGGTCGGTGCGGGTGGAGGCGTCGTAGAGATGCGGCGCGGAGGAGGTTGTGTTGGTCATTCAGCACCCCCCCTCTGGCCTGCCGGCCATCTCCCCCTCAAGGGGGGAGATCAATCTCGTCGTCGTCTCCTCCAGCCTTCCAGCGCAGCAGAAACTGGCGCCGCCACGAAGCTGCCAATCTCCCCCCTTGAGGGGGCCAGCAGGCCAGAGGGGGGTAAAAGACACAGAAACCATCGGAATTACAGCAGCTTCTCGAGCAGGTCGGCGGCCTTTTCCGGCCCGTTCTGCGACTGCATGTGCCGCGAGGTCGCGGCGAGCTTGGCCTGTATCGCGCGATCGCCGATGCAGGCGTCGAGCTTCGCGATCAGCTCGGCGTCGGTCCAGTCGTAGCGCGGCATCTTGAAGCCATGCCCGGTCTCCTGCACGCGCGTGGCGTTGTCGTGCCCGTCCCAGACATAGGGCATGATGATCGCCGGCTTGCCGAAGAACAGGCACTCGGTGAACGAGTTGTTGCCGCCATGATGGATCACCGCATCGACCTGCGGGATGACGGAAGGCTGCGGGAACCAGCTGTCGACGATCACATTGCCGGGCAGGTCGGTGTACTGCTCGGCGTAGCCGCCGACATTGACCAGCGCGCGATACTTCGACGTGCCGATTGCCGCGATGATACGCTTCAGGAGTTCGGTGTCGCCGGCGCCAAGCGAGCCGAAGGACACATAGACGAGCGGGCCGTCATCGTTCTTTGCGAAGGTTGGCACGGTGTACGGTGCTTCCTTGCGCACGCAGCCTTCGAGATACTGGAACTGCGCCGGGTCGAGCGGGTGTTTGCGCGAGAATTTCACCGGCTCGGGATAGAGCAGCAGGTTCATGAAGGGCGACGCCTCGAAGAACTGGCCGATCGGATAGGCGGCCTCGCCGGTGGTTGCGAGGAAGCCGTTGAAGTCGTCGTGGATCGGCTTGATCACCTCGTTGAAGTGATCGCGGTAGGCGGCGTGGCCAGCGTGGTCGTGCTCGCCGCAGCCGGAAAGGTGCGGCGGGATGCCCTCGTCCTCGATCTCGTTTTCCGAGCACGAGATGATGCGCACCCAGGGCTTGCCGTACTGCTTGATCGGCGGAAACAGGATGACGTTGTCGACGCAGATGACGTCCGGCCTGATCTTCGCCAGCACGCCGGGGAGGTCTTTCTGCGCCCACTTGGCGCTGTCGACGATCGCGGTCCAACAATCCTTCACGTAGTTGTCGACCTGGTCGTAGGGCGATTTGCGGAAGTTCGGGATGTGGCCGTTGATGAAGTCCTCCCAGAACTTCGCCATCTGCTCGGGCGGCATCGGGGCTGACAGGTTCACAGGATGCGCCTCGAAGCCGTAGCCTTCATAGACCGACACGAAGCCGGGGTCGGAGAGGAACACCGCCTTGTGGCCGCGCGCCTCGACCGCCTGCGCGATGCCCACCGAATTGAGCGCCGGGCCGAAGGCCGCTTCCGGGAAAAACGCGATCGTCTTTTGTGCCATCAGTCCCTCCGAAGTCATTCCCTGAAGATGCGGGTATCGCCGGCTGACCAGCCGATCTCGACGGTTTCGCCCGCCTGCACGGGCCGCCGGTCGGCGGCGTCGGCGGTGACGCGCACGATGAAGGGCCGGTCGCTCAGCGCCGTGCGCACGTGCAACTGCAGGTCGAGGCCATGATAGGCGAGCGCCTCGACCGTGCCGGACGTTCGGTTGACGGCCTCCGCGCCCGGAAACAGCTGCACACGCTCGGGCCGCACGGCTGCCGTCGCTGCCTCGCCCTCACGCAGTCCGTCGGGACGTCTGCCGCTGATCGCGGTGCCGTCGCGGGCGCGCACGCCGTCGGCGGTGGCGAAACCGGCGCAGAGATTCATCACGCCGATGAAGTCGGCGACGAAGCGGTCGGCAGGGTGCTCGTAGATCGCGTGCGGCGTGTCGCATTGCAGCAGCCGGCCGTCCTTCAGCACGGCCATGCGGTCGGCCATCACCAGCGCCTCCTCCTGGTCGTGGGTGACGATGACGAAGGTGATGCCAACCTCGTGCTGAAGACGCTTCAGCTCGATCTGCATGGCCCCGCGGAGCTTCTTGTCGAGCGCGCCGAGGGGCTCGTCGAGCAGCAGCAGGCGCGGGCGCTTGACCAGCGCGCGGGCGAGGGCGACGCGCTGGCGCTGGCCGCCCGACAGTTGCTCCGGCTTGCGCTCGGCGAGAGCGGTCAGTTGCGTCGTCGCCATGATCTCGTCGACGCGGGTGCGGATCTCGCGGGCAGGGCGGCTCTCCATCTCCAGCCCGTAGGCAATGTTCCCGCGCACGGTCATGTGCGGGAACAGCGCATAGGACTGGAACATCAGATTGACCGGCCGGCGGTTC
>JBFXFO010000194.1:0-6393 GCA_050178915.1 Rhizobiaceae bacterium | reverse complement strand
CAGTCCGAGGAAGGATACGGCAGCGAGGATGACGAAGGCGGCGAGCACGATCAGGTCGCCATGCGCCAGGTTCACCAGCCGCATGACGCCGAAGATGAGCGACAGGCCGGCGGCGAACAGCGCGTAGAGCCCGCCGAGCAGGATACCCTGGATGATGACGTCGATGATCTGGGTCATGGCGTCTCGCTAATGCCCGAAATACGCATCGTGGATCGCCTCGCGCGACAGCTCGTCCGGCCTGCCGGTGAGCGTCATGCGCCCCTCCGAGAAGCAGTAGACGCGGTCGGAGACCTTCATCGCCTGCACGATGTCCTGCTCGACCACGACGATGGCCGTGCCTTCCGCCTTGATGGCGGGCAGCGCGGCATAGATGTCGCGGATGACGATGGGCGCGAGCCCGAGCGAAATCTCGTCGCAGAGCAGCAGTTTCGGGTTGGACATCAGCGCGCGGCCGATGGCCACCATCTGCTGCTGGCCGCCGGAAAGCGCCGTGGACGGGCTCCTGCGGCGCTCGCCGAGGATGGGGAACAGTTCGAACAGCGTCTTCAGGTTCCAGCGGCCCTCGCCGGTGCGGCCATAGCTGCCGATCAGCAGATTCTCCTCCACCGACAGCGACGGGAACAGCTTGCGGCCCTCCGGCACCATGGCGATGCCGCGCCGCATCACGTCCGGCGCCGGCAGCGCGCCGATCGCGTCGCCGGCAAAGCGGATGGCGTCCTTTTTCGTCGGCAGCAGGCCGGTGATCGATTTCAGGAACGTCGATTTGCCGGCGCCGTTGGAGCCGATGATGGCGACGGTCTCGCCTTCGTTCACTTCCGCCGAGATGCCGAACAGCGCCTGGAAGTCGCCGTAGAACGCGTCGAGGTCTTTTATGGAGAGGAGTGTCAACGTCCACCCCCCTCTGGCCTGCCGGCCATCAGCTGTCCACGGTCGTCCCGCAAATCACCTGCGTCACAAGCAAAGCGATCACCTGGAAGCTGCCAATCTCCCCCCTTGAGGGGGAGATGGCCGGCAGGCCAGAGGGGGGTGCCAAAGGGACCAAACATTGCAGGCTACACCGGCGAGCCGAGATAGATTTCGCGCACCTGCGGCGAGGCGAGCACCGCGTCCGGCTTGCCCTCGGCGATGAGCTTGCCGAAATTGAGCACCACGAGGCGGCTCACGACCGCCACCAGCGCATGCACGATGTGCTCGATCCAGATGATGGTGCGGCCGGATCGGTGGATGCCGCGAATGGTCTCGACCAGCTCCTGGCATTCGCCTTCGGTGAGTCCGCCGGCGATCTCGTCGAGCAGCAGCAGGCGCGGGTTGGTGGCAAGCGCACGCGCCATTTCGAGCCGCTTGCGATCGAGCAGCGGCAGCGCGCCCGACACGCGGTTGGCCTTGGCTGCGAGGCCGGTCTGTTCGAGGATGTCGCCGACCTCGCCGACCACGTCCGCCTCGCGCTTGTTCTGGCCGAAGCAGGCGGCGACGAGGAGATTCTCGGCCACCGTCAGCTTCTCGAAGGGATGCGGCACCTGGTGCGAGCGGCAGATGCCGGACAGGCAGCGCCGCTGCGCCGAAACGCGGCTGATGTCGGTGCCGTCGAGCGAAATGCGTCCTGCGTCGGCGGCGGTCGCGCCGGTGATCAGGGAAAACAGCGTCGTCTTGCCGGCGCCGTTGGGGCCGATGATGCCGAGCGCCTCGCCTTCCGCCACCTCAAGCGACACGTCGTCGGTGACGACGAGCGAGCCGTAGGATTTGCGCAGGCCTTCGAGTCGAAGCAGCATCGGCGGTTCCCGGGATGAAAAGCGCCCGGCGCCGCTTATGGTGCGCCGGGCGTCGAAAGGTCAGTCGACGATCAGGCGATGGCTTCCATCTTGCCGGCGACCGGGACTTCCGGCGCCGTCTGGTTGTCGACAACGATGATGTCGTACTTGCCGTCATCCTTCAGCTTCCACTGGCCGCCGACGAGCGGCGTCTTGCACAGGTTGCCGCGGGCGAAAGGCGGCACGTTCTCCTGCCCGAACTTGATCGGGCCGGTGATCGTCTGCAGGTCCACCTTGGAGATCGAGTCGACCAGCGCGGCCGGGTCCTTCGGGTCGGCGGCGCGCTTGATCGTGTCGACGGCGAACTCGAACAGCGAGTGGATGAAGCCGATCGGCTGCGTCCACTGGCGGCCCGTCGCGGCGGTGAAGCCCGCGGCGAGATCGCCGGCGCTCATGCCGTTCAGCGACGACTTGAACGGGTGGGTCGGCGACCACCAGACTTCCGACGACAGATTGTTACCGGTCTTGCCGAGCGCTTCGAGCGCGACCGGGAAGAGGATGCACTTGCCGACGCTGACCGCCTTCGGTTTGAAGCCCTTCTGGTTGGCCTGCGTCCAGAAGGTGGTGAAGTCCGGGGGCAGCACGACGCCGGTGACGATATCGGCCTGCGCATTCTGGAACGCGGTGATCTGCGCCGAGAAATCGTCGGTCAGGTTCTGGTAGCGGCCCGGATCGACCAGCTTGTAGTTCTGCGCCGCGAGCGCCGGCGGGAAGCCGACATTCGGATCGCCCCAGGCGTTGCCGTCGCCGTCGTTCGGGAACAGCGCGCCGACCGTCTTGTTGGTCTCCAGCTGGTTCCACATGTTGGTGAAGACGGAGATGACGTCTTCCAGGCCCCAGAAATAGTGGAAGGTGTGCTTGAAGGGCTGCCAGCTGGCCGGATCGCCCGGATTGCCCTGGCGGCCGATGAACCAGGGCTGCCACGGCGCCATGGTGGAGATGCAGGGCACTTCCTCGATCTCGCACTGGGTGGAGACGGGGTTGGTGGTCTCCGGCGTCGAGGCGACGAGCATCAGGTCGATCTCGTCGGTGACGATCAGCTCCTTCGCCACTTCCGCGGCGCGGTTCGGATTCGACTGCGAGTCCTTCACCACGACTTCGATCGCGTATTTCTTGCCGCCGACGTCGATGCCGTCCTTCGCCCATTCGCGGAACTGGCCGATGATGAAATCGTCGGCCTCGGCGAAGGCGGCGAGCGGGCCGGTCTGCGGGCTGACGTAGCCGAGCTTGATGGTGGCTTCCTGCGCGCGCACGAACGGCGCGAACAGCGGCGACATGGCGGCCGCGCCGCCGACGGCGGCGCCCGTCTTGATGAACTGGCGCCGGGAAACCCGGCCGAAACTCGATATCGTCATGTCTGTCCTCCCAGAAATATGACCGGCACCGTCCGGCCCCGGATTCACCTAAAACATCACGCCGCCATCGGCTCCTCGCCGGCCCAGGCGCGCGCGATCAGTTCGCGGATGCCGCCCCGCTCGAGCGGGCGCGGATTCCAGTACGGATTGGCTAGCGCGAGGTCGGTCGCCTTGTCGATGCCTTCTTCCGGCATGCCGAGGTCGCGCAGCGCACGCGGCGCGCCCACCTTGCCGGACAGGTCGAAGATACCGCGCGCGGCATCCTTGCTGCCGAGCGCGCGGTTGACCGCCTCGACGGCGCGCGGCGTCGCCGGCGCGTTGTAGGCGAGCGCATGCGGCAGCACGATCGTGTGCGTCTCGGCATGCGGCAGGTCGAACGTCCCGCCGATCGTGTGGCAGAGCTTGTGATGCAGCGCCATGCCGACCGCGCCGAGGCAGGCGCCGGCGAGGAAGGCGCCATACTGCGCGTCCGAGCGCGCCTCGCGGTCCTGCGGGTTGGCAGCGATCTTCGGCAGCGAGCGTCCGAGCGCGCCGATGCTTTCCTCCGCCATCAGGCTGATGATCGGATTGTTGTCCTCGGCATAAAGCGCCTCGACCGAGTGTGCGATGGCGTTCATGCCGGACGTGCCGGAGAGGCCGGCCGGCAGCGACATCGTCAGGTCGACGTCGTAGATCACCACCTCGGGCAGGATCTTCATCGAACGCTGTGTGGTCTTCAACCCGTCCCTGGTCTCGCCGAGGATCGGCGTCATCTCCGAACCGGCATAGGTTGTGGGGATGGCGATCTGCGGCAGGTCGGTGCGCAGCGCGATCGCCTTGGCGAGGCCGATGGTCGAGCCGCCGCCGAGCGCGACCAGCAGATCCACGCCGGCTTCCTTCACCAGCCGCATGGCGTCGTCGGTGACGTTGACGGGCGTGTGCATCGTGGCATTCGAATAGAGGCGGGCGCCGTAAGACGACAGCTTTGCGACGAGTGCATTGCCATCGTCCTTCTGGTGCGGGGTGCTGATGACCAGCACGCTCTTCGCGCCCCACCGCTCGATCTCTCCGGCCAGGCTGCCAAGCGCGCCGTCGCCAAACACGACGCGTGCCGGCAGTCCGTTGTAGGTGAAGGAGCGCATCGTCCCGGTTGACCTCGGCTGTTCGCAATTCGAACGCACGGTGGCAATTTTTCGCCAGTTAGGGCGTGGCACTTTCCGCTGTCAAGCGAGTCTGGAATGTTCGGACCGTGATTTAGTCAGTGACAAGCGGGAGGCCCATGGAGTATGTGCGTATACCGAACAACATGGCAGACCGGCGGCCGGGAATGGCGACTGCTACACGCACCCGCACAGCAACGAAATCGATCGAGGATGACCGCGAGGTCGTCGCCGGGCTGGTGCACGGCATCACCGTGCTGCAGGCGCTGCAGCGCAAGCCGAAGGTGACGCAGTCGGAACTGAGCGCGATGACCGGCCTGACGCGGGCCACCGCGCGCCGCAGCCTGATCACGCTCGGCATGCTCGGTTATGTAGACGCCAATGACGGCATCTACAGCCTGACGCCAAAGGTGGTGGAACTGGCGTCCGGCTATCTCAATTCGGGCGATGCCTGGATCGCCGCCGCGTCGCCCTTCCTCGAAGTGCTGCGCAATCGCGTCGAGGAAAACGTGTCGGCCGTCGTGCTCGACCGCACCGACGTCGTCTATGTCGCCTCCTTCGCGGCGGACACGGTGATGGCGCTCAACGTGCGCATCGGCGGGCGCAAGCCGGCCTACTGCACCGCCATGGGGCGCGTACTGCTCGCCGGCATGCCGGAGGACTGCGTGCGCGACGTGCTGGCGATGAGCAGCATTCAGCGAAAGACCGGCAATACGCTGACCGAGATGGACGAGGTTCTCGCCGCGATCCGGCAGGTGCGCGAACAGGGCTATGCGGTGATCGACCAGGAACTGGAAGCCGGGCTGATCGCGGTGGCTGTGCCGATCCGCAATCTGCGCGGCCAGGTGATCGCGGCGATCAACATCTGCGGCCACACGATGCAGACGAGCCTCGAGAAGCTGACGACGCTCTGCCTGCCGGAGGCGCTGAAGACGGCGAAGCAGATCAGCGCACGAATCCCCTGACGGCGTGATTCGCGACTGCCCTCTCGAGGGCCGCTCGACCAAGGAAAGATAAAAATTCCAGTAGGTTAGTGACGCCTGATGCGGCTCGGCGTGCTGCCGAGCTTGCGCGACAGCGTGGCCGTCAGGTGCTGCTGCGAGGCGAAGCCGCAGACCAGCGCGATCTCGGTGATCGGAAGGTCGGAGCCTTCGAGCAGGGCGCGGGCGCGCTCGACCCGGCGGCTGATGACGAACTGGTAGGGCGACATGCCGGTGCGCGCCTTCATGCCGCCGAACACGACACGCAGCGGCAGGTCGACAGCGCGCGCCAGCCCCTCGCAGGAAATGTCGTTCTCCAGCTCCGCGTCGATGAATTCGACGATGCGGCGGAAACTTGCATCCGACAGCCCCTGCGGAGCCGCCTGGCGGGTCGTGCTGAGCCCGCTGATGGTCTCCAGATAGACCATGCCCCCCAGATACTGGATCTCCAGCGGGTCGAGCGAGCCGCGCATGGCGATCTTCTCGCGCGCATAGCGGGCAAGGTGGCGGATCGCCTCCTGGTGGATGTTGTTGATGCTCCCCGAGGCGCGGAACTCGCGCAGGCTGCAATCCGAAATCGCGGCCTGGAACTCCTCCGGGTAGGAGAAGGCGACGAAGCCGTGGCGCACGGAACTGGCGGCGACGCGCACATTGCCGTTGCGCGGGTGGAAGGCGGTGGTCTCGCCGCGGAACACCAGCGGCTTCTCGCGGTCGTCCTCGTAGCGCGTGCGCGAGACGATGTCGCCGAGCAGCAGGCAGATCACGTCGTGGTCGTTGGCGAACTCGAGCGTGTACGGCTTCGACTCGGCAATGCAGTATTCGATGCCACCATAATTGGCGCGGATGGGGAATTGCTCCAGCCCGTTGAAACGGACCGGCACGGCGCGTCCGATGACGGCGACCATACCCATTCCTCCCTGCGACAGCACGTTTGTCCGCTGTTCGCTGTGCGAACTTCACGACCAGCGCCAGTTCCTCCATGGCTGCCGGGTGAAGGTCTCCTCCCGAGACGTCCGAAGGCTCGCACATCCTTCCGCCTTTTTCAACAGAGGCCTGTTCGTACATCGAACGGCATCTCCCGATTGGTGCAGGATCTTGAAAACGCGGACAG
>JBFXFO010000193.1:0-6481 GCA_050178915.1 Rhizobiaceae bacterium | reverse complement strand
AAGACGAACGTCTCCAGCAGCGGTGCGCCGTCGGTATCGACGGTCGGGCGGCGTCCGAAGCTCGCGACCCCATCGAGCAGCATGCCGTCGGGGCGGCGCAGCCGCACCGCGTAGATGCCGTGCGCCAGTGCGGAATCAGGCGGCAGCACCATGTTGGCCGTCGGGAAGCCGAGCGTGCGGCCAAGCTGCTTGCCGGCCACGATCTCGGCCTCCACCGTGTAGCGGTAGCCCAGCAGGCCGGCAGCCTGGGAAACGTCGCCGGCGGTCAGCAGATCGCGGATGCGGCTCGACGAGATGATCTCCGCGCCCTCGTCGCGGAAGGCGTCGACCAGCGTGACGCCAAAGCCGTGCCGCGTTCCGGCGTCCATCAGGTAGGCCGGGCCACCCTGCCGCTTGGCGCCGAAGTGGAAGTCGACGCCGGTGACGACATGGCTGGTGCGCAGCGCATCCCGCAACACGCGCTCGACGAACTCCTGTGCCGTCAGCGCCGCGAACTCGGCCACGAAAGGCTGCTCCACCACCGCATCGAAGCCGAGCAGCGCGATCAGCCGCGCCTTCATCGGCGGCGGCGTCAACTGGTAGATCGGCAGATCGGGGCGGAAGAAGCGGCGCGGATGCGGCTCGAAGGTCAGCGCCAGCGCCGGTACGCCCAGCCGCTCGGCCTCCTCCCTGGCGCGCGCCAGCACCGCCTGGTGGCCGCGATGCACGCCGTCGAAATTGCCGATGGCGACGACGCCGCCCTTGAGGCGATCGGGCAGGTGCCAGACCGCGCCGATGCGCGCGAAGCTCATCAGGCCAGCCGCGGGATGGTCGCCACGGGCGCATGGCCGTGACGTTCGAGGAAGGCGACCAGCCGGTCCAGATCGGGGTCGGCGCCTTCGCCGTATTCGCGTGCGTGAATGCCGCCCGAGACGTAGAGCACATCGATGCCGGCAGCCTCGGCGCCCTTCACGTCGGTCAGGACGCCGTCGCCGATGGCGAGCGCGTCGCGCGCGCCGACCTCGCGCCCGAGCACTTCCCCGGCGGCGGCGAGCGCGGCCCTGTAGATCGGCGCATGCGGCTTGCCGGCGATCAGCGTGCGGCCGCCGAGCTGGGTATAGTCGCGCGCCAGCGCGCCGGCGCACCAGATCAGCCGGTCGCCACGCTCCACGACGATATCGGGATTGGCGCAGATGAAGGGCAGGTTGCGCGAGCGGAAGCGTCGCAGCATGTCGGCGTAGTCTTCCGGCGTCTCCACCTCGTCATCGAACAGGCCGGTGCAAACCACGCCGTCGGCGTCGCGCTCTTCCGTCGCCTCGACGTCGAGCCCGTCATACAGGTTCATGTCGCGCTCGGGCCCGAGATGGAAGATGCGGCGCGGTCCTTCGGCGATCAGCGCGCGGGTCACTTCGCCCGATGTGACGATGCGGTCCCAGGCATCGTCCGGCACGCCGAGCGAGCGCATCTGTGCGACGACGCTCTCCGTCCGGCGCGGCGAGTTGGTGATCAGCACCACGGCGATGCCCTTCGCGCGCGCCGCGGCGAGTGCCTCTACCGCGCTCGGAAACGAGCGCTCGCCATTGTGCACCACGCCCCAGACGTCGCTCAGTATGGCCGTATAGCTGCCGGCGATTTCCGCAAGCGACTGGATTGTGCGTGGCGAAGCCGTCATCTTCCTATCCCAGAGGCCGGAGAAGCCCGTTTCGGGCTGGCAACCGGCGCGCGCCCGATTAACCGAACGTGTTCACCGTGTCACCAGCTTTCGCTTAACAGGGGGCTCCCCCCATGCAACACAAATCGACGGACGGCGGGAAAGCATCTTATCGGCACGCGCGAGCGTTTCCGTCGTATCGGCACACGTTGGAGACGCGGGTTTGTTGTTGCGTATCGTCCTGTTGCTGGTCGGAGCCGCCGTCGCCGTTGGCGCGGGATATGCGCTCGCCGGCGCGAGCGGCGGCGCCATGACCGATCGCCTCATCGCCCTGATCCCGTATGTCGCCATCGGCTTTGGCCTGATCGCCACGCTTGCCGCAATCTTCGCGGTGCGGCGCACGCGCGTGCTGCATGGCGAGTTGCGCCGCCTGAGCCAATCGATCGAAGTCAGCCTGCGCGAGTTCGAGTCGCGCAGCACCCAGGCTTCCGCCACCATCGGCGAAATGAACCAGCAGGTGGCGCGTGAGTTGCAGCAGCTGTCCGAGCAGATGCAGACACGTCCGGCCGAGCCCGAACCCGCCACGGCAGGCGCTCCGGCGCTCGCACAGGGCAACGTGGTCGCCATCGGCGCGGCACGACGCCCGCCGAGAACCGCCCAGTCGGATGCTTCGGCCACGATCGACAGCGGCTCCGCCGAAACGGCGTTCCGCGCCGCGCTTTCCGGCAACGACATCGAGATCAGCCTGCAGCCGATCGTCTCGATCGCACGCAGCGTCGCCGCTGGCTTCGAGGTCTTTGCCCATCTCCCCATCGAAGGCGGCGCCGCGATCGACATGCGGCGTGCGCCCGACAGCATCGACGCGGCAGAGCGCGCGGCGTTCGAGCGCAAGCTCGTCATCACCGCAGCGGAGGCCGGCCGGCGCCGCGTCGGCGCCATCAGCGAAGCGATCCCGCTGCATGTCGCCGTATCGCACGCGCTGCTTGGCAACGCCGCCGAGATGGCGGCCGTGTTCGACATGCTGGCGCTCTATCCGAGCATCGCGCGCTCGCTGGTGCTGTCGGTGCCGCACTCCGTCGTGCTCAAGGCCGACCAGCACGCCGCAACCGTGGGCCAGTTGTCCGAAGCCGGCATCCGCATCGCGGTCGAAGGCTGGCCGGAAGCCAATGACGCTGCGGGCATGATCCGCCGGCTCGGTGCATCGCTGGTGAAGCTGCCGGCAAACCGCCTGCTCGACCGGGACAAGACCCGCCGCAAGCTGACGCCGGCCGCCACGCTGATCGAATATGCCGGTGTCGAGGACATCGAGTTGATCGCGACCGACGTCAGCAATGACGAGGACGTCGTCAGCCTCATCGACCTCGGCATTGACCTGATGTGCGGCGAGCGCTTCTCCGGCCCGAAGCTGCTCAAGCCGGAAGGCGGAGCGCGTTCCGCCAAGCTGCCGCTCGCCAGCAGCATGGTTAATCCGGCGTAAAGCTCCGACGCAGCTTTGTCGATTTCGGACACACCGCAAATTTAAGAATTTCTGGGATCATCCCCTGCGAACGAAAGGCTTTCCCGGGGGGCATTTCACCATGATACGCAGGTTTCTCCGCGATCGGCGTGGAAATTACATGCTGTTGACGGCCGCCGCCATGGTTCCGATCATGGGCGGCCTTGCCGTTGCAGTCGACTACACGGAAATGGCGCGCCAGCGGCAGGAGACGCTGAACGCGCTGGACGCGGCCGGCATCGCCGCCGCGCGCCGCCTCGTCGAAGGCGCCACCGACGCGCAGGTCAAGACCTACGCCAAGGACTTCTTCGAGGCCAATCTCGGATCGGTGAAGCCGAAGAACACGCTGCTGAGCATCGTGCTCCCGAAGGACAACACCGGCGGCGGCACGCTGAAGATGTCGGCCGAACTGAAGTACGAGCCGTACTTCTTCCCCACTTTCGCCAGCCTGATCGGCAAGGGCGATCCGAACGGCGACATGAAGCTCGACTTCAAGGCGACCTCCGAGGTGAAGCTGAAGAACACGCTCGAGATCGCGCTGGTGCTCGATAACTCGGGTTCGATGGAATATACGGGCTCGGGCTCGGGCAAGAAGCGCATGGTGCTGCTCAAGGAGGCCGCCAAGCAGCTGGTCGACACCATCTCCGCGGAAGCGCAGCAGATGAAGCAGCTGGCGAAGCCGGTGCAGTTCGGTCTCGTGCCCTTCGCGGCATCCGTCAATGTCGGGCCGACCAACCGCACCAAATCCTGGATGGACGCCAACGGCCTGTCGCCGATCCACCACGAGAACTTCACTTATCCGAACGTGACGTCGCCGACCGCGTCGGCCATGTACACGCAGGTCGTCGCCGGCATCACCTATGCCCGCGGCGCCGGCTGGGCCTCGCTCACGGACGGCTGGAAGACGATGAAGGACAAGCCGCTCACCCGCTGGTCGTTCTACGACAACGTGAAGCGCCGCACCGGCACGGCCAACGGCCTGCCGACCTACAGCTACATCGCCTGGGAAGGCTGCGTGGAAGCGCGCCCCTATCCCTACAACGTGAACGACGCCGCTGCGACGACGGCGACGCCTGCCACGCTGTTCGTCCCGATGTTCGCGCCGGACGAGCCGGGCAACGTCTGGACCAGGCAGTCGAACAACACCGTGAGGACGTTCAGCACCGAGAACAGCTGGTGGGACGACAACGACACGTCGACGGCGACCGACACGACGACGCAGCTGGCGCGCCAGAAGAAGGCGACGAAGTACTTCGTCGACATGCCGCAGGCGACCAACTCGATGCCGGCGGCGCATGAAGGCCCGAACGCGTCCTGCACCACGAACCCGATCCTGCCGCTGACGGATGTCAGCACCACGGCCGGCGTGACCACGGTGAAGACGGCGATCGACGCGATGGCGTCCAACGGCGCCACCAACGTGCCTGAGGGCATGGCCTGGGGCTGGCGCGTGGTGTCGAGCGGGGAGCCCTTCACCGAGGGCCGGTCCGAGGTCGAGAAAGGCAACGACAAGGTCGTCATCGTGCTGACCGACGGCGCCAACACCTACTACACGCCGTCCTCGCTCGGCTTCACCGATGCGGCAGGCGTCGGCTCGACCTACTCGGCCTACGGCTACACCAAGCAGGGCTACAACGGCACCACCACGACGCGCCTGTTCATGAACACGAGCAGCGCGGTGGTGAAGTCGGACCTCTCGAACGCCAACTACACGAAGGCGCTCAACGAGCATTTCACGGCACTCTGCACCAACGCAAAGGCGGCGGGCGTCATCGTGATGACCGTCTCGCTCGACCTGTCGTCCACCGACACGACTGAAAAGGCGCAGATCGACGCGCTGAAGGCATGCTCCTCGGACTCGCGCTTCCGCAAGGGTGCCGATGGCAAGCCGGCCAAGCTGTACTGGAACTCGACCGGGTCGAACCTGGCGACGTCCTTCAAGGAAATCGCCGACGAGCTGTCGAACCTGCGCATCGTCGGCTGACGGTTTCGATCGAGCCTCAGGCAAGCAGAAGCCCCGCCTGGTGCGGGCTTCTTGCTTTTCCGGCGACAGCGCCCGGAATGGTTAGCGCCGGCTTGCCTCAGAGCCTGGCAATCGAGCCTTTCCGTCCACCGAAGATTCAAGGCTGGCGTGGATGGTGGGCGCCAAGACAAGAACGCGCGATCGGGGGTTTTCGTGCGCAGTTTCCTGGGCGACAGGCGTGGCAACTACGCGCTGATGACGGTGGTTGCGCTCGTGCCCGTCATGGGCGGGGTCGCGCTCGCCGTCGATTTCACCGAGATGAACCGGCAGAAGCAGGCCGTCGCCAATGCGCTTGACGCGGCGGGCATCGCGACTGCGCGAGAGGTCGTCAGCGGTGCCTCCGACGACGCGCTGCGCGCCTATGCCAAGGATTTCTTCGAGGCCAATCTGGGCTCCATCGACCCGGCGACGACACATCTCACCGTCACGCTGCCGACCACCACCAATGGCGGCGGCACGCTGAAGCTGGCGGCGAGGCTCGACTACGAGCCGTACTTCTTCCCGGTCTTCAAGAGCCTCATCGGAGCGCCGCAAGGCGAGGATATCGGCTTCACCACCAACTCCGAGATCCGTCTGAAGAACACGCTGGAGGTGGCGCTGGTGCTCGACAATTCCGGCTCGATGAGCGAACTGGGCGCGGGCGCCGGCCAGAAGCGCATCGACCTGCTCAAGGCGGCGGCCAAGCAGCTGGTCGATACGCTGGCGCAGCAGGCCGCGCAGATCAAGCAGATCGACAGGCCGGTGCAGTTCTCGCTGGTGCCGTTCGCGGCCTCGGTCAATGTCGGGCCGGGCAATGCCGGCGCGAGCTGGATGGACACGGAAGGCCTGTCTCCCGTGCATCACGAGAGCTTCGACTGGTCCACCGTGAACGCGCCGACGCGCTACGCGCAGAAGATCGGCGGGGTCTGGTACAAGAAGGGCGCCGGCTGGAACGACGAGGTCGACGAGGTGCTGTCGCGCTTCTCGCTCTACAAGGACATGAAGCATGTCAGCGAGCGCGAATGGGTGGTGACCGGGCAGGAATATGTCTGCACGCGCTACCGCTCGAACGGCACCTGCCGCGAAGGCCGCTGGCAGGACACCGGCTATTATGACGAGACGATCACCGGCTACGCCTCATGGCAGGGCTGCGTCGAGGCACGGCCCTACCCGTACAACGTCAACGACGCCGCACCCTCGGGCAGCACGGCTACCGGCGGCATCGGTTTCGGCGATCCGGCAACGCTGTTCGTGCCGATGTTCGCGCCGGACGAGCCGGGCGACCGCTGGGCCACGGAAGACGATTCCTCGCCTGACAATTACAGCGCCGCCAACAACTGGTGGAATGACGGCA
>JBFXFO010000192.1:0-6507 GCA_050178915.1 Rhizobiaceae bacterium | reverse complement strand
TTGAACAAGCCGCCGAGATTGTCCCACAGTTCGATCTTGGCGCCCTGGCGCTTCATGATCAGCGCCTGCTGCGTGATCGACAGGGCGTTGTTCCAGGCCCAGTAGATGACGAGGCCCGCCGGGAAGCTCGCCAGCATGAAGGTGAAGACCAGCGGCATCCAGTTGAAGATCATCGCCTGCGTCGGGTCCGGCGGCGTCGGATTCATGCGCATCTGCAGGAACATCGTGATGCCCATGATCAGCGGCCAGACGCCGATCATCAGCAGGTGCGGCACGTCGTAGGGCAGCAGGCCGAACAGGTTGAACAGCGAGGTCGGGTCCGGCGCGGCAAGGTCCTGGATCCAGCCGAAGAACGGCGCATGCCGCATTTCAATGGTGACGTAGAGCACCTTGTAGAGCGCGAAGAACACCGGAATCTGGATGAGGATCGGCCAGCAGCCCGCCAGCGGGTTGATCTTCTCGGTGCGATACAGCTCCATCATGGCCTGCTGCTGCTTGACCTTGTCATCCGAGTATTTCTCCCGGATTTCCAGCAGCTTCGGCTGCACCTTCTTCATGTTCGCCATCGACTTGTACGACTTGTTGGCGAGCGGGAAGAAGATGGCCTTCACGATGACCGTGGTGGCGAGGATGGCGAGGCCGAAGTTCCCGAGCAGCTTGAACAGATTGTCGATCAGCCAGAACATCGGCTTGGTGATGAAGTAGAACCAGCCCCAGTCGATCAGCAGGTCGAACTGGCGGATGTTGCGGTCGTCGCGGTAGCCGTTGACCTTGGCCACTTCCTTGGCGCCCGCGAAGATCTGCGTCTCCACAGTCGTGGTCGCACCGGCGGCGACGGTGATCGGGTCGGTGAGGAACGAGGAACGGTAGCGCGGGCCGCCGCCAGCGGCGTCGTCGGCATAGCCGAATTCCGGCTGGAAAGGCTGTGCCTTCGAGGGGATCAGCGCCGCGGCCCAGTATTTGTCGGTGAGGCCCAGCCAGCCGTCGGTGGACTTGCCGGGCGTCACGCGCTTGCTGTCCTCGACGTCGGAGTAGTCGACCTCCTGCAGGCCTTCCTGCCCGGTCACGCCGATGAGGCCTTCATGCAGCACCCAGATCGACGCCGTCTTCGGCTTGTCGAAGCGGGTGACGCGGCCATAATTCTGCAGCTGCACGGAAGCGCCGCCGCCGTTGGTCACCGCGTCGGAGACCGTGAACATGTAATTGTCGTCGACACTGATCGTACGCTTGAACGTCAGGCCCTTGTCGTTGACCCAGGTCAGCGTCACCGGCGTCGACGGCGTCAGCGTCGGCGTGCCTTCGACGGTCCAGACCGTGTCCGCCTGCGGCACCTTGCCGGTGGCGTCCGTTCCGATGAAGCCGGTCTCGACGAACGTCGACGGCGGCTGGTCATGATCCGGATGTCCGCTCGACTTCGGCCGCCAGTTGCTGGGGCTGAGGAATTCGATGGTGTCGGAGGATGCATCGACGGTCAGCTGATAGCGCTTCAGGCGCAGATCGTCGATGCGGCCGCCGCGCAGGTTGATCGAGCCCGACAGGCTCGGCGTATCGAGCGGAACGCGCGCCGTGGTCGCCAGCGCTGCGGCGCGGTCGGTGGCGGCCACGTCGCCGGGCTGTTCGCCGGGAAGGGCAGGGTTGGCCGGCGCCGCCTCGCCCGGCTGGGCAGGCGTTCCGGGCTGCGCGGGATTGCCGGGCTGGTTCGCCTCGATCTCGGCCTTGGCGCGCTCGGAGTCGATGCGCGGGTTCACGTAGAACACCTGCCAGAGCACCAGGATCGCCACCGAGATGCCGATCGTGAGGAAGAAATTGCGGTTGGTTTCCATCGGAATCCCTAGCGCTTTGCGCTGATGCGACGGGAAAGTTCTGCGACGAGCTCGGCGAAAGGCGCGCCGAGCGCCTCGTTGCGCCCGACGATCACATAATCGCTGCCCGCCGCCATGTCACCTGCGGCATGGCGCACGGCTTCCTTCAGCCGCCGCCTGACGCGATTGCGCACGACGGCGTTGCCGACCTTGCGCGTCACCGTGAAGCCGGCCCGCGGGGGCTGTTCGTCCCCGCGGTCGAGCACTTCCAGCAGGAAAAGCCGCCCGCGGCGCTTTTCGCCCCGCTGGACGGCCAGGAATTCTGCGCGCTTGCGCAGCCTGCGGATGGCGGCCGTCGTCACGGCCAGGTCGGCCGTTAGGCGGACAACCGCTTGCGGCCACGGTTGCGGCGGGCGGCGACGACGCCACGACCGCCCTTGGTGGCCATGCGGGCGCGGAAACCGTGCCGGCGCTTGCGGACGAGCTTGGAGGGTTGATAGGTGCGCTTCATTTGTTGCAATGCCGCGGGGTGCGGCCCTTCTTGGTTCTGTCTCGATGAGAGCAGGAGCGTTTTGACGCTGGCCGCTGGACGCAAGCAATGCTGCGCCGGCTGTTGGCCTGCGTGCGCGGGCTTATAGTGATAGCCTGCCGCCAAGTCAATTTCTTGCCCCGATTGCAGGCCAGACGTGGTGTGCGCTGTTCTCCAGGGGGAGAGTGCGGCGCCGGGGAAGGGGGATTCCAGCCACATGGACGACGTGGCCGCTCAGCTTGCAACGCCCGCTCGGCCGGCCGCTTCCGCGCGCCGCCGGCTGCGGCGCGCCTGGCGCCTGCTGCCATTCGCCATCATCGCAGCCGGTCTTGTCGTCGGCTACCTGAGCGGGCTGCACCACTACGTCTCGCTCGATTATCTGGCGCATGCGCATGCCGACATGCGTGCCGCGATCGCCGGTCGCGAGGTGCTGGCGGCCATCGCCTTTGCTGCCTTCTGCCTGATCGTGACGTCGTTCGGTTTTCCGTTGCCGCTGGTGCTGGCGCTGTTCGGCGGCCTGCTTTTTGGCTGGATCGCCGGCGGCGTGCTTGCCTCCGTCGGCGCCACGGGTGGCGCTACCTTCATCTACATGGCGCTGCGCACCGCCTTCGGCCCTCGACTGCGCCGCTGGATCGGACGCCACTCGACGCAGCTGGCGCGCGGCTTCGAGCGCGACGCCTTCGCCTATCTGCTGGCGTTGCGGCTCGCCCCGTTCATCCCGTTCGCGGTTCTGAACATCGCCTGCACGCCTTTCCGGATCCGCATATCGACATACATGCTGGCGACGTTTCTCGGCGTGCTGCCGCTGACGCTGATCTTCGCGGGGCTTGGCGAAAGCATCGACGAAGGCTTTGCCGAAGCGGCCGCGGAAGGCCGCCGGCTGGCACTGTCCGACCTAATGACGTCGGAAGTCTGGCTCGGCGCCGCGGGCCTCGCGCTTGTGGCGGTGCTGCCGGTCATCGTAAAGGCGGTGCGCGCGTGGCGCTGAACCCGGCAGTGGTCGGCGGCGGCCGCGGCCCGCTTCCGTCCCCAACGTCCGCCGCATCGAAGGGTGCCAATGGCGCGAGTGCTGACGCCTGACATCTGCGTGATCGGCAACACCGAGGCTGGCTTTGCCGTGGCTGCGTCGGCGGTCGCGCTGGGCGCATCCGCCGTGATGGTCGAGCATGGCCGGCCGTCCGGTCGAGCCGTCGTGCAGGCATTCCTGGCGGCGGGCAGGCGGGCGCATGCGATGCGCTCGGCCGCCGAGCTCGGCATCGGCCCCAACGCGCCCGAAGTCGAGTTCCGCACGCTGGCGCGGCACGTGCGCGGCGTTGCGTCGGTGCAGGCGACGGCCAGATCGGCGGAGCGGCTCACCGCCATGGGTGTGCCGGTGGTCAAGGAACCCGTGCGCTTCGCCGATCGCAACACGCTGGCGGCGGGCGACGTACAGATCCGCCCGCGCCGTTTCGTGCTTGCGGTCGCGGCTGTGCCTGCCCCATTGCCTGCCGAGGGCTTCTCCGAGGCCGATGTGCTGACCGAAGAGACTGTGGCGAAGCTCGACCGCCTGCCCGCCCATCTCGTTGTGCTCGGCGCCGGTGCGCGTGGGCTGGAGGTCGCGCAGGCCTTTCGCCGCCTTGGCTCGACCGTGACCGTGCTCGACGCGGCCACCCCGCTCCCCGGCGAAGACCCCGAACTGGCGGCGCTGCTGCTGCGCGCCCTGCGCAGCGAAGGCGTGACCATCCACGAAGGTGCCCGCCTCGTTCGTTTCGGCCGCCAGGGCAAGGTGGCGATCCGCGTCGAGTTCGAGCATCAGGGCCGCTACGGGACGGCGGAGGCGTCGCATGTGTTTGACGCCCGCGCCCGCATCGCCGATCTCGCCGCGCTCGACCTGGCGAAGGCCGGCGTGGCGTTCGGCCCCGGCGGCGTTGCCGTTTCGCCGGCCCTGCGCAGCCGCAACCGCCGCGTCCATGCCATCGGTGAGGCAATCGATCCGCAGGCGCCGCCTGCGCTGGGGCTGCAACAGGCGGGCGCGGTGACGCAGGCACTCCTGTTGCGCCGCAAGCCGGTGCCGGTGTTGTCGCCGCGTGTCGTGATGACGGAGCCGGCGCTGGCCAGCATCGGTGTGACGGAAGCGCAGGCACCGCGCGCCGGCCTGCAGATTCTGCGGTCGCCCTATGCTCTCAACGAGCGCGCCCGCGCCGAGGCCCGCACCGCTGGACATCTCAAAGTGCTGGCCGATGCCAAAGGGGGGATCCTTGGCGTCTCCATCCTCGGCGTCGAGGCGGGCGAGGCGATGGCGGTGTGGTCGCTCGCAATGCAGAAGGGGCTGACGCTTGCCGAGATGGGGGCGGCGTTGCCCGCCCACTCCGGCTACGCCGAAATTGGCAAGGACGCGGCAATCGCATACCTTGCGGGCGTTGCGCGCCGCCCCGCCGTGCGGTGGCTGGTGCGGCTGTTTCGGATGCTCGGCTGAATGGTCGGCGGGCAGGGGAATCGACCGATGGGCGACGTCGTCAGGGCGGATGCCGCACCGGCTGAAGGCCGGGCAGTCCCGCTGGCGCGCGGCCTGTCGGCGAAGCTGCTGCTGCTCACCGCCGGCTTCGTCATCGTCGCCGAACTGCTGATCTTCCTCCCCTCGATCGCAGGCTACCGCCTGCGCTGGCTGGAGGAGCGGCTGGGCACCGCCGCCGCGGTCAGCGTCGTGCTGCTGGAAAGCGACGAGCCGCTCAGCCTTTCGCGTGAGGCGCAGGACGAAGTGCTGAAGGCGATCGGCGCCCAGGCGATCGCCGTGCGGGACGCCGGCGTATCGACGCTGCTCGCCGTCTCCGAAATGCCTCCGGAGGTCGACGAGCATGTCGACCTCGACGCGACCGGATGGACGATGGCGATGACCGACGCGCTCGACACCATCGTCTTCGGGGGCGACCGCATCCTGCGGGTCTTCGGCCGCGTCGGCGACTCCACCAAGGAGTACGAGCTCCTCATGCCCGACCGCAAGCTGCGGACAGCGATGCTGGTCTACGCGCGCAACATCGCGCTGCTCGGGCTGCTGATCGCCCTGATCACGGCGGCGCCCGTGTTCTGGGCGATCAACCGCGTCATCATCAGGCCGGTGCGCGGGATGACGCGCTCGATGCTGTCATTCGCACGCGCGCCGGACGACCGCGCGCGCATCGTTGTTCCATCCGACCGCGTCGACGAGATCGGCATCGCCGAGCGCGAACTGGCGGAGATGCAGACGACGCTGCAGAAGATGCTGGCCGAGCAGAAGCATCTCGCCGATCTCGGCCTCGCCGTGTCCAAGATCAACCACGACATGCGCAACCTGCTGTCGTCGGTGCAGCTGATGTCGGACCGCCTCCGTTCGGTGAAGGACCCGGCAGTGCAGGCCTTCGCGCCAAAGCTGGTGCGGGCGCTCGACCGTGCGGTCTCCTATTCCGAAGGCGTGCTCGCCTATGGCCGCACGCAGGAGGCTGCGCCGGTGCGCCGCCGCATCAGGCTGCGCCAGCTCGTCGACGACGTGCACGGGCTGCTCGGCATCGATCCCGATTCCGGCATCGAATTCCTCAACGATGTCGAGGCCGGCTTCGAGATCGATGCCGATCCCGAGCAGCTCTTTCGCGTGCTCACCAATCTCTGCCGCAACGCGGTGCAGGCGATGAGCGGCGATCCCGACGGAGCGCTGGTGCGCCGGCTCACCGTGGGGGCCGAGCGCAACGGCAGCGTCTGCCGCATCCTGGTCACCGACACCGGACCCGGCCTGCCTCCGAAGGCGCTCGACAATCTGTTCGTCGCGTTTCGCGGCTCGGCGCGCATCGGCGGAACCGGCCTCGGCCTCGCGATCGCGCAGGAGCTGGCGCGCGCGCATGGCGGCGCGGTGGAACTGCTGGAGACCCGCGGCGGCCACACCGTCTTTGCCATCACCATCCCCGACCAGCCGGTGCGGCTGGAGGATGCCCGCGTGCTGCGCCGCGGCGCCTGATCGCCGCGTTCCGCGACCCTGCCCAAACTTTTCTCCCGATGCGCTTGCATTTCGCGGGCTCACTCGCTAGGTAGCGCGTCACGTTCGGTCGGCCCATTGGACCGACCGCATCAGGCCGTCAGCGGCCTGCAGCGCGCCCGTAGCTCAGCTGGATAGAGCACCAGACTACGAATCTGGGGGTCAGAGGTTCGAATCCTTTCGGGCGCGCCATT
>JBFXFO010000191.1:4503-6512 GCA_050178915.1 Rhizobiaceae bacterium | reverse complement strand
CTTGCGATTGCTTTCGATCAGCGCGATCCTGCTGCCTGGTCGCTCCTGCAGGAGGGTGGCGACAATCGCACCCGGAAAGCCGCCGCCTGAACCGATGTCGACCCAGCGCGAGGCCTTGGGGGCCAAAGGCATCAATTGAGCACTGTCTAGTATATGGCGCTGCCACAGGCTTGCCAGCGTGGACGGAGCCGAGAGATTGATCCGGCCCGCCCATTTCCTGAAAGTCGCTTCGAACGTCTTCAGCCGTTCATATGTTTCACGTGAAACGTCTCCGGCGACGTATCTCAGAGATTCGTACTCGCTCACGCCGCACTCCGCGCCCCGGCGCTCTTCGCATAGGCGACGAGAAGCCCGAGTGCCGCAGGCGTCATCCCATCGATCTTGCGAGCCTCCGCGATGCTCCGTGGCTTCCGCGTGGCAATCTTGTGCTTCAATTCATTCGACAGACCCGGAATTCCGCCCACGTCGAGATCCTCAGGCAACTCACGCGTCTCCTCGCGCTGGACGACAGCGGCGTCCAGCACCTGCCTCTCGAGATAGACCGCATATTTCGCATCCGTCTCAATCCGCTCCGCCGTGGTGGCATCGATCGAGCCGAGCTCCGGCCACACGCGGCTCAACCGCTCAAGCGAGACATCAGGGTAGGCGAGCAGCTGGTAAGCCGTGCGGCGGACTCCGTCCTGGCTGACGTCGAGACCCGCGTCGCGCGCAGCCGCCGATGTCAGCGAAACCGATTCCGTGAGTTCCCGTGCCGTGCGTAGCTGCGCTTCTCGCTGCCCGTACCGGTCTCGGCGCCGAGGGCTGACGATGCCGAGCGCTATGCCCATCGGCGTCAGACGACTGTCCGCATTGTCGGCGCGGAGCGAAAGGCGGAACTCCGCCCGGGACGTGAACATCCGATACGGTTCACTGATCCCGCGGCCGACGAGATCGTCGATCATCACCCCGATGTAGCTTTCCGTCCGGCTGAAAACCGCCGCTGTCTCACCGAGAGCCGAGCGCGCGGCATTCAGCCCAGCAACCAGGCCCTGACCGGCTGCCTCTTCGTACCCGGTCGTGCCGTTGATTTGCCCGGCCAGAAACAGCCCGGCTACACGCTTCGTCTCGAGCGTCGGCTCGAGTTCGCGCGGATCAATGTGATCGTATTCAATCGCGTAGCCCGGCTGCAGCATGACCACCTGCTCCAGACCCGGGATCGTCTTCAACAAAGCCAGCTGCGCGTCCTCGGGCAGGGAGGTCGAAATGCCGTTCGGATAGACCGTGTGATCGTCCAGCCCTTCCGGCTCCAGGAATATCTGGTGGCCGTCGCGGTCGCCGAAGCGGACGATCTTGTCCTCAATCGAGGGACAATAGCGAGGCCCAACGCCCTTGATGGAGCCGGAATACATCGCCGAGCGCGATAGATTCGCACGAATGACGTCGTGGGTTGCCGAGGTGGTCCGCGTGATGCCGCACTGTATCTGGGGATTAGTGATCGCTTCCGTCATCAGCGAGAAGGGGACGGGCTCTTCGTCGGCGGCCTGCATGTCGAGTGAGGCGCAGTCGATCGTACGGCCATCGAGCCGCGGGGGAGTGCCGGTCTTGAGCCGACCCAGCGCAAAGCCGGCAGCCCGCATGCTGGCGGACAGACCAAGCGACGGCTGCTCGCCGACGCGGCCGGCTGGAATGCGGCGATCGCCAATATGAATGAGGCCGCCAAGAAACGTGCCCGTCGTGAGGACTACGCTCCGGCTGATCAGTTCCCGGCCATCCGCAAGCGTCAGCCCGGCGACACGCCCGCCGTCCAGTTTAAGGTCGAATGCCTCACCCTCGACGACAGTGAGGCCCGATTGCGCCGCGATCTCGCGCTGCATCGCCTCGCGATAGAGCTTGCGGTCAGCCTGCGTCCTCGGCCCGCGCACAGCGGGACCCTTGCGTCGATTGAGCAGGCGGAACTGGATCCCGGCGGCGTCGGCGACACGCCCCATCAGACCATCCAGCGCGTCGACCTCGCGGACCAGATGACCTTT
>JBFXFO010000191.1:0-4403 GCA_050178915.1 Rhizobiaceae bacterium | reverse complement strand
AAGGTCACTCTTCGCCAGCACGGTGAGCGTAGGCGCGTCGACTTCGGGGAGCCGCAGATCGCCATCCGGGGCATCTGCAGCCGTAACCCTCAGAACCAGATCTGCTCCCGCCGCTTTGGCCTTCGCCCGCTCAATCCCGATGCCCTCGACCTTACCGGCACCATTCCGGATGCCTGCTGTATCGGTGACGACAATCTTGGCGCCGCCAAGGTCGAGCGAGACCTCGACCAGGTCGCGCGTCGTCCCGGGCTCATCGCTCACGATCGCCGCCTCGCGGCGCGCGAGGGCATTCAGGAGGCTCGACTTGCCAGCATTAGGAGGCCCGACGATAACCACCTGGTAACCATCCCGGACAATCTCTGCGCGACGATAGCCGGCGATGTGGCGCTCGATCTCGGACGCAAGCGCCCGCACATCAGCCCACACCTGATCGCTGACCGAGCCCGGCACATCGGCCTCGTCGGCGAAGTCCAGTTCAGCTTCGATCAGAGCGCGCGCGCGAACCAGCCGCTCGCGCCATGCCGAATAGAGCGCCGCCTGCGGAGCCCCATTATTCGCCTGCGCGAAACGACGCTGGCCCTCGGTCTCGGCGGCAACAAGATCGCCCAACGCTTCCACGCTGAGCAAATCAATCTTGCCATTGAGCAGCGCGCGGCGGGTAAACTCGCCCGCCTCGGCATGGCGCAGCCCTTCCATACTCGAAAGTTCAGCGAGGACGGCTGCGACCAGAGCCTTGCCGCCGTGCAGGTGCAACTCGGCGATATCCTCGCCGGTCTCGCTGTTGGGTCCCGGGAAGTACAGCTTCAGCGCACGATCGAGCTCTTCTCCGCCGCCATTCCGGACGACGGCGAAGCGCGCCTGGCGCGGCTCCGGCACGGTGCCGGCCAGCACTTCGAGCGCCTTTCTGGCGTGCCTGCCGGAAATACGGACGACAGCAATTCCAGCGGGCAGACGCCCACTGGAAAGAGCATAGATCGTATCGTGAAAGAGGCTTTCGGCCATCGCGGGCTAACCGGGCGCCGAACCTTTCGAAGCCGAATCGTTCCGGACCCGAATCGTCTGAACGGCTCGTGCTAGGTGTTCATCGAATCGAAGAACTCGGCATTGTTCTTCGTCTGTTTGAGCTTGTCGATCAGGAACTCGATCGCGTCGGTGGTGCCCATCGGGGCAAGGATGCGCCGCAGAACATAGATCTTCTGAAGATCCTTGCGTTCGACCAGCAGATCTTCCTTGCGCGTTCCGGACTTGAGGATGTCCATCGCCGGGTAGATGCGCTTGTCGGCGACCTTGCGGTCGAGCACGATTTCCGAGTTGCCGGTGCCCTTGAACTCTTCGAAGATGACTTCGTCCATGCGGCTGCCAGTGTCGATCAGGGCGGTCGCGATGATGGTCAGCGAGCCGCCTTCCTCGATGTTGCGCGCGGCGCCGAAGAAACGCTTCGGCCGCTGCAGGGCGTTGGCATCGACGCCGCCGGTCAGAACCTTGCCGGAAGACGGAACCACCGTGTTGTAGGCGCGGCCGAGACGGGTGATCGAATCGAGCAGTATGACGACGTCGCGGCCGTGCTCGACCAGGCGCTTGGCCTTCTCGATGACCATCTCGGCGACCTGCACGTGGCGCACCGCCGGCTCGTCGAAGGTCGAGGAGACGACCTCGCCCTTCACCGAACGCTGCATGTCCGTCACTTCCTCAGGCCGCTCGTCGATGAGCAGGACGATGAGATAGCACTCGGGATGGTTGGCGGTGATCGAGTGGGCGATGTTCTGCAGCAGCACCGTCTTGCCGGTGCGCGGCTGCGCCACGATCAGCGCGCGCTGTCCCTTGCCGAGCGGCGCCACCAGATCGATGACACGCGGCGAGATATCCTTCGTTGTCGGGTTTTCGATCTCCATCTTGAGCCGCGAGGTCGGATAGAGCGGCGTCAGATTGTCGAAATGGATCTTGTGCCGGATCTTCTCCGGGTCGTCGAAATTGATTGTGTTGACCTTCAGCAGCGCGAAATAGCGCTCGCCCTCTTTCGGGCTGCGGATCGGGCCCTCGACCGTGTCGCCGGTCTTCAGCGAGAAGCGGCGGATCTGCGAAGGCGAGATGTAGATGTCGTCCGGGCCCGGCAGATAGTTGGCGTTGGCCGAACGGAGGAAGCCAAAACCGTCCTGCAGCACTTCAACGACGCCGTCGCCGATGATCTCGATGTCCTGCGCCGCCAGCTTCTTGAGAATGGCGAACATCAGCTCCTGCTTGCGCATGACGCTGGCATTCTCGACCTCGAGCGATTCGGCGAACGCGATCAGGTCGGTCGGCTTCTTGTTCTTGAATTCGGTAAGTTTCATTTCCTGCATGGAAAAATGCTCTGGGAGGAGAACGGGGGAGATGGGGCCGGCGTTGCTGAAAGCGAGCCTGCCGCGCCAAAAGCTGAAGAGCAGAGGGTCTGGCGCGTGCTGGGAGGAAGGACCGTCTTGTAACCCTGACTCTACGAAAGGGCAAGGCTCGCAAACGGCTAAAAGAAGCGCCTCAGAACGGCTTCACGACCACCAGAACGACGATCGCTATCATCAGCAGGGTCGGAACTTCGTTGACGATTCGCCAATGACGCGCCGGCCGGCGGTTGCGGTCGTCGGCAAAGCGCCTGACCGTACCACTCAGATAGCCATGCACGCCGGAGAGGACAAGCACGGCGGCCAGTTTTGCGTGCAGCCAGCCGCCCTGGAAGTCGAATCCCTTCCAGGCCAGCCAGAGCCCCGCCATCCAGCTGACCAGCATGGCCGGATTGATGATGGCGCGCAGCAGGCGCCGCTCCATCACCTTGAAAGTCTCGGACTTCTCCGAGCCCGGCGCCGATTCGGCATGGTAGACGAAGAGCCGCGGCAGATAGAGCATCCCCGCCATCCACGAGATCACGGCGATCACGTGCAGCGCCTTGACCCAGTCGTACCACTCGATCGGTACGGCCAGGAACAGCACGGCTGCGCCAGCCGCGAGGATGAGCAGCGCGACCACGGCACGCAATGCCGGAGCTGACGTCCTCTCAGCCATTGGCCCGGCCCTCACGGATCTGACGCAGCATCGCCTCGACATGCGCAATCGGCGTCTCCGGCGTGATGCCGTGGCCGAGGTTGAAGATCAGCGGACCCTGACCGAGCTCGGACAGGATACGCCCGACACCGTCCTTCAGCGCATCTCCGCCAGCGACGAGCCGCATGGGATCGAGATTGCCCTGCACCGCACCGCCCTGCTGCAGCTGGCGAGCCATCTCGAACGGCACCGTCCAGTCGAGCCCGACCGCATCGACGCCCGTCCGCTGCCGGTAGCTCGCGTAACGCAGGCCCGCTCCGCGCGGAAAACCGATGACCTTCACTCCCGGATGCCTGGCCTTCACCGCCGCCACCAGCCGCCGCACCGGCTCGATGCAGCAGAACGCGAACGCCTCGTCGTCCAGCACGCCTGCCCAGGAATCGAATATCTGCACGACATCCGCGCCAGCCTCGATCTGCCGGCTCAGATATTCGGCCGACTGATCGGCGAGCAGATTGAGCAGCTGGCCCATAGCCTCGCGCTGGCCAAGCGCGAAAAGACGCGCCACTGCCTGATCCGGGCTGCCTTTTCCGGCAAGCATGTAGGTCGCCACCGTCCACGGCGCTCCGCAAAAGCCGATCAGCGTCGTTTCGGATGGCAATTCGCGCCGCAGGCGCCTGACCGTCTCGTAGACCGGCGCCAGATGATCGTGAAAACGCGAGACGTCGAGACGGTCGATGCCGGCAGCATCAATCGGCGTCATCAGCGGTCCCACACCCTCCTCAAAGCGAAGATCGCGGCCGAGCGCATGCGGTACCACGAGGATGTCCGAAAACAGGATCGACGCATCAAAGCCAAAGCGGCGGATCGGCTGCAGTGTCACTTCGACGGCGAGGTCGGGATTGTAGCAGAGGTCGAGGAAACTTCCGGCCTGTCGCCGCGTTTCACGATACTCGGGCAGATAGCGTCCTGCCTGCCGCATCATCCATACCGGAGGCGGGAAGACGGACTGGCCGCTCAGCACGTCGAGGACCTTCTTCCTCGCGGTCATTCCGCAGCCTCCCAGGACCATCTCCAATAAAACAAATCATAGAGAGAGAATCTTTTGATTCTAAGACTCTGTGAGAGTCGGTAATTCACATCGCGCCGACGATCGCCGACAGATCTCCAACGCGAGCCGCAGCCACTGGCCGCGGACAGAAACATGTGAACTGCGGGGAAAATCGCGAAACAGACCTTATTTCAATGGCTTGGAGATGCCCTCTTTGGATGCGCCCGTCATCGGGCGATTGCAATGCGGCATTTTCCCCAATGTTCACGGCCGCCTCGTCCCGCCCGTCCAGAGCAGGGTGAATTGTGGACATCTCGGCATCTGATACAGTCGCCCCGGT
>JBFXFO010000190.1:0-6516 GCA_050178915.1 Rhizobiaceae bacterium | reverse complement strand
CGGTCGCGACCCATCCTGGGAGCGGCCGCCACCGCGATTTCGAGACAGGATTTGCTATCCCCGAGCAGACACCGTCTCGGAAGTCCGGCTCTTGTTGATCACTGCTCGGACCCACTTTGGTGCCGAAGGCGACAGCGAATTCCTGATCGTCTCCCGCAATCTGCTTGTGGTTTTCGTCGATGACACCGTCGGAAACGATGCCAGTGCGCATCGAGCGCTGCCGACTGGCGGCCGCTACGTCATCGGGATGCGCCAGCGGCCGTCCGCCGACCTTCAGCAATGGTGACTTCTGGGGTCTACACAGTCAGCCCAAACGGCTGAAATGGGGGCGCAAAGCTGACTTCAGTTTCGCTAGTAGGAATGCCAGCCGCGAAAGCGTCAGATCGGTTCGAGCAAGGTTATCGTTTCGAACCGCCCTCACTGATCGGGCCCCACGCGAAGCGCGGGTCAGATGAGGAGAGGAAGCAGATGATGACCACGCCCAGCAGCACCAGCTTGATCGGCAGGACCACGCGGGTGAGGTACTTCAGGGACTCCCAGCCGGTCAGGGAGCGCATTCTCGGCGCCGGCGTGCCGGCAGGATTGGGAACGGCGACAGCAACGAACGGAGTGCACGATGGGAAGGGCGAGTTCAGTCATTCGGCCCGCCATGGCGTCCGAGAAAGTGGCGGCTGATCAAGTTCGTTCTCTCTGTAGCGAATCCAGGCCGACGCCTCGCGCTGACGATCGAATGTCTTTGCTTCGCGCCATACGATCGTGCTCCCTTTTTTTCGAAGGATTTGCGCCGTATATGCCACCGGGCCGTCCTTGCGGCGCCTTGTGACTATAGTCCCCATGGTACGACTTTTCCTAGGTTGAGTACGAATCCGTCGTGCCAAACCCCTGCAAAACCGTGCAAATCGCGGAATCGCTTTACAAAGATCTGCAAGATTGAATAGGCTGCAAGCGTGTGAAATTGTACGAAAGAGATCGGCAGCCAGCGGCTCCCCGCCTTTCCATCGCCCCGATGATGGACTGGACGGACCGGCATTGCCGGTTCCTGCATCGGCTGCTGACGCGCCGGGCGCTGCTCTACACCGAGATGGTTGTCGCCGATGCCGCGATCCACGGCGTGCGCGAGCGGCTGCTCGGCTTCGACGCGGCCGAGCATCCGGTCGCGCTGCAACTGGGCGGCTCTGACCCGGCAAAGCTGGCGGAAGCGGCACGGATCGGCGCCGACGGGGGTTATGACGAGATCAATCTGAACGTCGGCTGCCCGTCGGACCGAGTGCAGTCGGGCACGTTCGGGGCCTGCCTCATGCGCACGCCTGACTTGGTTGCGCGCTGCGTCGAGGCCATGAAGGCAGTCGTGGATGTGCCGGTGACGGTGAAGTGCCGCATCGGCGTCGACGAGCAGGACACCGGCCCGGCCCTAGATGCGCTGGCGCATTCCGTCTGGGCTGCTGGCGCGGACGCGCTCTGGGTGCATGCACGCAAGGCGTGGCTGGAAGGACTATCGCCGAAGGAAAATCGTGACATCCCGCCGCTGGATTACGGCCGCGTGTACCAGCTGAAGGCGGAAAACCCGAATCGATTCATTGGCATCAATGGCGGCATTCGCACGCTGGATGAAGCAGTAGGGCACCTCCATCACGTCGATGGCGTGATGCTCGGACGCGCTGCGTACCAGAACCCGGCGCTGCTGGCCGAGGCGGATGCACGCCTCTACGGCGAGCCGGCGGTGCCGCCCGACTGGTCTGCGATCATCGAAGCAATGGCCCAGTATGCTGCCGCGCACATGGAACGCGGCGGCCGGCTGCATCACGTGACGCGTCACATGGTGGGGCTGTTCCAAGGGCTTCCGGGCGCGCGCCGCTACCGGCAGATTCTATCCACCGACGCGACCCGGCCCGGTGCCGGGCCGGAGGTTTTGATGGCCGCCTTCGCGGCCATCGACTTCGCGGCCGAGGGCGTCGCCGCGTAGGCCTCAGCGCCAGCCGAGCGCCGGCGCCACGTGCTTCAGGATCGAGTCGATCACGTGCGCATTGTAGTCGACGCCGAGCTGGTTCGGCACCGTCAGAAGAAGCGTGTCCGCCTCGGCGATCGCCTCATCGCCCTGCAACTCCTTCACGAGCACGTCCGGCTCAGCCGCATAGGAGCGGCCGAACACCGCCATCTTCTGCGGCTCGATGTAGCCGAAATGGTCCTGGCTGCCGCTGCCGCCGAAATAGGCGCGGTCCTTGTCGTTCATCAGCGCAAAGATCGAGCGGCTGACCGAGACGCGCGGCTCGCGCGCATGGCCGGCCTCCTTCCAGGCGGCGCGGAACAGGCGGATCTGTTCGGCCTGCTGGACGTGGAACGGCTTGCCGCCCTCGTCGAACTTCAGCGTCGAGCTCTGCAGGTTCATGCCGAGCCTGGCCGCCCATTCGGCGGTGCCGTTGGTGGCGGCACCCCACCAGATGCGTTCGCGCAGGCCTTCGGAATAGGGCTCGATGCGCAGCATGCCGGGCGGGTTGGGGAACATCGGACGCGGGTTCGGCTGCGCGAAGCCGTTGCCCTTGACCACTTCCAGGAAGATCTCGGCGTTGCGCCGCGCCATGTCGGCGTCGGTCTCGCCTTCGCCCGGCTGGTAGCCGAAGTAGCGCCAGCCATCGATGACCTGCTCGGGCGATCCACGGCTGATGCCGAGCTGCAGGCGGCCGCCGGCGATGAGGTCGGCGGCGCCGGCATCCTCGGCCATATAGAGCGGGTTCTCGTAGCGCATGTCGATGACGGCGGTGCCGAGCTCGATGCGGCTGGTTTTCGCGCCTGCCGCGGCGAGCAGCGGGAAGGGCGACCCGAGCTGGCGGGCGAAGTGGTGGACGCGGAAATAGGCACCGTCGGCGCCGAGCTCTTCCGCGGCGACGGCGAGGTCGATCGACTGCAGCAGCGCATCGGCGCCGGAACGCGTGCCGGACTGCGGCGAGGGATTCCAGTGGCCGAAGGAGAGGAAGCCGATTTTCTTGGTCATGATGCGGCGGTGCCTATTTGCTTTGCCGCTATCTAGGAAGGCAGCGCGCGATACGCCACGCCGAAATCGGCTCGCGGCCGTCCGATCCGATGAACGCTGCGTTCAGTCGTAGAGGATCATGCGGTCGCCGCGCACGTCGAAGCCGGAGAGCGTGCCGAGGAAATTCATGCCGAGCAGGCTGCGGTCGAGCGCGCTTGCATTGGCGACAAGCACCGGCAGGTTGCGCCTCTGGATGGCCCCGATCGTGATCTCGCCGGCAATTGCGCGAGCGGCGAGCGCCTGGCCGTTGGCAGTGGCAACCGGCACGGCGAAAGCGAGTTTCGACACGTCGATGCCGATCGCGCTGGCGTCGGCGGTGGTCAGAACCGTGGCGGTTGCGCCGGTATCGACCAGGACACGGATCACGCTGCCATTGATCGAGGCGCGGGCCTCGAAATGCCCGTCCGGACCCTTGTCGAGCCTGACACTCACGTGCCCGCTCGAAGCCGTGATGGAGAGCGGGCTGCCGGGGATGGCACCGCCGGTGACGCGGCTGGCGACGTCCTGCAACTCGTAGCGGTACTGGTAACCGGCGACAAGCACCAGCGCGATGGCAAGCCAGGCCGCCAGGTTGCGCGCCATCGTGCCGATCGGGATGCCGGAGCCGAGCACGCTGGCGGCCACGACGGTGCCGAGGATGGCGAGGTAGACGAGACGCGGAGTGTCGGTGGTGCCCAGGGCTTCGTCGCCGCCCTCCACCAGCAGGTAGAAAAGCGCCGTAGCGCCAGCAAACGCCAGCAGCAGCCACAGCACGCGCGACAGCTTCATCCTTCGCTGCGCTCCCGCGCCATGCGGGCTCGCCGCGTCTCGCGGCGAGGCCGGCGTTCGACCGTTTCCAGTCGGGCAGGCAGCATCGCCATCACGTCGCGGCGCGTCTGCGGCGTCATCGTCAGCCACTCCGATATCTCGTCGCGCGTACGGCCGCAGCCGAAGCAGTAGCCCGTCTTCATGTCGATCGAGCAGACGAGGATGCAGGGGGATTCGATGGCGGACATCCGGCCTCTTCAGTGCACCCGTTCCAGATGATGCAGGCTTGTGACCAATGCAAGGCCCTGCCAGAAGGTGCGTCGCAAACAGGATGCCTGCCGAAAATGACCTCCGCACTGCCTTTTGACGATTTTCGCGCGTTGCTGCGCCAACTTCCCGATCCGGACGAAGCGGCGCGGGGCGCCGTGCAGCGTGTGTTCGGGCGGGTGGAACGGCCATCCGGGTCGCTCGGGCGGATCGCCGAGCTGGCCGGCTGGCTGGCCGCGTGGTCGGGCAGGGCGCCGGCGGTGAACCGCCCGCTGGTGGCGATCTTCGCCGGCAATCATGGCGTGGCGGCGCGCGGCGTCTCGCCGCGCCTGTCCAGCGACACCGCTGCGCTGGTGGAAGCCTGCGCGGCCGGCGGCGCTGCGATCAACCAGGTCTGCATCGCGCACGATCTCGGGCTCAAGGTGTTCGACCTGGCTCTCGACCTGCCGACGGCCGACATCGCCGAGGACGCGGCGCTGGACGAGCGCGGCTGCGCCGCCACCATGGCGTTCGGCATGGAGGCGCTCGCCGGCGGCACCGACCTTGTGGCGGTGGGCGACATCGGCGTTGGCAATTCCACCGTCGCTGCGGCACTTGCGGCGGCGCTGTTCGGAGGCCGGGGCGCCGATTGGGTCGGGCCGGGCTCCGGTGCCGATGCGCGGATGGTTGCGCGCAAGGCCGAGACCGTCGACCGCGCGCTCGACCTGCATGGCGGAAACCTCTCTGACCCGCTCGAAGCGCTCCGCCGCGTCGGCGGGCGCGAGTTTGCGGCCATCGCGGGCGCGGTGCTGGCCGCGCGCATGCAGAACGTGCCGGTCATCCTTGACGGTTTCGCGGCAACGGCGTCGGCTGCGGTGCTGCACGTTGCGCAGCCGGGTGCGCTCGACCATTGCGTGCTCGCCAGCACATCCGGCGAACCGGGGCAGACGAGGCTGGCGGCCGAGATGGGGCTGAAGCCGCTGGCCGACCTTCGGTTGGCGCATGGCGAGGGCGTCGGCGCCGGCATCGCGGCCGGCATGGTGCGCGCCGCTGCGCTGGTGCACTCGGGGCTGGCGGCCGCGTATCGCTAACGCCTTCGGCTGCTGGCGACCGCCGGCGTCGGCATCGCGGGCAGTTCGTCCATGACGCGGCTCGGCGGGAAGATGGCGATGGCCTCGGTGCCCTCGCGCAGCTTGGAGCGAAGCTGGAAGTCACCGCCGTGCATGGCAAGCAGGCCCTGCACGATCGGCAAGCCGAGGCCGGTGCCCTGTTCGGCGCTCTTGATGGCGATGGAGCCCTGGCCGAAGGCCGACAGCACGACCGGGATCTCGTCCTCCGGGATGCCGGGGCCGTTGTCCTTGACGGAAATGTACTGGCCGCCGCCGGCCGTCCAGCCCACACGCACGCGGATTTCGCCGCCGGTTGGCGTGAACTTCACGGCGTTGGATATGAGGTTGAGCGTGATCTGGCGGACGGCGCGCTCGTCGACGAAGACACGCGGAAGCGACGGCTCGAACTGCTGGACAATGCGGATGTCCTTGTTGCGCGCCTTGAGCTCCATCATGTGGCAGCACTGCTCGGCGATCGACAGCAGCGTGACCGGCTCTTCGTTGAGCTGGTAGCGGCCGGCCTCGACACGCGACAGGTCGAGGATCTCGTTGATCAGGTTGAGCAGGTGCTGGCCTGACGCATGAATGTCGCCGGCATACTCACGGTACGTGCTGTTCTCCATCGGACCGAGCACTTCCTTGGCCATCACTTCCGAGAAGCCAAGAATGGCATTGAGCGGCGTACGCAGTTCATGGCTCATGGAAGCGAGGAAGCGCGACTTGGCGAGGTTCGCATCCTCGGCGCGGTGGCGCGCCTCGTCCGACATCGACTTCGCCGTCTCCAGTTCGGCGATCAGCCCGTCCTTCTCGGTGCGGAAGGAGAGCAGGTTGAGGGTCGACTTGTTCAGTTGGCCAGCGACGTAGGCGAAAAAAGCGAGCGAAACGCCCAGCAGGCCGATCATCAGCAGTTCGATAGGCGTCCAGGTGCGCGAGGCAAGGCCGGCAAACGCCGCCACCGGCACGATGAAGGTCGTGATCAGCGAGCCGCGCAGCGACGAGGCGATGAGCGCGGTGGCGGCGATGGCGAGCAGCAGCACGACCGCCTTTGCCACCGGCAGCTGATCAACCTGGCAGTCGGAGCAGCCGAGCGAAGCGAAATAGGCCCAGCCCAGACCGCTGACGAAATGCGCGATCAGGAAATATCGGCGCGTGGCGGCGACGTCGATGTCCGCGGTTTCGGCACGCTCCACGCGGCGCGCCATGATGGCGAGGCCGGAATAGAGCGCGACCGTGACGAGCGCCCATGTCAGCAGTTCGGATGCCATGCCGGCGAACAGGCCGCCAGCGACGACCAGCAGCACCAGCACGGGGATGGCCGCCGCGCTGTGGATCATCGAGCGCGCGTGCAGCTTCAGCAGTTCGCGGTCGAAGACGGGGTTGCCGACC
>JBFXFO010000189.1:0-6610 GCA_050178915.1 Rhizobiaceae bacterium | reverse complement strand
GATTTCCCGAAGGTCGCAGCACGCGTCACCGGCGATCCGGGACGCAAGTATCGCCGCACGCCCGGCTGCAACGCGCCAATCGCGGTCTCCGATTTCGACGCCGCCAAGCACGACATGGATCGCCTGAGCGCCTCGGCGAAGAAGGCCGGCGCGCATGGCATCTTCACCGCCGCGGCTTCGCCGGGCGTCATCTCCTTCTTCTTCAAGAACGAATACTACCCGACGCACGAGGCGTATGTTTTCGCCATCGCCGACGCAATGCAGCACGAGTACGAGGCGATCGCCGCTTCCGGCGCGCTGGTGCAGCTCGACTGCCCCGATCTCGCCATGGGCCGGCACGTGCACTACCAGGACGCCAGCCTGACCGACTTCCGCAAGGTGTTCCAGATCCACATCGAGGCGCTCAACCACGCGGTTCGCAACATCCCGGCCGAGCAGCTGCGCATGCATATGTGCTGGGGCAACTATCCGGGCCCGCACCATTGCGACTTGCCGCTCGCCGACGTGGTCGACCTGATGTGGAAGGCCAAGCCGCACGCCTATCTGGTCGAGGCTGCCAACCCGCGCCACGCGCATGAATGGCAGCTGTTCGAGAACAACAAGCTGCCCGAGGGCAAGGTGATCGTGCCCGGCGTGATCGAGCCGCAGTCGAACTACATCGAGCATCCCGAGGTGATCGCGCAGCGCATCGACCGCTACGCCAATCTGTGCGGCCGCGAGAATGTCGTGGCGGGGGTCGATTGCGGTTTCTCCATCCATGTCGGCATGGGAGGCGTCGATCCGGATGTCATCTATGCCAAGCTCGGCGCGCTCGCCGAAGGCGCGCGGATCGCGTCGAAGAAGTACTGGCCGAAGGCGGCCTGACCGGTCTACGGTCCTTTCTTCGGGGGAGGGTGGGACCGATGGCTGACAATTTGCGTTCGCCGGCGCAACTGGCGCCGGCGGGAAATGAACCGGCAGCGGGCGCCATGGCGCAGGCCGAACTGCACCTCAAGATCGGTACCGAATACGCGCTGCGGGCGCGGCACAACGACATCGTGCGCGCGACCGTCGACGTGGGGCTGGTCACGTTCACGTCGCTGTCGTTCGTGCTGTTCGCGGCGATCTATGCCCGCCCCGATCCCAACCTCTACGTGCTGTTCGCCATCGGCGTGCTGGTCATCACGCTCGGCCTGTTCGGCATCGCGTTCTCGTTCGGGCGCGAGATTTCCATCCGCCGCTGGCTGGCGGTCAGCGACGACAATTTCGAACACGCCTCCCGGATTGCCGGAATGTCTGCGCCGAAGCTGGCGAGGCAGCCCCGGCCGGACTGGATCACCTGGAGCGTCTATCTGCTGATGGCGCTGGCGATGCTGGTCCCCGGCCTCATCCTGATCTATGCGACAGTCGATCTGATGCGCTGAGGCAGCGACGGCCTGTCGCCCAACAAAAAGGGCGGACCGAAGCCCGCCCTTTCGATTGTCCGGTCTGACGCCATTGCGGACGCAAGACCGCTCAAATCTTGCTGCTCCGGCGCCTACTGCGCCTTGTCGACCCCGTCGACCGCGGCCTTCAGGGCCGGATCGGTGATCTCGACCGAGCCGCCCTCGCGCAGCGTCTTGAGCAGCGCCACGTAGCGTTCGCGCAGGACGAGCGAGCGCACCTGCTCCTTCACGTCCTCGAATGCCGGCGGCTGCTGCTGGCGCTTGTCCTCGACCTTGATGATGTGCCAGCCGAACTGGCTCTGCACCGGCTCCTTGGTGTACTGGCCGACTTCCAGGGCGAAGGCCGCCTTCTCGAACTCCGGCACCATCTGGCCGGGGCCGAAATAGCCGAGATCGCCGCCATTGGCGCCCGAGCCCGGATCCTGCGACAGCTCCTTGGCGATGGTGGCGAAGTCCTCGCCGGCGTCGAGGCGCTTGACGATGGCGTCGGCCTCTTCCTTCGTTTTCACGAGGATATGGCTTGCCTTCACCTCGTTCACCGGCGGCATCTCCGACACGTAGCGGTCGTAGCGGGCGCGCACGTCTTCCTCGGTGATCTTGCCGGCAATCTCCTCGTCGATGACGGCGGCATGCAGGGCGCGGCCCTGCAGCAGCGCCAGGCGACGCTGGAAGGTCGGATCCTTGTCGATGCCCTTGGCGGTGGCCTCGCCTGCCATCAGGTGGATCTCGATCAGCGCCGAAAGCGCCGCGGCGCGGCGCTGTTCCTCGGGCAATTGTCCGAACTGCTGGCCCAGTTCCTCCAGTGCCAGCGTGATGTCGCCTTCGGTGATCTGCTTGCCGTTGACGCTCGCCACCACGGCCGCCGGGTCGGCGGCGGGTGCGGCCGGCGCAGTCTCCTGCGCCAGCGCAGCGCCGGCGAGCAATCCGAAGGCGACGCCGCAGGCAGCCAGTCGGGTGCGGAAATGGGAAGGCATGACGGAACTCTCCGTTTGTCGGGGAAGTGCTGCGAACAGCATGGGAAATGGCCGAATCACACGGCGTCGCGGGCGGGCAGCCGGCGTTGACATCGATGGTGCCCCCTCTTATCTGTCCATCGTCTTTGCGTCCAGAAGCGATTTCTGGACGCTTTTTTCACTGGCGAATCCGCCATGTACGCCCGGCAGGCCTGCCGGCGACAATGTCGCGGTTGAAGCTCGAAAGGCCCCTTCGCATGGTCGGTCTCGGCGGTATCGCCCGCAAGATTTTCGGTTCCTCCAACGACAGGCGCGTGAAGGGCATGCGGCCCCGCGCCGCGATGGTGAACGCGCTGGAGCCGAAGATATCGGCTCTCTCCGACGCGGAGCTGCGCGCCAAGACCGACGAATTCAGGGAAAAGATCGCCGCTGGCGCCTCCAACGAGGAACTGCTGCCGGAGGCTTTCGCGGTGGTGCGGGAGGCCGCAAAACGCGTGCTCGGCCTGCGCCCCTTCGACGTGCAGCTGATGGGCGGCATGGTGCTGGACAGCGGCTCGATCGCCGAGATGCGGACCGGCGAAGGCAAGACGCTGGTCGCCACCCTGCCGGTCTATCTCAACGCGCTCTCCGGCAAGGGCGTGCATGTCGTCACCGTCAACGACTACCTGGCCAAGCGCGACTCCGAGTGGATGGGCCGCGTCTACGGCTTCCTCGGCCTCACCACCGGCGTCATCGTGCACGGCCTCTCCGACGAAGAGCGCCGCGCGGCCTATGCGTGCGACGTGACCTACGGCACCAACAACGAACTCGGCTTCGACTATCTGCGCGACAACATGAAGTATGAGCGCGCGCAGATGGTGCAGCGCGGCCATCACTACGCCATCGTCGACGAGGTGGACTCGATCCTCATCGACGAGGCGCGCACGCCGCTCATCATCTCCGGTCCGCTCGAGGACCGCTCCGAGATGTACAACACGGTCGACACCTTCATCCTCAAGCTCAACAAGGATGACTACGAGGTCGACGAGAAGCAGCGCACGGCGACCTTCACCGAAGGCGGCACCGAAAAGCTGGAAGGCCTGCTGGCGGAGGCCGGCCTGTTCAAGGGCGAAAGCCTCTACGACGTCGAGAACGTCGCCATGGTCCATCACGTGAACAACGCGCTCAAGGCGCACCGGCTGTTCCAGAAGGACAAGGACTACATCGTCCGCAACAACGAGATCGTCATCATCGACGAATTCACCGGCCGCATGATGCCCGGCCGCCGCTATTCGGAAGGCCTGCACCAGGCGCTGGAGGCGAAGGAGCATGTGGCGATCCAGCCGGAGAACCAGACGCTCGCCTCGATCACCTTCCAGAACTATTTCCGCATGTATTCGAAGCTTGCCGGCATGACCGGCACGGCGGCGACGGAAGCCGAGGAGTTCGGCAACATCTACGGCCTCGAAGTGGTCGAGATCCCGACCAACGTCGCGGTCAAGCGCATCGACCAGGACGACGAGGTCTACCGGACGGCCGAGGAGAAGTACAAGGCCATCGTCCGCGAGATCAAGGAAGTCAGCGCCAAGGGCCAGCCCATCCTCGTTGGCACGGTGTCGATCGAGAAGTCCGAGCAGCTGGCCGGGCGTCTGCGGCAGGAAGGCGTCAAGGACTTCCAGGTGCTGAACGCCCGCCACCATGAGCAGGAAGCGCAGATCGTGGCGCAGGCCGGCCGCCCCGGCGCGGTGACGATCGCCACCAACATGGCCGGCCGCGGCACCGACATCCAGCTCGGCGGCAATGTCGACATGCGCATCGCGCATGAGCTTGCCGGCGTCGAGCCGGGCCCGGAGCGCGACCAGCGCGAGCAGGCGATCCGCGAGGACGTCAAGCAGCTGAAGGAAAAGGCGCTCGCCGCCGGCGGCCTCTACGTGCTCGCCACCGAGCGTCACGAGAGCCGCCGCATCGACAATCAGCTGCGCGGCCGTTCGGGCCGGCAGGGCGATCCCGGCCGCTCGAAGTTCTACCTGTCGCTGCAGGACGACCTGATGCGCATCTTCGGGTCGGAGCGCATGGACGGCATGCTGCGCACGCTCGGCCTCAAGGAAGACGAGGCGATCACGCATCCGTGGATCAACAAGGCGCTGGAGAAGGCGCAGAAGAAGGTCGAGGCGCGCAACTTCGACATCCGCAAGAATCTGCTCAAGTTCGACGACGTCATGAACGACCAGCGCAAGGTCGTGTTCGGACAGCGCATCGAACTGATGGATGGCGAGAACCTGTCCGAGACCGTGGCCGAGATGCGCGCCGACGTGATCGAGGATCTCGTCAGCAAGAACATCCCCGAAAACGCCTATGCCGAGCAGTGGAATGCCGCCGGCCTGAAGGAAGGCGTTGCGCAGAGCCTCAACCTCGACCTGCCGATCGACGAGTGGGTCAAGGAAGAGGGCATCGACGAGAAGGACATCCATGCCCGCATCACCGAGGCGGCGGACGCGGCGGCCACCGACCGAGCGACGCGCTTCGGCCCGGAGATCATGGCTTATGTCGAGCGCTCGGTCCTGCTGCAGACGCTCGACCAGCTGTGGCGCGAGCATCTCGTCAACCTCGACCACCTGCGTTCGGTCGTGGGCTTCCGCGGCTACGCCCAGCGCGACCCGCTGCAGGAGTACCGGCAGGAGGCGTTCGAGCTGTTCCAGTCGATGCTGACCAATCTGCGCCAGGTCGTCACCGCGCAGCTGATGCGCGTCGAGCTGGTGCGTCAGGCTGCCGAAGCGCCGCCGCTGGAAGCGCCGGAAGCCTTTGGCAGCCACATCGACGGAACCACCGGCGAGGACGATTTCGGCGAGGGCTTTGGCGGCGGCGCCGGCACTGCAACGCTGGTGCCTGCGCAGGGCGTCGTGCCGGCGGAAGAGCGCGATCCGAAGAACCCGCTCAGCTGGGGCCGTGTCGGCCGCAACGAGCCGTGCCCCTGCGGCTCCGGCAAGAAGTACAAGCACTGCCACGGCACCTTTGCCTAGGCAGGCGCCTGTCGGCGCCTACTTCACCGCGAACATCGCCTCCAGGCCGGGCTTTTCGCCCGGCTGGTCGGCGCGCCCCCACAGGCAGGTGAGGCGCGCATAGTTGTCGAGGTCGGAACCGATGAGGCAGCTGAGCAGCATCGGCTGAGGCCCGGACCAGCGGAAATTCAGCACCTGTCCTTCGCCGGGTGGCGACGGCACCTCCAGCTTGCCCTCGGCCTTGATCGACTTGCCATCGCGCGACCGTTGCAGCAGCAGCCCATCGCCTGACGCGGCGATGGTGGCCGTGCCGGCATAGGCGGGGCCGTCACCCGGCTCGCGCCCGACGATGGTGTAGTCGCCGGCGAGGAAGCCGAGCAGGCCGTCATCCTCGGCGAACGCAACTTGCGATGCCACTAAGGTCGCGGCGAGCAGGAGTGACGCAGATATCCTCCTTTTGATCATTTCGCCGCCAGACCTACATCTTGAACCCGAAAATCGGCCAAAGGCGGGCGAATGCTACGGGACCAAGCTTCCCCCAACGAGCTCAACAATTGATTTGATGCCAGACGCGAGGAATCCGAAGATGATCGTCGCCAAGAAAATCCGATGCTTAGTTGCTCGGTCGCTATTTTCGTCTAGCACGTTTACTGGATAGGCCCATTTCAAGTATCCCGTGAGCGCTCGATAAAGTATGAGTGATATAGCCAAGCCATAAATGTAGGCTGGAACGCGAAGGCTTTCGTATCTGCTCCCTAAAGGCAAATATCTTTCAATATTCATCCATATTATGTATATTGAGTACGGTGCTGCTACGAACCAAAGCCCAGCATCGTAGATCATTCGCCGATGAATGAATGCATACCACTGGCGTTTGCTGCTCAAGCCGCCTCTAACAATGTTCTGAACCGCGCGAAAGAATCCAACGTCCCGCCCCGCCACTGTGGCTCTGCTGTTGTTTGGTGTTGGCTCAGAAACGGCGTGCGGTTCGAAGAGCGCTGGTTTTCCGAAGTCAAGCCAAACGCTGAATCGATTCCCTGGGTCGGTGTTGGATGCATTCCGTCGATATGCTGTGGTATTGGTGAAATATATCGTCTTTATCGGCGTAGGAAGATTCTTAGAGCTGAAAATCTCGTCGGTCTCTCCGTAAGCTGTCTGCTCATCCGGGCCGCCAACTATTGAGGTTGTCACCTTAAAGGCATCTTTGCGCAGATGTTCTATCCGTTGAGCGAACGCTTCTTGCGACTCGCCCTCT
>JBFXFO010000188.1:0-6671 GCA_050178915.1 Rhizobiaceae bacterium | reverse complement strand
CGCCCATTGTCCAATATTCCCCACTGCTGCCTCCCGTAGGAGTCTGGGCCGTGTCTCAGTCCCAGTGTGGCTGATCATCCTCTCAGACCAGCTATGGATCGTCGCCTTGGTAGGCCATTACCCCACCAACTAGCTAATCCAACGCGGGCTCATCTAACTCCGATAAATCTTTCTCCCGAAGGACGTATGCGGTATTAATTCCAGTTTCCCGGAGCTATTCCGCAGAGCTAGGTAGATTCCCACGCGTTACTCACCCGTCTGCCGCTCCCCTTGCGGGGCGCTCGACTTGCATGTGTTAAGCCTGCCGCCAGCGTTCGTTCTGAGCCAGGATCAAACTCTCAAGTTGAAAAGACTTTGATTTGGCTTGTTCGTCGCGAATGCTAGGCATCCGCGATCTGGTCACGCATCGAATTGACGAGAACATTCACACCTAGACAACTCATCGCCGAAGCGATGCGCGTCTCGGTAGACTTATTCTCTCGAAACGTGATCCGCCAAAGTCTCGTTCGAACTTCATTTCCCTTGCGGGTCCTGAGGTTCAGCAGACTCTGCCGCCCACGTTTCTCTTTCTTCAATATTCAGTTTTCAAAGAACAGACAGCGCAAACGCGTTGTCGTGGGCCGGTCAGCCTTTGGCTTCTTGCCCGGTGAGTGTCGCTCTCGCGGCTCTCTTGATTTCGTCCAACTCTTGACTTTCAGAAGCGAACTTCTTCGTCGCCAGCAGCGTCGCCGCTGTCGTTGGTGAGGCGTATATAGTCGGCGACCCTTCGAACTGTCAACAACGATTTCGGGGTTTTTTGAATTTTTTGCGACGAACCCGCATACGCTGCGGAATGCCCCTGGGGCAGCATCGCCGTCCCGTCTGACGGTGATGTCGGCTCCCTCTATATAGGTGCGGCGGCGCGCGTTCTCCAGCAGCTGGCCGGCATCGCAAACGGGCCGCATTGCGGCCGCAAACCAATCGCAAACCTGCACGCGTCGTGCGCATGGGGCCGGTGCTTTATATGTGGCTTGCACCGGGGCGCGCGCGCAGCGCGAGGGGGATCCTCGCTTTGGTTGACTTCGCGCGCCGCGACGGGCAATCGTCGCGGCCAACAACAAACAGCAGTGAAGGCAAGGGGAAGCCGCCCTACCGCATGCAGGAAGTCGAGCAGACGATAGCTGCCGAGCTCGGTAACGAGCCGCCGCTGATCGCGGACGGGCGCAGCGGCCCGCCGGATCGTCGCGAGATTTCCGCGCGCTGGCTTTCCGGCACATTTCTCACGGGTGTCACCTCCGCCGTCCTGATGGGCGTCGCCCTGCTCGGCGCGCTCGACGGCCGGGAGCAATTGGCCACGCCTCCCGAAATCGCCACGCTCGAAGTCGCGCCCGAAAGCGGCGCGATGGGCGAGGAAGCCAAGACCGCGCGCGTCGCGCAGATGCGCCAGGTGGCGCGTGCCCGCGATCGCCGTCGCATGGAATTGTCCACGGTCAGCCGGGTCGGCGACCGCGACGTGATCCGCACGATGCCGTTCGTGCATATCAAAATGGCGCTCGCCGCCGGCCACACGACGACTCGCACCTATCCGGCCTTCGACCCGCTCACCGTCTTCGCCGAGGGCGACACCAATCCCGCCGCGACCGGCGCGCCTGCGCTCACCAGCACGCAGATCTATGGCGCCAAGGTCGAGAGCGAGATGAGCCTCAGGACCATCGACTTCCCGCTCGAGACCGCCGACTTCGACGAGCGCGGCACGCTTTCCGCCGACGAGGTGGAAAGCGTCGTGCGCGCCACCGGTGCGGAACTGACGGAAGGCGCGGTACAGGTCGCCGCACTTCACTATGTCGACCCGCAGCGCTTCTCGAGCGCGCTCGCCACCGACACGATCGAGGCGCCTTACGGCGTGCGCATCGTGCCCGAGAACATGACGGTTTCCTCGCGCCATGCGCAGGAAGAGGACAAGCCGGTCTACGCCGAGGAAGTCATCCCGGTGACCGACGAGGCCACCATCGAGGATACGCTCGCCGATTCAGGTTATGGCGGCGACGACGCCAAGGGCATTGCACGCGGCCTCGCCGCCTTCCTCGGCAGCGACACACTGAAGGAAGGCGCCGTGCTGCGCGTCGGCCTCGAAGTGATCGGCGACCGCGCCGAGATCGTGCGCACCAGCGTCTACGATCGCACGACGCACCGCGCGACCTTCGCCGCCAACGGCAAGGGCGGCTTTATCGAGGGCGTCGAGCCGAAGGACGAGAACACCGAGATCGCAACCGCCTTCGACGAGTCGGATCAGGCGGTGCGCGTGCGCGGCAATCTGCCGAGCGTCTATGACGGCATCTACCGCGCCGCCTATTCCTACGGCATGTCGCGCGACATGACGAAGGACCTCGTCAAGCTGCTCGCTGCCGACGTCGATTTCCAGTCGCGGCTGTCGCCGGCAGACCGCATCGACGTGTTCATCTCGCAGCCCGACGACAACAATGCCGTGTCGGAGGATTCGGCGCTGCTCTACGTCTCGGCCACCTTCGGCGGCAACATGCGCACGCTCTACCGCTTCCAGATGGAGGACGGCACGGTCGACTATTTCGACAAGGACGGCCGCAGCGCCCGCCAGTTCCTGCTGCGCAATCCCGTGCCGAACGGTCAGTTCCGTTCCGGCTTCGGCTCCCGCCGGCATCCGATCCTCGGCTACGTGAAGATGCACACCGGCGTCGACTGGGCAGCGCCGCGCGGCACGCCGATCATCGCGTCGGGCAATGGCGTCGTCGAGAAGGCCGGCTGGTCGGGCGGCTACGGCCGGCAGACGATCATCCGCCATGCCAATGGCTACGAGACCTCGTACAATCACCAGAGCGCCATCGCGAAGGGCATTGCTCCGGGCGCCCGCGTCCGCCAGGGCCAGGTCATCGGCTTCGTCGGCTCGACCGGCCTCGCGACCGGCGACCACCTGCACTACGAACTGATCGTCAACGGCCGCAAGGTCGATCCGATGCGCGTCAAGCTGCCGGTCGGCCGCGTGCTCAAGGGCGGCGATCTCGAGGCGTTCAACCGCGAACGCGAGCGCATCGACGCGCTGCTGCAGGAAGACGGCCGCTCGCTCAAGGTCGCCAGCGTCGACAAATAGCGTTCAGCCTTTCCGCCTCAGCGGATATGCGCCGGCTTCTCGCCGGGCCGCCATGACGGCTGCGTGAGCCACGCGACGAGCGCCGCCACGAGGCAGAGCGCGGCGGAAACCCACGCGATCACCGCGAAGGCCTGGTTCGAGGCTGCGACCCGCAGCGTTTCGGCAGCCGGATCGAGCGCCGTGTCAGGCCGCGCGCCGAACTCCAGACCTGTCCCGGCATCGCCCGCCGTTGCAGCGAACACGATCGCCGCGACAGCGCCGAGTGCTGCCACCGCGATCAGGCCGGCAGCACGCGCGACGGCGTTGTTGACGCCTGACGCCAGACCGGTGTCGGCGTCCGGCGTCGCCAGCATCACGGCGGCCGACAGCGGCGACACCAGCATCGCCATGCCGAGCGCCTGCAGCCCGAGCAGCGGCAGCGTCACCGTCCACATCTGCATCAGCGGCATGGTGAAGCCGACCGCCGCATAGGACACCGTCATGAACAGCGCACCGATCGTCAGCGGCAGGCGTGGACCGACCCGGTCGGCGAAGCGCCCGGCGAATCCGGACAGCAGCGCGATGGCGGCCGAGAGCGGCAGCAGCAGAAGGCTCGCCTGCCACTCCGGCGCACCCCAGGCTGAGACGACTGTCATCGGCAGGAAGAACAGCACCGCCGACAGCGCGAAGAACAGCACGAGCGTGTAGACGTTGGCGCCGGAAAAGGCGGCTGACCGGAACAGTTCCAGCTTCACCATCGGCGCCCTCGCCCGCATTTCCCATGCGACGAACAGGATCATCGCGACGCAGCCGGCGGCGATCATTGCCCAGGGCGAACCGATGCGGTCCGCGGGCGCGAGGCCGAACTCGGTCAGGCCCCAGGCGAGCAGGCCAAGTCCCAGGGTGGCGAGCAGCGCGCCGGGTACGTCGAGGCGGCGCCTGTCGCCGGCGCGATCCTGCGGCACGCGCAGGTAGATCATTGCCAGCGCCACCAGGCCGATCGGTACGTTGATCGCGAAGATCAGCCGCCACATCCAGGCATCGCCGAACGAGAGCACCATGCCGCCGATCACCGGGCCGAAGGCGGTGGTCAGCGACGAGAACGATGCCCACAGGCCGATAGCGTGGCCGCGCGTCTCGGCCGGGTACGCCTTGGCGATGATGGCGAGGGAGCCGGGCACCATCAGCGCGGCGCCGATGCCCTGCAGCCCGCGCATGATGATCAGGGTGGAGGCGTCCGGAGCGACGGCGCAGGCAAGCGACGTGACCATGAACAGCGCGATGCCCGCGGCGAAGATGTTGCGCACGCCGAACACGTCGCCGGCCGCGCCGCCGATCAGCACCAGCGCCGAGAGAAACAGCAGGTAGGCATTGCTGATCCACTGTGCATCGACCAGCGAGGCGCCGAGATCGGCGCGGATCGCCGGCATGGCGAGCGACACGACGGACCCGTCGATGAAACCCATCGACGAGGCGAGGATCGCCGCGATCAGGACGAAACGGCGGCCTTCCGGCGGGCAGAAGGTGCGCGGCGCGGCAGGTGGAGCCGGAACATTGGCGGCGAAGTCGGAGCTCATGCCCCAGACTAGCCGCGCCTGCGCGCCGCGGTCACACGCCAGCGACGCGCAAGGACGCGACCACGACGCATGCTGCCCTCCCCCCGAGTCGGGGGAGGATCCGGTTCGACCTACTCGATGAAGTCGACCACGACGCCGGGCTTCACCAGCTTGGCGAGTTCCTGCGCGTCCCAGTTGGTGAGGCGCACGCAGCCATGGCTTTCCGCCTTGCCGATCTTCGACGGTTCGGGCGTGCCGTGAATTCCGTAGGTCGGACGGTCGAGCGCGATCCAGATCGACCCCACAGGTCCGTTCGGACCCGGCGGGATGGTCAGCACCTTGGTGTTCGATCCCTGCTGGAAATTGACCTTCGGGTTGTAGGTGTACTCGGGATCGAAGGCGATGCGCGCCACCGCATGCGGCCCGCTCGGCGATGGCGTTTCGGACGAGCCGATGGTGGCGGGATAGGCCGCGACCATGCGGCCATCGGCGCCATAGGCCCGCACCTGCTTCTTGCTCTTGTCGGCGATGATGCGCGTGACTTCTGTCGTCACCGCCGAGCCGACATTGGCAACGCGGATGATGGTTCCAGGCCGGTTGAAATTGGCCTCGGGATTGAGAGCCTTCAGATAGCCCTCGTCCATGTGGAAGCGCTCGGCCAGCATCTCCGGCACCGAGGTGTAGGAGAGCCGCTCCAGCTTGGCCTTGTCGCCATAGTCGGCAGGGACCGATGCGACGTAGGGCCCGGCGGCGTCCTCCGGAGTAATCGTGTAGTCGACGAATGCCGGCCCGCCGGCTTCCAGCGCCGCCTTGATCCCTTCCGAGTCGGTCGAACGCAGCACGGTGCCGGTCACCGAGGCGTAGGCGGCGAGCGCCTTGTCGAGATTGCCGCCGAAGCGGCCGTCGATGACGCCCGGAGAAACGCCGGAGCGGTCGAGCAGGATCTGCAGTTCTGCCACTTCCTTGCGCGCGCCGGCCGGAGCCGACGGCTCGATCGACGGCGGCGGCACTTGCGGGTCCACGATCAGCGGACCGGTGTCGGCGCTGCTGGACTCGTCGCCCGGAGCGGGCAGCAGCGTGGTGTCGCTGTTCGGCCCTTCGAGACCGGCAATGTCCTGATCCTGCGAGTCGGCATTCAGATCCCGTTCGCGCGGGACGACGACGATGTCCTGCTCGTCGCCCGGTTCGGCGACAGGCGGCAGCGAACGGCGATCGACCCGGCCCGGCCTGACGATGATGACGCGGCCGTTTTCGCCGCGGCCGGCCATTTCAGGCGCACCATCGTCATTCCAGTCGCGCGGTGCGAAGCCCTCGTCCGGTGCTTCGGCATAGCCGCCATCGTCATAGCCGCCGTCGTCATTGCCATCGAGCGGGTAATCACGCTGCGCGAGCGGGAAATCGCGCTGCTCCAGCGGGAAATCGCGCTCCTGGAACTCGCGGCGGCGCTCGGCCCTCATCTCGTCCGGCGTCTCGAGCAGCCAGCGCTGGCCTTCCTGCTGGGCGCGGGCGCGCTCGCGCAGCCATTCGCGCCGGGCGCGGCGGCCATCTTCCTGCACGCGCGGGCGTTCGATGGAAATGATCTCGCCGGTCCAGCGGTCGACCAGCACGCGCCGGCCGCGCCCGTCATAGTAGACGAACACGTCGCCGGCCTGCGCCAGCTGAAGCGGCTCGGCCGCATCGGCCGGGCGGGAATTCTCGATGTCGCGCTGCGGGATCGCGGCGAGCGCGCCAGCAGCGCTCATCACCGAGGTTGCCACCGACAGCAGCAGGATCTTGCCGAGGTTGTTCACCCGAAACTCCCCTTTGGCCGGCCGTCGCAAGCGACGTCACCAGCCCAGTTCAGTACCACCCCGCACCGCCACCACCGTCACAGGTCCAACATGAACGGGGCATGAAAATGGCCGCAATGCCGATGCGAAAAAGAAAGGCGCAGTTCACTTGGCTCGCGCCTTGGCCAGGTCCTTGTCGAAAGCCTGCCGCGCCTTGTCGACAAGCCGCTTCAGCGCACCGGTATCCACGAACGCCTCCGCATC